>JANMZO010000301.1:0-65164 GCA_031383405.1 Acidimicrobiia bacterium | reverse complement strand
AAGCACTCGATACCCCGAGATTCCAGCGTCTCCGCGCATGACTCGAGAAAGTCGCGGTCGGCTTCGGTGAACAACGGACCTGCGAGGTAGATCTTCATCCCGCGCACACTACCGTTCGCCATCGAACCGCCGTGCGCGCCGCTCAAGTGGCATGCCGATGCTTCTTGTCACCGGAGACCCCACGTCACGTCGAGACCGCAGAGAACGAACAAATCATAGGTGAGCATACGAGCTACCGCGTGACCGCCGTGCTGCGTGATCCGAGAAACCGTTCATCGAGATCCCGTTCATGCCGGGCGACACCGACCGGGGGCACCCTTAGGGATTGCCGAGCATCGGCGTTGGTTCAGCGGCCTTGGCAAGGAGATCGTTGACGACGACACCGAGGTTCGCCGGATCGAGATGCTGCTCCTCCGGCTTGATGTACGGCCCCCGGTGCCAACCTTCAGCGATGCCGAGGATTCCACCCGATGCTTCGAACACGCGGCCCGTCACGTGCTTGGACTCCGGCGACGCCAGCCACGCAACGATTGGAGAAACCCAGTGCGGCCCGCGAGCGTCGCGCTCGGCATCGGTGACCCCCGAATTGTTTCCGAGGTTCTCGGTCATGCGGGTCAGCGCGATGGGGGCAACGGCGTTTACGGTGACGCCATAGCGGCCGAGTTCACGTGAGGCGATGATCGTAAAGGCGGCGATACCCGCCTTGGCCGCTCCGTAGTTGGTCTGGCCGGCGTTGCCGTAGATGCCTGATACCGACGACGTGTTGATGATGCGTCCGTCGACCGGGTGACCCGCCTTGGCCCGCTCGCGCCAGTAGGCCGCAGCCCAGCGCGAAGGGGCGAAGGTCCCTTTCAGATGCACGTTGATAACGGCATCCCACTCCTCCTCGGTCATGTTCGCGAGCATGCGGTCGCGGAGAATGCCCGCATTGTTGACCACGATGTGGAGATCGCCGAACGTTTCGACCGCCATGTTGATCATGCGCTGAGCACCCTCCCAGCTCGCCACGTTGTCGCCGTTGGCAATCGCCTCACCACCCATGCCCTTGATCTCCTGCACGACCTCCTGGGCGGGGGACAGCGAACCGCCCGTGCCGTCCATCTCCCCACCAAGGTCGTTGACCACAACTTTGGCACCCTGCCGGGCGAGCTCAATAGCGTGACAACGGCCGATGCCTCGGCCCGCTCCGGTGACAATGGCAACGCGGTCTTTACAAATCATGGCCCCATGTTGCCCGCAACCACTGTGCACGCGCCAGACGGGCGGTAGCCCAGGCACACGGAAGTCGCCCCGAGGGGTAGCGTCGAGGGAATGCTCACGCCTCTCGAAGTTCGGGTGCTCGGCTGTCTCATCGAAAAGCAGATGACGACGCCCGAGCAGTATCCGCTCACCCTCAACGCTTTGGTGAACGCGTGCAACCAGTCGACCAACCGCGAGCCGGTGGTGAATTACTCCGGTGCGACCGTGACGGAAGGCCTCGACCGACTACGAACCGACCACCGGCTGGTCCGCATCGTGCACTCGGGTGCCGGTTCCCGAGTCGACAAGTACAAGCACGTGGTCGACGAGCGCCTGCTCCTCACGCCGTCGGAGGCCGCCATCATTGCCGTTCTTCTGCTTCGCGGTCCGCAGACCCTCGGCGAGTTGAAAGCGCGGACCGAGCGACTGTTTGTGTTCGACGACCTGCAATCGGTTGATCTCGTACTTGACCGACTCGCCGATCCGACGGTCTCACCCGATCCAAGCGAGTACCCGACCCGGTCAGATGCGGGAATGCTCCGTTCATCAACAGCCACTCCCGACATCCCCGACGGTTACGCACGCCCTTGGAGGGGCCCGTTGATCGAACGGCTACCGCGAATGCCCGGCCAGAAAGAGGCCCGGGTGGCCCAACTCCTCGGTGGCCCGATCGATCTCGATGCCTTCGCCGCTCCGCCCGTTCAGGGGACGGCTGGCGATTCCGGCGGATCCTGGAGGGATCGGGTCGGTGCGCTCGAATCCGACGTTGCGGTACTCACGAATCAACTCGCCGCCCTACAGCGGGAATTCCAGGAATTCCGCGAACAGTTCTGAACTCGACGGTGCAAACCGGACGCGGGGGATTATCGGAGGATTCAGGAAGAGGGCAGCGGTGAGCCAAAGCGGACACCTTTGCCGATGGTTCGCACCTCGACGGTCTTGCCGGTTTGTGGGGAGTGCACCATCGCGTCGCCGTAGCCGAGATACATCCCGACATGACCTGGCCGCCAGATGAGGTCCCCGGGGAGCATCTGCTCGAACGTACGGGGCGAAGTGGCGTTGATCTGATCACCCGAGGAACGTGCGATCTTCACGCCGGCCTGTGACCACGCGTACGACGTGAGCCCGGAGCAGTCAAAGCCACCCGGTTGGTTTCCCGCCGCCCGATAGGGAGTTCCGACCTGAGCCAATGCGCTGAGAACGGCGCGCATCCGACGGTCTTCCGTACGGCGCCAGATGCTCTCAAGCGCGGCCGGGTCAACCTTGGTGCGGGCACCCACTTCATACGCGAGCATACGAATCAACTGGTCTCGATCGGTGGACGTTTCCTCGACGACTGCATCCTCCGGAACAACCGGAACAACCGGAAGTGCAACAGCCGAACGCAGCCGACTGATCGAGCCGGTTTCGACCACTGTCGCGCTCCACGACGGGCCGTCAGTCGCGGGCACGGAAGGCGCTCCTACCGGTGAAGGCCCGGTTGACGTCAGGGTCAACGCAGTTGCGGGCGAGACCGGTGTTGAGGTGACACTGCCCGATGAACCGGACGTTGATGGAACCACCACAGACGTCACGATCGAGGACCTCGGCGAGGAACCGAACGCCAGAAGACGACGGGCGAGCTCGGCCACGACATCTACTCGCTGCGTCTGGGTCGACAGAGCCTGCAGGGACGTCGGAAAGGCCGCTATCGAGCGCTCCCAAACCGGTGAAGCCTGAGCCGCGGAAGCGAGCCCCGGAACTGCGAGTACCGAAAGGCACGCAACCGAAGCAAACCGCATTCGTAGTGAGATCACATTCCTCCTCACGCTGAGATTCAAAGGGTGAATCGCAACGCCTGGTAGAGCGGGACCTCATGGCCCCGGATTGTTCGCCCCGCAAAATCGCGGGGCTGATGTCCCCGCGTGGTGCGGGTCCTTTTTCCGTGCTCGGTACCCTAGTCGAGGTTGCCCGATAGCGCTAGCGGTGCGCGCGAAACGTGATGTTTGTGGGGCGACGGAACGTTGGTAAGGATTCGTCACGCTGTCGTTTCGGTGGGTCGCAACATCGCAGGATGTAGCAACTGTGCGCTTCCTCGGCGATACAACTCGGGGCCCCGTTCGTTTTCGGCGTTGGTGATCCGCTCAACAAAACCTGGTGTCGTCAATACCTTCCGGCGGAAATTGGCCGGGTGCAAAGCAACCCCCCAAACGGACTCGTACACCCGCCGAAGTTCAGGGATGGTGAATGGTTCCGTTACCAGCGACGTTGCGGCGGTCGTGTATTCGAGCTTGGAACGGACCCGCTCCACCCCATCGGCAAGAATCCGCTCCTGTTCGTCGGCGAGAAACCCGGAGCCGGCGAGATCATCAAGCGCGAAGACACGGGTTGTGGAAGATTGCGAACGCGAATGCAGGTCGGCGACGAGTGCGACGTAGGCCACTGACAGGAGGCCGGCACCGTCCCTCCCTGCGCGCGGCCCGTACGTGCGAAGTTGTTCGAGAAACGTGGTTTCGCGTTGGGGTTTGTGACTGAGCAGAAGGAGTTCGGCGACGTCATCGCAAGACTCGAGTCCGGCCAACGGACAACCCGGGAACGCCCACACGTTCGACTCGGTGTTGCGAGAGGCAAGAACGGCGAGACGGCCTTGATTAATAGTAAGTACACACAATGAAATTTCTATGGAGACCGGAAGCGGGTGCGTCATCAGCGTGTCACGGATTCCACAACTTCGATTCCGGCCTCGCGGAGTTCGCCGAGCATCGTTTCCCCTCCGCTCGAATCGACAGCGGCACACAAATCACTAAGTACGCGTACTGAATATCCTTTGGAGAGCGCAGACCGGGCCGTCGCCCCGACGCAATAGTCGGTGGCAAGACCGACGACGTCCACCGCCGATACCTTCCGACGACGCAGGTACTCGTCGAGGGTCTCCTGTGTCGTCGTCGACCGGCCCTCGAAACCCGAATACGCAGCTTCGTGGGCACCTTTTTCGAACCACATGTCAATGATTCCCAATGCCGGTGCAAAGTTGGCATGCGGGTGCGACCCGCTCGTGCCGACCACGCAATGGGCCGGCCAAGAATCGATCCAGTCCGGCGATTCGCTGAAATGGACCCCCGGATCCACGTGGGCGTCGAGGGTCGCAACAACGACGTCAACATCCGTCGGCTTCCCGAGAAGGTAGCTGCTGATACGTGCGACGACCGCTGCACCACCTTCGACCGCCAACGATCCCCCTTCACAAAAATCGTTTTGGCAGTCGACGACAATCAGTGCGCGCCTCGGCGCTGGGCCGGACGGTGATTCCACCACGCTTGGCCCGACCACAGTCGCGGCGGGTCCGATGGCGGCCTCGGCCACAACGTCGGGTTTCACGACGGCAACGTTGGGGGTCACGACGACAACGTTGGGGGTCACGAGCGATTCTCCTTCGGTGATATCGAGCGCTCCGAGATGGGCCAACCTGGGCCTCCAGTTGCGGTGGCGTGCGATCGCAACGTGCACATCTTCTCGCGGTTGGACGACCCCGGAAAGCATGAACGGGACCTGCAGGTTGCTCTCCGACAGCGGTGGTCCGACCAATAGTGACTCTTCGATACCGTGATGGGTCTCGCAGCGTCGCACAACCTTGCGCCCTCCGACTCCGGCCTTTCCAGCGGACCGTTTGGCGACCGGCTGCATGACCCCAACACTGTCGGCAATCGCCACCAGCTTGTAGGTCAGCCCGGCCGTCGGGGCGCCGGATCCTACGACCAGACTCGTGCCGACTCCGAAGACGTCGATGGGCGCACCGGCCCGGACCAACTCGTCGATGCGGAACTCGTCGAGATCCCCCGAGACGACGATGCGCGTCTCCGTTGCCCCCAACTCATCGAGGAGACGACGGGCGTTGCGAGTCTCCAGCACGAGATCACCCGAGTCGATCCGGACCCCGCCGGGACCGGCCGCGCCGAATTCGAGTGCCACCCGTACCGCCGAACGGAGCCCGCTCGGAATGTCGTAGGTGTCGACCAGAAGGGTGGTACCGACGCCCTGGGCCGCAATCTGGGCGCGAAACGCCACTTCTTCATCGAGATGGGCCAGCGTGAACGCATGGGCCGCGGTACCGGCCGTCGCGAGACCGTAACGGGCCCCGGCTTCGAGGTTCGACGTGGCGTCGAGCCCCGCTATCGCGGCTGCTCGTGCTGCGGCCACAGCAGCGTCGGGGTCGGTGCGTCGGGAGCCCATTTCGATCGTTCGACGCCCGGCTGCGGAGGTCACCATCCGGCTTCCGGCCGCGGCCACCGCGCAGTCGTGGTTGAGAATGGAAAGCACCACCGTCTCGAGCAGCACGGCCTCCACGAACGGTGCTTCGACCGTGAGGATCGGTGCTCCAGGAAAGTAGATTTCACCTTCCGGAAAGCCCCACACGTTGCCGGAGAACGAGTAACCCTGCAGCCATGAAAGCAGCGCTTGTGACAGGCCGAGCGTGCGGAGATAGTCGAGGTGGTCGGGACTGAAACGGAAGTGCTCGATCGCATCGACAATCCGGGCGGTGCCGGCCACGACTCCGTAGCGACGGCCCGGCGGGAGGCGTCGGGTGAACACCTCGAATACCGCCGACCGGTCCGCAATCCCGGAACTGAGCGCCGCATCGGCCATCGTCAGCTCGTAGCGGTCGGTATTCAGTGCTCTGCTCACGACACCGAGCTTGACTCATTGCGAGTCATCTGTCTACTCAGCATGAGTCATGATTGCGGCGGCACGCTACCCGTCGGCGACGACGGGGACGTTGCAGTCGGTGTTGCAGTCGGCGTTGCAGTCGGCGCGGAGATCGACGCCGATGAAGAAACCGCCGTCGACGTCGGGAGCGTCGTCACCGAACTCGACGTCGGGTGCATTGTGGCCGACGTCGGGAGCGTCGTGGAGGTCGAAGTAGATGTCGAAGTAGATGTCGAAGTAGATGTCGAAGTCGAAGTCGAAGTCGAAGTCGAAGTCGAAGTCGAAGTCGAAGTGGAGGTGGTCGGCGGTGCACTCGGTAGCGGAGAACCCACTACCCGGGGCGTGCCAATGTATTCGAAGTGCATGCCGTCGGTGATCGGGAAACTCCCGCCCCAGGCGAACCCGTGGCGTCGGAACACGTCAACGATGCGTTGATCCATCGTGACCGCTCCTCCGAAGGGATTCGATGAAGGGTTGATGTCGATCGCCACGGCCCAACTGTGTCGCGAAAGGTTTCGCCCTTGCGACCCGCTCACCGAACGGATTTCGCGCACGCTCAGACATCCTCCGTACCGCTGGGTGTCTTCGACATCGATGAGCAAAGCCAGCCCGGCTCCATCGATCTCCGACAACACCTCCCTCAAAGGGCCGACGACCAGACGGTGACAGCTCATCTCCCCGATGATCGGGAGGTTGACACGCCTGATGTTGGCTTCCACCCAACCCGGTTCAATCGTGATGTCATCGGAATTCCGGGAGATCGCAAACTCCCCGACGAGGTGTTTCAACGAGGCCGAGGAGAGCACGGAATCAAGCACATCATCGTCCCATGACCGGAACACAAAACGCTCTCCGACAATGGCCGTGGCCCGCCGTACCACCTCGTCTGCGTTCTTCAGATCCCACAGGAGCACCCGATCGGGTCGCTCAAGGCCGATGCGGTCACCGGTTGACGCCGAAACAATAAGTTCCGCGCCGAGCATGCTTGCGTCGGGCACGATCGCACCGATGACAACGGATTGAACCTCAAGCGGGAGTTTCCCCGAAGGGGCGGGTATAGAGGCGATGTACGTCGTCGCTGTAGTCGCAGTCGAAACCGCAATCGTGGTCGCGGTGGTGGCCGAAACCGTCATGGTAGTGGTCGGCCCCGTAGTGGCCGTCGCTGTCGGGGCGGCCGTAGTGGCCGTTGCGGTCGGCGTGGCCGTAGTGGCCGTAGTGGCCGTAGTGGACGTAGTGGCCGTAGTGGCCGTAGTGGCCGTCGATGTCGGCGCGCCCGTAGTGGCCGTTGCGGTCGGCGTGGCCGTTGTGGTCGACGGAACCACCGAAGTTGGGGACGGCCGATCGGTCGTGGTCGACGGAACCAGCGAGCCTTCAGACCCTTCGCCGGTTCGCCAGCGGCGGACGATAAGTGTATCGCCGATGCGAACCCGGCGCAGAGCCGCTGAAGTCCGCCCAACCACACCGAGATTCTTCGCAAGGGCGGCCGCTGCGTCGTTTCCGGTGAACGTCGACGCGACGGTGGCGTCGACGACCCGCGTCGCCAACGGATAGGCAAAACCCGCCGGCGGTAGCACAACCGTTCGCGGCCCCCGGTGGGTGGATACGAGATCGAGCGTGCCCTGGTGCAGAACCGTCGCCCGTGCGCCGGTGGCCCGGCCGATGGCAACCAGTTGGTCTATGAGTGCCGGGGTGAGACCGTTTCGGGCAGAGGCCGAGACAAACCGGACCCGAGCGGCCCCTCGGGCCGGAGACCGGCCAAGGAACCCGTCGGGTCCGAGCAGCAGCAGGGAGACCCCACAAAAGCAGACGGCCGCCCGGCGTCGGAAACCTACCCCCGCGCGTTCGCCGGCTGAAGTGCAAGGACGCGCCGATTTCCGTCGAATTCCCGAAAACGCCACCGATACATCCTAGTGGCGGCCCGTCCCGATGGTGGTCGTTGCCGGCCCTCAGGACCGGGACGGGCCTTCGGCCTGACCGGTCAGCGGCATCACCAGGTCGCGATCAGGCAGACGCACGGCTCATAGCCTTGCGTGGTGTGGCACGTGTCGCTACACAAAGTGGAAACCACCGCCGCAGCGGTAGCCGAGGTCCCGATTGCGCTCGCCCAACACGACAGCGGGAACACCGCCGACGATCGCATACGGTGCGACATTCTTCGTCACGACCGCGCCGGCTGCGACGACCGCGCCTTCGCCGACCGTCACCCCGGGCAGGACCGTCGAGCGAAAACCCAGCCAGGCGTAGGACTCGATCCGGACAGGCCCGGCGCAGGTTCCGAAGTCGGCGGCCTGAGGGTCGTGCGTCAACGTCCAGATAGCGACATCGCTCGAGAGGTTGACCGTTCTCCCCAATGGTGAGGCCGCCGCGTCCATCAAGGATCACGTCGTGGCCAACGGTTGTGTTTGGGCTAGCCGACACCCAGACGCCGGTCGCCCCAGACAGTGTCACTCGTTGGTTACCTCGACCTTCCTTCGCACGTCCCGGGTGATGCCTCGACCGGACAGAAAAGGTCGGCGACGGCGACGGTTGTCTTGAGCCGACCGCGTCTCCGCTGGTTTAACCTACAGCCGAATCTCACACCGCACGCCCGTGCGATATCACCAGCCTCGACTCCAAGTGGTACCGGGAGGTCCGGCACCACGAACCACGCGGGTCGGCGGCTTCTGGCGGAGAAGTCAAGGTTCATCGCTGTTCAACCGATTATGTCATCGCCACGGGGCCCGAAAAGGGCCCGAAGTACAGGTGGGGAAGGAGCCTGGTCATAATCCTGTTCAACACGTCATCGCCCACCGCCCCGAACTCCACACCGCAGTACCGACCCGAAACCAACCGCGAAACTCTTGACCCGATCACCAAAGGAAGACCATGACCTCAGGGCAGTCCAAGCTCGTGACCCTGCAATGGAGGATTCGCGGCCGGGTGATGCACGAACTTGGCAAAGTGGCGGCTCGGGGCGGCCAGGTCCTGGTCGCGGATCCGCACAAGAACTGGAATGGGTGGCTCGACGATGCGGCGAACGCGTCGCGTTCGCGGTTATTCGAATTCACCCGCCCGACGTTCGTGATTGATGTCGGCGCCAACCGCGGCCAGTACGCGGGCGACGTGCGCGAGATGGACCCGAAGATACGTATTGCGAGCTACGAACCGCAGCGGGTGTGTTTGGACACCCTCATCGCGGCGTCGGCCAATGACCCCAACTGGACGGTAATCCACGCAGCGGTCGGGGCCGAGAAGGGTGAACTCACGCTCAACAACTCGGGCAACGAACTGAGCAGTTCCCTGCTTCCGATGGCCAAAGCTCACCAAGATGCAGCACCAGAGTCGCGCTACATAAGCACCGAGGTCGTCGACGTCCGCCGCCTCGACGACGAACTCGCATCGATCAACTGTTCCCCCACCGATCGCGTTTGGCTGAAGGTAGACACGCAGGGTTACGAGTGGCCGGTGCTGCTCGGCGCCACGGAATTGCTCAAGCAGACGGTCGCCATCGAACTGGAGCTTTCCCTGGTCACCATGTACGAGGGGCAAAAGCTGTTCACCGAACTGGTCGCCGAAATGGCCAGCCTCGGATTCTCGTTACACGGCCTCCTTGAAGTGTTGGTCGACCCGAAGACCATGCGGCTTTTTCAGGTCGACGGCCTCTTCGTGGCCGACCGACAATAACCGGACCACGGACCGTGGCCAACGACTAAGCGCCGACCGATCTGTTTCAAAAACGGTCCCTTTGCACGCCGTCGGTGACCGCTCAGGAACAGCCGCTCGTTGCTCCGCAGGCTGAGCACACGTAGCAACTGCCGGCCCGGTTCATCTCATTGCCACACGAGTAGCAGAACGGCGCGTCGGCCGGCCGCTTACGAGACAGTGTGGACGATGACGGACCACCCTCCGCCGACGGCTTCGGGGTGAGGTCGACCAACTGCGATGGAGCGGCCGAAGACGGAGTCGACCTCGGCTCGGTGAGCATCACGTTTTGGGTCATGGCCTCCTCGACGCCCGGGAGCGTCGGCTGGGTACGTTCCGCCGACGACAGCACACCGAGTTCGGCACGCAACTCGTAGGGTAGATAATCGAGCGCCAAACGCCGGAAGATGTAGTCGATCAGGGAGGTCGCAATGCGCAATTCGGCGTCGTCGGTGATACCCGCCGGTTCGAAACGCATGTTGGAATACTTGCGGACGTAGGTCGAAAGCGGAACGCCGTGCTGGAGACCGAGCGAGATCGAAATCGAAAAAGCGTCCATGAAACCGGCAAGCGTGGAGCCCTGTTTCGACACGTTGATGAACACTTCACCCGGACGACCATCGTCGTATTCGCCCACGGTCACGTGACCTTCGCAGTCCGCGACCCGGAACGAGAACGTGCTCGAACGCCGGCGCCGGGGCATACGTTCGCGTTGCGGCTTGCGAATCACCGTTGTCGTCGACGCAAGCGCCTGTTCAAGTTCGGCGATCTTGGCGGTGAGCGCCGGATCCGGTGTCGCCGTGGCGGCAACACCGTTGGCCACCCCTCCGCCCGCGTCTTTCTCCGACCCGTCCTTCTTCGCGGTCGACAACGGCTGACCAACCTTGCAGTTGTCGCGGTAAATGGCGATGGCCTTGATGCCCATCTTCCACGCATCGATGTGCAATTGCTCGATCTCTTCGACCGTCGCGTCTTCGGGCATGTTTACGGTCTTGGAAATCGCACCGGAAATGAAGGGTTGGATCGCCGCCATCATGCGGACGTGACCGAGGTAGTGGATAACGTTGTCACCCATCGAGCAGGCGAAGATGCCAAGGTGCTCCGGACGCAGGTCGGGGCTCCCGATGAGGGTCTTGTTCACGTCGATGTAGTTGATGATGTTCGCTACGATCGGCGCTTCATAGCCAAGCTGACGCAGGGCCCGCGGAATGGTCTGGTTGACGATGGTCATCGACCCGCCACCGACGAGCTTCTTGAACTTCACGAGGCCGAGGTCGGGTTCCACACCGGTCGTGTCGCAGTCCATCAACAGACCGATGGTCCCGGTCGGGGCGAGTACCGTCGCTTGGGCGTTCCGCACGCCGTACACCGACGCCAGTTCACAAGCGCTGTCCCACGACTCCTGGGCCGCCGACAGCAGCCCCATCGGGACCAGATCCTCGTCGATCTTCGCCGTTTCGGCCCGGTGCTGGCTGAGTACCCGAGTCATCGGCTCGCGGTTCTCGAGGTAACCCGCGAACGGGCCCATGCGCATTGCGGTGCGGGCTGACGTCACGTAGGCGTGGCCGGTCATAAGCGCAGTGAGCGCTCCAGCCCAGGCGCGCCCGGCATCGGAGTCGTAGCCGTGCCCGAGGGCCATGAGCAGAGCGCCAAGATTTGCGTAGCCGAGACCGAGTTGACGGAAGCGACGGCTGTTCTCACCGATCTTCGGTGTCGGGTAATCGGCGTTGCCGACGATGATCTCCTGGGCGGTGAAGAAGCATTCAATCGCGGCCTTGTAGCCCTCGACATCGAACTCGTCGTTGTCGTCGAGCAACTTCAGCAGGTTGATGCTGGCGAGGTTGCAGGCGGAGTTATCGATGTGCATGTATTCGCTGCACGGGTTGGATCCGTTGATGCGCGACGTGTTGGCCGCGGTGTGCCAACGGTTGATGGTGGTGTCGTACTGCATCCCAGGGTCGGCGCATTCCCAGGCGGCCTCGGCGAATTGACGCATCAGGTGGCGCGCCTTCAAGGTCTTCACAACGTCGCCCGTGGTGACCGCCCTGAGGTCCCAGTCGGCGTCGTCGACGACGGCCTGCATGAACTCGTCGGAGACCCGCATCGAATTGTTGGCGTTCTGGTACTGGATCGAGATCGAGTCTTTTCCGTCGAGGTCCATGTCGAAGCCGGCATCGCGAAGCACGCGGGCCTTGCGCTCCTCGATCACCTTGCACCAGATGAAGTCTTCGATATCGGGATGGTCAGCGTTGAGAATGACCATCTTGGCGGCTCGGCGGGTCTTACCGCCGGACTTGATCGTGCCGGCCGACGCATCAGCTCCGCGCATGAAGCTGACCGGCCCCGAAGCGGTGCCGCCACCGTTGAGGATTTCCTTCGAAGAGCGGATCTTCGACAGGTTGATACCGGCCCCGGAGCCGCCCTTGAAGATGACGCCTTCTTCGCGGTACCAGTTGAGGATCGAGTCCATCTGGTCGTCGACTTCCAGAATGAAGCACGCCGAACCCTGCTGCGGCACGCCCTTCACACCGATGTTGAACCACACCGGTGAGTTGAACGCACCCATCTGGTTGATGATCAGGTATTTGAGCTCGTGGTTGAAGACCTCGGCTTCGACGGTGTCGACGAAGTACCCGCCAGTAACTCCCCAGTTCGTGATCGTGTCGACGACACGGTCGGCGACCTGACGAAGCGACCACTCGCGTCCGTCGGTTCCCAACGTTCCGCGAAAGTACTTCTGGGCCAGGATGTTGGTCGCGTTGACGCTCCATGAAGCCGGCACCTCGACCCCGAGCTGTTCGAACGCTACCTCCCCGGTTCGCCAGTTCTCGATTCGGCTGTCTCTGCGCTCCCACGCGATCGCGTCGTACGGATGCACCCCTTCCGTCGTGAAGTATCTACGAATTCCGATACCTGTGCGTTCCGGCGCAATCGCCATTTGTATGCCTTTCGAGAGAAGAACCCACGACCATCAACGATCGTGGGTTCGCCATGAGTACGGTGGCTCCGGCTGCCTCACACAAATCCTGCGCCCAGAGGGCACCGGGTTCCAAAAGCAACCAAGACCACAAGATGTTGCGGTTGGCCGGGGGGGCGGCCACGAGATACGGGTTAAAATACAACCGTGAAATTACGTCAATGTCAAGCTTTGTCGCAAATTTCGTCGACTTCGCCCGGCAGAACTTTCCGGTTTGAGGCGGCGGGGTCAAGGGTACGGAACCCAAACTGTGGACAACTAGAGCCTCAGCCTGTGGACCGCTCCGGCGGGCCCTGTGGATGACCTGTGGGTAACAGAAGCAGCTACGGAATCTCAGCAGATTCCATAGCCTTTACGACGGATGGGACGACTTTGGAGCCGTGGCCTTGGTGAGCATCTTCGCCTCTCGGGCGAAATCACCGGGATCCGTGAAATTCTTATAAACGGACGCGAACCGAAGGTACGCGACACCATCTACGAGCCGAAGCCGATTGAGGACGGCCACACCGATCCTCTCACTGGTGATTTCGGGTCCCTCAAGCCGAAGTTCCTCTTCGACCTCCATCGCAATGGATTCCAACTGCTCAGTCGACAGTGGCAGATTCTTCGTTGCCGCCCGAAGCCCGGCGAGAACCTTCGCCCTCTCGAACGGCGTCCGCTCGCCACTCCGCTTGATCACGGTCAACGGTAGATCGTCGATACGCTCGTAGGTCGTGAAGCGGCGACTGCAAACGAGGCACTCTCGACGGCGGCGAATCGCCACCCCGTCGTCGGCGGCCCTGGAATCGATCACCTTGTCGTCAAGAGAGGAACACCACGGGCATCGCACCTCCGAAGATTACCCGCTGACCAAGCCTCCGGATACGTGTCGCTGAAGCGCTTCAAGGATCGAAGGGAAGCGGGGAGGAACATTCTTGAACAGGGGAAGTACACGATCTCCGACAGGCGGGTGATATGAGCACATAGTTCAAGGGAGAGGGTCTACTTCCCCTGTGTTGGACCGTTCGGAACAGGAACGATCAGCTCGTCGCCGGGTTGCAGTTGCGAGCCGTCAACCTGCTCCCCCAACTGAGCGACCAGCCGACGGATATCACCCTTGGGCTTTGCGTCACGGGCTATGGACCAAAGCGACTCACCGGGAAGGACAACATGCACTGCAGTTCTCACCGAATCGCCGCGACCAGAGGTGGCCGATGCTACGCCCACACCGGTAAGCGTAAGGAGGCCCACAAAGAACACGACAGCAGTCCGGCGCCGGCGCACGAGATCCGGGCCCGGCCGTCGGACCAAACGCGCATCGAGTCGAGTTGACGCACCCCCGATAGAGCCGGGCACGGGGCGGTATACACCGGAGGACGAGGCGCCGACCGACGCGCCGACCGCGCCGACCGTGGCGGCGGACGGGGAAAGCAGAAGGGAAGGATGTCTGGTTATCGAACGTTCGTTCGTCATAAAGGCACTCTGCCACGAACACTCGTTCGTCGTCAAGAACTTTTTCGAACAGATGTTTGCCAGACATGCGTTGCTTTGATATGGTACGAACAGTCGTTCGACAAGCGATAGCCCCCACCCTTCCAACCCTTCTCCCGCCCCTCCGTCAGTTACCCAGTGTTCCCGAGAACCTTCCGGATCCTTTTCGATCCAGATCGCCGGTGCGGCTCATAAAGTCAAGCCGCGGAAGCACCGACTGCCACAGAAACCCCAACCCCTCCTCCCCCCTCCACCCCCTCCTCCCCCCTCCCCGAAACACCCAACGCCGGTACGCACCCGCCATTGGACCAGCAACGCATCTCAAGGACCGATATGACGCAAAATTCCCTCTCGCCCCGACAACTGCAGATCCTGGCTTGTATTGAGCAGGCCATGCGCGACCGTGGTTACCCGCCCTCCGTGCGCGAGATCGGCGAGGTTGTCGGGCTGTCGTCTTCGTCCACCGTGCACGCCCATCTCGAGACTCTCCAACGCCTTGGGTATCTGCGCCGTGACCCGACGAAACCCAGAGCCATCGAGGTTCGCTACGACCCGATGACCGGCAGTCAGGTCGAGCGACGCCCGGTTCGGCATGTTCCTCTCATCGGAGACGTCGCGGCGGGCACGGGAGTTCTCTCCGAGGAACGCGTCGAGGAGGTTCTGCCCCTCCCGGAGGATTTCACCGGCGGTGGGAACCTCTTCATGCTGCGGGTTCGAGGTGACTCGATGATCGAAGGCGGTATCCTCAGCGGCGATTTCGTCGTTGTCCGGCAGGGGCCAGAAGTGAAGAACGGTGACGTCATCGTGGCCGGACTCCCCGGAGAGGAAGCCACGGTCAAGCTCTATCACCGAAGCCGCAACGAAATCACCCTCACACCGCAAAACGCAAAGATGCAGCCGATGAAGTTCGGTCCAGACGACGTAACCATCTACGGCAAAGTCGTTACGGTTCTTCGACGCATGTAACTGGCGAGTTCGGCGCCCTACCGACCTGGCCCTACCGACCTGGCGCTGGTGTTCTACGCGTTGGGATCTGGGTGCCGGTGTTCTACTCGTTGGTGAGTAACGCGTAGAGCACTTCGTAGGCCCGGTCGATCTCGCTCCGGTGCACGAGTTCTCCGGCGGTGTGGGCGATGCTCGGGTCACCCGGGCCGAAATTTACCGCCGGGATTCCCTGTGCAGCAAAAAAGGCCACGTCGGTCCATCCGAGCTTCGCCTGAGGGGTCGCTCCCGAACGCTCCCGCAGCGAGGCGAGGAGTGGATGGGTAAGCGACGGCAGCGCCGCATCGGCGGTGTCGACAATCTCTAAGATGGCGTCGTCGGCGAGCAGGTCGTGACCGATCACCGAACGGAGGTGCGCTTCTGCGTCGGCGGCTGAACGGTCGGGCGCGAAGCGGTGGTTAAGCGTCAATACGACACGATCCGGTACCACGTTGCCGGCGACTCCTCCGTCGACCTTGACGGCTTGAATGGCCTCACGGTACACACACCCATCGATCACCGGCTGCCGACCTTCATACGCCGCGAGCCGTTGGAGCACGACGGAGAGGCGGTGAATAGCGTTTCGCCCCATCCACGGCCGCGCCGTGTGCGCTCGGGCCCCTCCAAGAGTCAGGGTGGCACGCATAGTCCCTTGACAGCCGGCCTCGATGATCGATGTTGTCGGCTCTCCAAGCACAGCGGCGTCGGCCGCCACCAGTTCACGGTTCTCAAGAAGAAGCTTCTTGAGGCCGTTGTATTTTGCCGCGACCTCCTCGCATTCGTAGAAGATGTAGGTCACGTCGCATACCGGTTCAGCAACGGTTTCGGCCAGAGCGAGAAACACCGCCAATCCACCCTTCATGTCGGCTGAACCGAGTCCGTGCAGCACATCTCCGTCGATGCGGGCCGTCTCGTTCCCGTTGGCGGGCACGGTATCGCTGTGACCGGCGAGAACCAGGCGCTGCGACCGCTGAAGGATGGTGCGGGCCACCACGTTGTTGTCGACTCGTATCACGTCCAACCAGGGAACGGCCCGCAGACGCGCTTCGATCAGATCGGTAATGACCGTTTCGTGGTGGCTGACCGATCCGATGTCGACAAGATCCGCGGTGGCCCGCAGCAGATCGTAAGGAGGCCACACCACGTCGGGAGACTTCTTTGGTGGGTTCACGCCGGTCCGACCAGGCCGTAACCCTCAGCAACCGTCCACCGGGCCCCGGACTCCTTGAGCCGCTCCGCGACCAGAGCGAGGCGCTCGTCAGGTTCGACAAGTGCTACGCGCACATAGTTTTTTCCGGCTTCACCGTAGAACTCCCCAGGGGAAACGATCATACCGCCATGCGCAGCCAGCCATTCGGTGCATGCCCAGGCATTGCCGCCGGGAACCTCGGTCCACAGATAAAATCCGCCATCGGGGAGACGTGACGGAAGGCCCACCCCGCTGAGAACTTCGGCGAACATGGTCAGCCGATCGAGGTAGATCTGGCGCTGAACCACCACGTGCGCGTCGTCGTTGTAGGCCACCGTGCCGGCCGCCTGCACCGGGCCGGGAACCATGAAGCCGGCGTGCTTACGTACCTCGCTGAGATAGGAGACGAGCTGACGGTCTCCGGCGTAGAACCCGGCCCGAACCCCGGCCAGATTCGACCGCTTGGACAGCGAGTGCACAGCGAGCACGCCCTCGGAGCCGCTGGTGAGAATCGTCTGCGGGGGCCCCGACCAGGTGAACTCGGCGTAGCACTCATCCGAGAGCACCAGCACGTCGTTCGACCGCCCCCATTGAGCTGCCGCAATGAGGTCGTCGATACCACCGGCCGGGTTGCCCGGCGAGTTGACCCACAGACACAGAGCGCGTTGCGCATCGGATTGCGCGACCGTGTCGAGGCGAAGCCTGAACGATTCGTCTAGCGCGACCGGCACGGCCCGACATCCGGCGAGGATCGCCCCCATCTCATAGGTCGGATACGCCACAGCCGGATACAACACCGTGTCGCGCTCGGGGTTTCGGAGCTTCAGCCACTGCGGAGTGGTCGCAACAAACTCCTTCGTTCCGATACACGCCGCAACTTCGGCGGCAGGATCAACGGTGACCCCGAAACGTCGATCCATCCAACCGGCCGCAGCGTTGCGGAACGCCACGCTGCCTAGCGACGTCGGGTAACCCCTTTCGGTGTTGGAGTGCGCAAGCATGTCGACAACCGCGGCCGGCGGCGGATCACACGGCGTACCGATTGAAAGGTCGACTACGGCATCAAAGTTTTCCGTCGCTCGTTTCCTGGCCGCCCCGAGACGGTCGTGTGGATAGGGGGGTGGCTGAAAACCCATGACACAGACCCTAATCGGGCCTCGTGACTCTCACCTACCCTCAAGCCCTCCTACCCTCAAGCCCTGCCCAGAGGAGCCCGGTCCGGACCCCTACCCGCAGGAGCCCGGTCGGACCCTTAACCGGCCGGACCCTTCGCCGGGCGGCCCCGATTCACACCCGTTCCGGGTAACGGCGAAGTTGGGCGACCGGGAGCCCCGTGGCGTCCGCTTCGGCCTGCAAACGTTGCGAGATAGCTCCACGGTCCAACAGACGCACCTCGGTCGGCTGACACCCGACAAAGGCGGCGATCGCCGTGAGAATGCCATGGTCGCCAACCGGAATCGGGCAGCGCCAGCCGTTCACGCCGGCCTCGACCAGAGGATCCGGCCCGTCCGGATTGATCGTGATGCGGACCCGCTGATCGAGCGAAGGCTCGGGGCTGCGGCGGAGCCAACTCGCGTCGACCACATAGCCGTGGGTCTGAGCGGCTTCACTGATCAGACGCGCGAGCCCGCGCTCAACGACCGGGACAATGACCTTGGACTCCGACCACGCGGCGAGCCGGGTCCGGTACTCGGGATAGCGCAGGTCGACGATCGCCTCGTTGGTGTGCACCGTCTGTTCTCCCGGCGCAAGGATCCCGGCCTCCCGGTTGGTGGCCGAGCCCATGTGATAAACGAATGCACCGGGGGAAAGCACGTTGCGCAACCCTTGTTCGGCGGCCCGTTGGCACCAGTCGACCTCCTCGCAGTACCCGCGACCGAATACCGGATCGAACAGACCGACCTCGGCAATAGCGTTCCGGCTGATCATCATGCAAAAGCCGACGCCGGTGGGCAAGTCGATCGTTTGCTTCCCGAACTCGCGGTGGACCGTGGCCGAAACCGCGTCGACGCTCGCCGATTCGGTGAGAAAGGTATCGGGTTCGACGTTCGGCAGGGAGAAGATCGAAGCGCTATTCGACCAGGCCGTGACTGACCCGATCAAAGGGTCGCTCTCGGCCGCGGCCACCATGGCGTCAGCCATGTTGAGCGGCACGATCACATCGGAATTGAGGATCACCACGTAGTCGTAGCCAGCCTTCTCGGCCCAGAGAAGACCAAGGTTCATGTTGCGCGGAATGCCAAGGTTCCGGGGCGTGCAGTAGTAGCCGACACCGAGGCTCGAACACAGACCGGCCAACTCTTCCGACCACCCGGGGTCGGGACTCGCATCATCGAAGATCACCACATCGACGTGATGGAGCGTCGATGCCTCCCGATGACCCGATTGCAGGCGCGCCGCTGAAGCCACAGCTCTTGGCACGAACGACCGACCGTTGTAGACGAGCAACGCGATCAGCACCTTACGTGAAGGTACCGGGTGTTCCGTCGTCGTTTCGGGTAGGTCAGTCATGCGCACAACCGTGAGGTCTCTCGGCGGAGCGCGTTAGCGACGCACGCGCGCCACGACCCGCCCGATGCGCCGGACGATCCGAAACGTCGTTGACGAACGAAGCTCCTGAAGTTCGACCCCCCTGCGCTCCGAAGTTGCTTCGGCCTGAGCAAGCGAGGCTTCGAGCGCATCGGTTCGCGCCTGCAGCCGGGCGTTCCCGTCGGCGAGTTCGCTTCGTTGCGCGTCTGCTGCCGCGGTGAAGCCGTCGAGTTCGCGCTGCAACTTCAGCACACGGGTGTTCGCTTCAACCAGACGAGCGGTCAGATCGAGGACCCGGGCATTGGCCATTTCGAAATCAAGCAACGCTTGACGCAACGAGAGCGCATCTATCTCGCGGGCGAGTCGGTCATGCTCGCGAACCGTCTGGCTCACAGCCTCGCTCTCCGTCTCGCTGACGTCCGTAGGAACCGAGCCGCCTTGATCAGTACCGGCCGCGTCGGTCGAGCTTGTGTTGAGAAGCGCGCCCGTTCCTTGAGTGGTCGTATCAGGTGCGTTTGTGGTCATGCTGAGGGCCTCCAGGGATGGGCGATCACCGTTTCGGTTCACCGTTTCGGTTGTGCAAGCGTGTCACGAAACAGCGCTACGAGTGTGTCAGCCGTGCGATCCCAGCGGTAAGCCCGGCCGGCCGCTCGGACCGCGCCGACGTGTCGTCGAGCCAGGTCGGGGTCACGGAGGAACGCAAGCGCAGTATCAGCCAGAGCACGGGGATCCCAGCTCCGGGCGAGACGGGGAACACCGTGGCCGTATTCACGGGCGGTCTGCGCCGGGTCGGCCGAGACGGACAACTCAGCGATAGGTCCGAAATCAACCGCCACCGTGGGAGTGCCGAACGCAGCGGCTTCGAAAGGAACGAGGCCGAACCCCTCAGCAGAGGTTGGGTACCAGACGAACGATGCGTGGCGGAGCAACCAGTTGCGCTCGGAGCTGGAAACCTCGGGGATCACGAACACATGCTCACGAGATCCTAAGCGCGCTTCAGAAATTCGGGTCGTGCCGTGGGGGACCGCGGCTCCCGCGAGGACGAGAGCAAGTTCGAAACCGTGCGACCGAACAAGCTCATGCGCCGCAAGAGCGATCTCCCGGTTCTTGTGCGTGTAATTCACCCCGAGGCACAGCGCAAACGGGCCGACACCGAATCCACGCGCCGCAAGGGCACGGGGCAACTCGACCTCTTCGTTGCCGTGAAGGTGCTCGGTGCCGAGCGGGACCGAAACCACCCTGGACCGCTCGATTGGAAACTGGTGCATCAGCATCTGCCCGATGACGTCATTGGAGATCACCGTGACCGCGTCGACCGCGCGTACCGAGGCGAGCAGGTGCTCCCGGTACGCGAGCCACTCCCCCGTCGATGCGAAGTACCCACCGTTGTGAAACGCGATCGTGTCGAGCACGCTCACGATCAGGCGCACACCGAGATGCTTCCAACGCTGGATGTCCCACCCAGGGGTTGGTTGGAACGGTCGGTACGCGATGTCAAACGGACCCATCTGTTCCAGCGGTTCCGCAGCAACACTACGCGCGCGAACCTTTGCCATAGTGAGGATTGAAGCGGCGTAGCCCGGCACCGGGCCAGGGAGGGCAACACACACTTCGGTCACCCCGTCGTGTTCCGCGAGGGCTTTGATCGTGTGAAGCGTGGCCACCTGGGTGCCCACTTCGAGCGGCCCGAAACATGACCCGTCGATGAGGATGCGAAGCCCGTTGAGCTTGACCCGGGCCACCTGATGGGCAATCGCGAACGCCGAGTCACCGCTTTGGCGTTGCTCGTCGACGAAGTCGACCATCGACCGGTGACGGTGTAACAGCCATCCCCGGTCGTCGTAGGTGAGGGTGTCGTCGATCGGGTGCACCGCAACGTCGGAGGTACGGGCCACGAACGTCGACGTATCGACAACGTCAACAAAACCCTTCTCGCGGGCCCGAACAGAAAAGTCGGCCACGGCGACATCGAAGCGCGCCGAAGCGGGGGCCATCAGATCACCAACAGCGCTCATCGCCGAGGCGGAGATCACGACTGCATAGCCCGCAGCGTGGAGAATCGGGACGGGCACCGCCTCCGGTCCCCGGGACCTCAGGGCCGCCGTGATACTGATCTCGTCGTGGCCGTCGGTCGGGCGGCCCTGGGGAAGGTTGCGGATGGGAAAGCTGAGGAAGTCGGAGGCGTTGGAAAGGAACGAGACCGTCGAGATACGAACGTCTTCGTTCATCCACCGCACCGAATTCCGCAGGGGATCCGGTGGTAGCGAAACCACGTCGTCAATAACAAACAGATGCGTACGACGCTCGTCGTACACGCGGTTGCACAATTCGGACACGGACCCGACCGGCCGCACCGTAAGGCGGTCACCGTATTCGTGCTCAAGCTCGCGGAACGAAGAGGAGTAGAGCGCGTAGAGGATCCCGACGTGGACGTCGATGGAGGCACGGAACAGGAGCGACCGGATGGTCATCGCCATCCGGTCGGGATGGGTCGAAACAAAGACGACACCGGTTACCTGTGACCGAAGGTCGGCCTTCGCTACCTCGCCATTCACACGCAGGTCCTACTTCTTGGCCGTCTTGCGTTGACCGAACTGTCCAATGGCCGTACGGGCTTTCGTCTTGTTGAGAATCAGCACGTCTTTGCCGTTGATGCGCTTGTTGTCACCGGGGACCGTGAAGGTCTGAAGCGTGTTGGGGTCAAACGACCTGAGGTCGTTCGTTAAAGACGCTATCTCGCCGATCCCGAACGCGGAGTCGAGCGTAAGCGCGTCTTTCAGGCTGGTGAGCAACGCGTTCGCGGTGAGTGGATCGCTGAATCCTTTCTTGACCGCCTGACTCAGTGTTGCCCGGATGAAAGCCTGCTGCCGCTGAATACGCCCGAGGTCGCCCCGAGGGTCTTTCTTCCACACACCATCCACTTCCTCCTGGAAGTATCGGCTGCGAACGTAGGCGGTGGCCTGTTTCGGATCGAGCAGATTACGACCGGCCGGTTGGTTCAGACCGGATTTCAGATCGCGGGCCGCTTTCGGAAAGTCGATGGTTACGCCGCCGAGTGCTTCCACCACACGCTGGAATCCGACGAAGTCGATGATTGCGAAATGGTCCACAGGAACGTTGAAGTTCTCGCGTATGGTCGACACGAGCGTGCCCGCGCTACGGGCGTAGGCCGCGTTGAGCCGGTTGAACTGATTCGTACCTGCTAAGCGCACGTATAAATCCCGGGGAAACGAAAGCACCCACGCCTGCTTCGTCGACGGGTCGAGTCGTAGAAGCATGATCGTGTCACTGCGGGACCCGCCGACCTTGCCAAATGACGCTTCTTGATCGGTGGGAATGTCGGAACGGCTGTCGACGCCGATCATCAGATAGTTCTTCGCGTTCGGGCCACCGAGAGCGGCCACGCCCGAGGTGTCGAGCAACGGCCCGAACCCGAGCGTTCCGTTGACAGGAGCCACCGTGGCGATCGGACCGGTCAGGCTGCCCTCACCTTCGCCGGGCACCGAGTCGGTCGGATCCGCGGACACGCTGGGCGAGGACGAGCCGTCGGACACCGCATTCGTGTCGGCCGCGGACGGCGGTTCGGTGATGAGGGGTCCGCCGTTGACCGTATTGCCACTGAGCGGGATGGCTATCGTCGGAAGCGCGCCGCCCGGCGGAACACCCGGGTCTTTCGGAATAGCCACTTTCGGAATCTGCTCGACCCGGAACCACGCGTAGCCGACCGCGGCCACACCGAATATCAGTAGCAGCGAGACCAGCCCGATCAGGACCTTCAGGACCTTCCGCAACGGCGTCGATCGAGGCTTTGGTTGCTTACCGGGTGTCGCTTCAGCCGGTGACCCGTTGCCCGTTTGGGTAGGGCCGTTTACCGTTTGCGCAGGGCCGTTGACCGACTGTCCGGTACCGGTTGGCAGCGTCTCGTCTGACGACGCTGCCGTAGGTGCTCCGGTGTTCTTGAGATCAGTCATCTGGCCCAGTTTCCCATTCAACCCGGAAGCGGGTGGAATGAACGTCGTTCAGCGTTGCTCCGTACATTCCGTCAGTGCGCAGAAACGATCTGAACACCAATCGTCTGCAACTTCTCAAGGAAGCCTTCATACCCGCGTTCAATCATCCCTACACCCCGGATCGTGGTGTTTCCTTCAGCGATCATTGCGGCGATGAAATGGCTGAAACCCGCCCGCAGGTCGGGCACGACAAGGTCACCTCCGTGAAGTGGCGTCACACCACGGAACGTCGCCGAGTGCGGATGCCCGAGACCGCCGAAACGACAAGCGTGTCCTTTCGGACAACCGGACGACACCGAGATGTCGGCCCCCATCGACACGAGCGCACCGGTATACCCGAAGCGGTTCTCGTAAACGGTCTCGTGTATGAGAGAGGTACCGCTCGCCTGGGTGAGCGTGACCCCGATCGGGGCTTGCCAGTCGGTCATGAGCCCGGGGTGCACGGCCGTTTCTAGTTCCACCGGCTGCAACTCATCCGTCGCCCGACGGAAATGGATACCCTCCGGCGACGAGGCAAAATGGCCACCGAGAAGGCGGTACGCCCCGAGAAAACTGACCATGTCTTCGACGCGGGCGTTCTTGACGAACACCTCACCGTGCGTAGCGATGGCCGCACACGCCCATGAGGCGACTTCGAGGCGGTCGGGAATCGCAGTGTGCTCGTAGCCATGGAGCCGGGTCTGACCGTGGATAATGATCGTGCGGTCGGCACCGAACATGATCGCGGAGCCCATTTTCTGGAGCACTGCAATGATGTCGAGAATCTCGGGTTCGATCGCGGCGCCGTGGAGCACCGTTGTACCTTCGGCGAGAACCGCAGACAGCAGGACCTGTTCCGTTGCTCCGACGCTGGGAAACGGAAGCCGGATCTCGCATCCCGAAAGACCATCGGTGCGGAGGTGCCACCCGTCGGCGCGCTCGTCGATTTCCGCCCCGAGCTGCTGTAGGGCCATGAGATGGTAGTTGACCTGCCGTTTGCCGATGTCGTCGCCCCCGAGACTCGGGATGAGTGCCTCCCCGGTCCGGTGAAGGAGCGGCCCGCACAACAGGATCGGAATACGGCTCTTACCGGTGAACTCACCGAGACGACCCGGTGACAGCGGGATCACGTTCGTGGCGGCCACGGTGATGGTTCCGGCCCCGTCGGCTTCCGTTTCGACCTCGACCCCCATCGCTCGGAGCATTTCGCTCACGATGAAGGTGTCGGAGATCGCCGGCGTGTTGCGCAGGATCGTGGTTTCTTCCGTGAGAAGCGAAGCCACCAACTGCTTGGAGATGGAGTTTTTCGCACCACGGACCGCAAGTTCCCCGTCGATGGCAAAGCCACCCTTGATGGTGACGACGTCGACCGGCGGGCGAAGGGCTGATCGCATAGCGGATCGATGGTAGTTCGGGAACTGCCTCAAACCTGACGTTGTCGAGTTTTCGTGGTCCGTTCAACGGACGAGCGATGATCAGTTCCGGGTCCGTTGAAGAGCTTCGGGGCCGCCCTTTATGAAGAATTCTGAGAAGCAACTGTGTCGTTTCTGAGAACGGCCCCGGAACGGCTCCGCCAGATCCGAGATGCTGAAACCCATGAGCGAACACCACGTAGACATCGTCGTAGTTGGGATGGGACCGGGAGGTGAAGACGCGGCCGGTCGTCTTGTCCAGGCGGGCCTGAAGGTTGTCGGCATCGAACCTCACCTCGTCGGGGGAGAATGCCCGTACTACGGGTGCATCCCGTCCAAGATGATGATCCGTGCCGCTGGACTTCTTGCCGAAGCGAACCGCGTGAACGCCATGGCCGGGTCGGCCACGGTCGTGCCTGATTTCTCCGTGGTTGCCGATCGCATACGCAACGAGGCCACCGACAACTGGGATGACACGGTCGCCGTTGACCGTTTCGTCGGGAAGGGCGGGACGTTCGTTCGTGGACGGGGCATCCTCGACGGTCCGGGACGGGTAATGGTCGGCGATGACGTGTACGTGGCGGCCCGAGGGGTCATTCTCGCCACCGGAACGTCACCGGCGATCCCACCGATTCGCGGCTTGGCCGAGGCCAAACCATGGACGAACCGGGATATTTTCAAAATCCGCACCAATCCCAGGTCGCTCATCGTTGTCGGCGGAGGGGCAATCGGGCTCGAACTCGCCCAGTCGTTTCGCCGATTCGGAACGGCGGTGACCGTGGTCGAGGCGGCCCAGCGCGTCCTCGCGGTCGAAGAACCCGAAAGCAGCATCCTGATCACGCGGGCCCTGAAGGACGAGGGAATTGAATTCCGCGTTGGGGTCCCAATCGCGTCGGCGGGTCGCGCCGACGGCCGGGTGACCCTTACCCTGGCCGATGGCTCCGTCGTCGAAGCCGATGAGATTCTCGTGGCGGCCGGGCGCACACCGAACCTGACCGGGATCGGCCTGGGCACAGTCGGCCTCGATGAGCGGTCCCGACCCGCAATTACGACCGACGAACACATGAGGGTGGTCGGAACCGACAGACTCTGGGCGATTGGTGACATTGCCGGGCGCGGCGCGTTCACCCACATGGCGGTCTATGAAGCGGCAATTGCGGTCGACGACATTCTCAAGGTCGACGGTCCCATCGTGGCCGAATCACATGCCGTGTCGCGAGTCACCTTCACCGAACCGGAGGTCGGCTCGGTGGGTATGACCGAAGCCCAGGCGCGCGCCGCCGGCATCAACGTGAAGATCGGGCTTGCCGACTCCTCGACCTCAAGTCGTGGTTGGCTTCACGGCTTCGGCAACGAAGGTCTGATGAAACTGATCGTCGACGGGGACCGTGACATTCTTGTCGGCGCATCGTCGGTCGGCCCCCGGGGGGGCGAAGTGTTGGCCATGTTCAACCTCGCAGTTCACGCTCGGATCCCCGTGGCCAGTTTGCGGACGATGATCTACGCCTACCCGACCTTCTACCGCGGGGCGCTCGACGCGCTCGCGGCCATCGAATAACGCAGATCCGTTGCAGGTCGGTCGCGGCTGTCGGAGAATCGGGGTGACACGTCGAGCCGGTCACGCCCCGGTGCCCCGCCTGGGTAGCGTAGGACCATGATCGTCGTACTCGCCGGTGGAGTTGGGGCAGCCCGTTTTCTGCGTGGACTCGTAAAAATCGTCGACCCGGACGAAATCACCGTGATCGTCAACACCGGCGACGACACGGTCTTTCACGGACTTCATGTCAGCCCCGACATCGACACCGTGACGTACACGGTCTCGGGCGCCATCGACCCTGAACGCGGGTGGGGACTCGCCGGCGAATCATGGACCGCCATGGACGCCCTCCACCGGTACCATGATTTCGGCGCAGTGACGTGGTTCAACCTGGGCGACCGCGACCTGGCCACCCACCTTTGGCGGACCGGCCGACTACGCGACGGGGCGACCCTCAGCGAGGTCACGTCGGAGTTGGCCAAAGCCTGGGAGCTCGGGTTCGCCATGTTGCCGATGTCGGATTCGCCGGTGTCGACGTTCGTCGAAACCTCCGACGGCGTGATTTCCTTCCAGGAGTACTTCGTGAAGAAGCAGCACTCGGTTGCGATCTCGGCGGTGATCCTCCGGGGGATCGAATCCGCGCGGCCGGCGCCCGGCGTATTGGAGGCCATTCGGGCAGCTGACGCCATAGTGATCGCTCCGTCGAACCCATTGGTCTCAATCGGGCCGATTCTCGCACTTCGGGGCGTACGTGAGGCATTGACCGCCCAGCGCGATCGAACCGTCGCCATTTCTCCAATCGTTGCGGGCACCGCATTGAAAGGACCGGCCGATCGCATGCTGATCGAACTCGGACACGACCCGAGTGTCGTCGGAGTGGCCCGCCTCTACCGCGACATCGCCGCAACATTGGTTATCGACGACGCCGACGGTGATCGCGTCGCAGAAGTTGAAGCCGAAGGTATCCGGGCGCTCGTGACCGACACGATCATGTCGAAGCCCGGCGTCACCGAGGCCATGGCCCGTTCAGTGCTCGATGCGACACGAAGCTAACGTCACGGTGTGAACCGCATGTCCGAGCTCGCTGATCGGTCGGGCCTGACCCTCGGTTTGTCGCAGACGATGGGAGGGTGTGGGATCCCAGGCCATTCGAACGCCCACAATCGGAAAACCTGTGGGGATGGTTCTTGTGGTTGCCACGCCGAAACCATCCCCAAAGCGCTCAAGTGACGAGGAGCCGGAGCGCTTTCACCACCGGACCTCACCCGAACCGCATGCCGGACGTTGCAACGCCATCACTACAGCGGCTTCGGCGACCCCGACGGGACCGGCGGCGTGATCATCAACCCGTCGGTCGTGTCAGTGCGCAAAATCTCCGTCTACGGGGCCCGCTGCACCTGACCACGATCCACGCCCATGATCTCGCCCGGCTCGCGGCCAAGTTGGAGCTTGGACCGTAGGCACGGCTGGTCCTCGGCGGAGTGCTGATCGCAAGCGGACTCGCCGTCATGCGGACCAAGCACCTTGCCGGTCGTGTTCGTCTCGGTGCTAGGTCTCGGACTCGTCGCAGGCCCGTTGCTGCTCAAGTGGCCCCAGAAGACGAGCGCCGCCGAGCGCGTGGCGCCAGCCGTCCACGCGCGCGTCGTGGACGGCCCGACGGGGACAGCGCTACTGCTGACATCATCGGCGTTATCGTCAGCCACCGGGCGCATGTTCGTGCTCGTGCGTGCGACGTGCCGTAACAAATCGATCTGTTGCCATGCTTTTTAACTAACGTCACGGTGTGGACCATCGAGCTCAAACCCAGTTCCGTGCTCGATGCGACACGAAGCTAACGTCACGGTGCGAACCGCATCGAGCTCATATCCAGTTCCGTGCTCGATGCGACACGAAGCTAACGTCACGGTGCGAACCGCATCGAGCTCATATCCAGTTCCGTGCTCGATGCGACACGAAGCTAACGTCACGGTGTGAACCGCATCGAGCTCATACCAATAGAAGGCATCCCCGAGGTACGACCCGGTGACAATCTGGCCGACCTGATCATGGCGGCGGCCGAGCCGGAGCCTGGCCTGCGCGACGGCGATGTCATCGTCGTCACACAGAAGGTGGTCTCCAAAGCCGAAGGCCGACTCGTGCCGGTCGATCCCGACATTCCCGATGACCACAAGCGGTACGTCATAGCGGAATCGGTGCGCATTCTGCGTCGTCGGCCAACCCCGAACGGTGAGCTGATCATCAGTGAGACCTCACACGGTTTTGTCTGCGCCAACGCTGGAATCGATCTGTCGAACATCGATGCCGGCTTCGCCGCGCTGCTCCCCGTCGATTCCGACCGCTCGGCTCGAAAAATTCGCGACGGAATCCGTGGGAAGCAGGGCGTGACCGTCGGTGTGATCATCAGCGACACCTTTGGCCGGGCCTGGCGCAAAGGATTGACCGACGTGGCCATCGGCTGTGCCGGGATTGCCGGTGTGGTCGATCTCCGTGGTACCGAGGATGCGAAGGGTCGTGAACTTCACGTGACCGAGGTGTGCATCGCCGACGAACTCGCAGGCGCCGCCGAAATGGTCATGGGAAAAGCCAGCGGGATCGCCGCCGCAATCGTGAGGGGCGTCAACCCGCTGTGGCTCCGAGAGGGCTCGGTTTCGGCCGAGATCGTGCGCGCTCCCACCGAAGATCTGTTCCGGTAAGCCGAGTAGTACGGCGGTAACACCTGCGTTGTCTGATTGGCAGGTGCCGAACGAGACGGTCAGCCTGCTTCGACCTTTTCGGCATCGAGGATCGCCCCGGCGGGCACGACCGCATCGTCGCCCACCACCGTGAGGTCTCGGAGGACGCTGTTGACGCCGATGTTCGCCCGTAGTCCGATCATCGAATCGGAAAGGGTCGCTCCGGTCCCGATGGTGGCGCCGTCGTCGATCACGGACCGGTTGACGATAGCCCCTTCACCGATCACCACGTTCGCGCCAATCACGCTATTGTGAATGACCGCATCAGCGGAGATTCTCGCCGTCGGATCAATGATTGATCCCGAATCACTCTTTGCGGCGACGTCGAGATTGGCCTGCAGGTAGGTGGCGGGGATCCCGGCATCAATCCAATATGCCGGTGAATGCACCGCGAACAACTTCCCCTCGTTGACTACCAACGGGAAAATTGACCGCTCGAGCGATACCTTCCCCTCGGGAATTCGGGCAAAGAACGCGCGGCTCAACACATAATTTCCTGCGTTGATCCAGTCGGTCGGGGCTTCGTCGCGCGGCGGCTTTTCCACAAATGCCTCGACTCGGCCAACAGCGTCGGTGACCACGACCCCGAACGCGGAAGGATCGTCGACCTGGGTGAGGGCGATCGTAACTTCGCTGTCATGGTTGAGATGGAAAGCAACCTGAGCCGACACATCGATGTCAGTGAGCACATCGCCGTTGACGCCGAGAATCGGCGAATCGTCTGGACCCTCGAGAAATCCGGCGTACGTGGCCGCGAACTTGAGCGCACCTGCGGTATCTAAAGGTTCCGATTCGATCGCGTAGTGCAATGTCACCCCGTGGATCACACCCCCGGGGAACGCAGCGAAGAAGGGATCCGGACGATACCCGAGCGACAGCACCGCCTCGGTCACCCCGTGTGACGCAAGATGGGCCAACTTGAGCGAGAGCATGGCAACACCCCCAACCGGAAGAATCGGTTTCGGGCGGGTGAACGTGAGAGGTTGAAGGCGGGTGCCTTTACCTCCAACAAGAACAACAGCTCGAAGTCCCATCGCGAAAGCTACCCGGCGATCGTCGTCGGTGCCGCGGTTGGGGCGAGCGTCTTTCCGCTCAGGGTCGTTTGGGTGGCACCTGTCGTCGTAGGTACCAGGGCCGTCTTGGGTGTCGGAGCGAGCGTCGTGGCCGGCGCTGCAACCGTCGTAGCAGTCCCTGCAACCGTCGTGGCCGCCGGAGTAAGCGTCGTAGCCGCGCCGGGCACCGTGGTCGGGGTTGTCTCGACGATCGTGTCGGTCGGTGTGGCACCGGCGGGCGAGGCCACGTCGCTCGGCGTCTCGATAGCCTTGGTCGACGGCGGCTCTGGAATCTTGGTTCCCTTCGGCGCGAACACGAAGGCAAACGCACTGTCGCCCGTGAGCCGGACATTTCCAAAGTCGCCAAGATACTTCTGCGGAGTCTTGGTCACGTTCTTACCGACGGCGTTTTCCCAGTACAACATCCAGATTTCGGCTTTCTTGCCGTTGCACTTATCCTTATTGACTTGCAATGTGTTGAGCTTGGTTCCGGTTGGGTCGGCAATCCAAGACATCTTCTTGGTCGTCATTGTCATCTTAGTGGCATCGAAGAACAGATTGAGTCGGGCGTTTTTGCCGGCACCTCGGTTGGTGATCGGGTGGATATGCAGTAGCCCGTCGTCGTGTGCGTGCACGCCGAGTGGATCGTCGAGTTGACTCGCATCGAAGGGGGCGACGTACTTGTCGCAGTTCCATATTCCGTAAGCCGCATGAACGTGGGTCTGGCCGTTCAGTTCGTTGTACTTCTGCAATGCCGCCGCAAGCTTCTTCGCGTTTGGATTCTTCTGCTTTTGCAATTTCTGGAGGTCTGTGAGTGCACTCTTGACCTTCTTCGACGTTTGCGAATACGGCGGACTTTCAAGAACCGTACGACCGATAACCGAGCCGATAACCAGCGCGATGCCTGCGATACAAACACCAATGACTGTGACATTGAAGCTCGACGACGAAGAGCGGGCCCGACGCGAAAGACTCCCGCCACCTGCACTTGCCGCTTTTGCCACTTTTTTGTTGGACGACCCGTTACTCACGAAGGAGAAAGGATACTCGGCCGAAAACCGTTAGCCGGCCACATCGGAACTTTGGCGCGAAAAGCTGGGCCGGCGGTCTACTGCGCAGCCGGCGGCAACTTGCGAACCCGTCGTGCGGCCGACGCCACGACCGTTCTTGCCACCAGACCGAGGGCAACGACAGGAAGCGCGAACCGCGACATGCCGGTCGTGGTCGAATAGGCGAAGCGCCACAGCGAACGGTGGTGCGCGACGATCATGCGGTACGGACGCTGTTCGCTGGACCCCCCGATCCGATGCCGGACCGTCGCCCGGGAGACAAACCCGGTCCGCCAGCCCGCCTTCGCAAGCCGCCAACACAGGTCGACGTCTTCGACGTACATGAAGTACGACTCATCGAAGCCTCCGATCTCCTCCACGGCCGCCGTTCTCAACAGCATTGCCGTCCCCGACACCCAGTCGATCCGGTCCGGGGTCCGGTACCGCGCCGACCACCGGTTCTTCGGGGCGATCAGTCCCAGCGCACCGTGGGCCATCGCGTCGACCATGTTCGGGAAGGATCTGGCCGACGGGTACCGGAGGCCGTCGAAGCTCGTCACCACGGGTCCCACGACCCCGAGAGTCCCATCGACCACCAACGCGGACCGCAGCTCGCCAACCGCCCCCGCTTCGACTTCGGCATCAGGGTTGAGCAGCAGGACAAACGGGGCGGTAGCGGCCGCAATACCCCGGTTTGCGCCGGAACCGAAACCCAGGTTTCGACCGGTCGGAAGCCATTCGACCCGCGGATCGGAGCGGGCCATCATCTCGACGATGGATGCCGACGAGTCGTGTGAATCGTTGTCGACGACAATGATCCGCGCCACCGGTTCGGGAAGAAGCGATGAGAGACAGGCCCGCAAATCCTCGGCGGCGTTGAAGTTCACGACGATGGCATCCACCGCGTCGAGCCCATCCGGGCGGGCCGTTGACGGTGAAGGGTTGGCGTGGTTGGAGGCAGGCATTCAGGAAATCACACGGATAGCTTCAGCGAGGGCCGGCTGCCACGGTGGCATGGCTGCCAACCCGAGGCCACGGACCGCAGCGTTGTCGAGCACCGAGAACGATGGCCGCGGAGCGGGCCGGGTCGGCATGAGCTCCGACGAAGCGATGGCGATGATCCGGTCAGGTTTGTGACCCGCCGCCTCAAAGATGGTCCTGGCGAAGTCACACCACGAAAGTGACCCCTCGTTCGATACGTGGAAGACGCCGGGGTAGCGTCCGACCGCCAGCATTCGGAGTTGGCGGGCCAGGTCAATCGTAAACGTGGGACAACCGATCTGGTCATCGACCACGGTGACGGTCTTCACGGGGTCGGCCGTCGCCAACCGGTGCATCGTCTTCAGGAAATTCTTCCCGAAGGCACCGCACACCCAACTCGCCCGGACCGTCGTGGCATCGGGCCCCAGTATTTCGGCGACCTCCCGCTCCCCCGCCAGCTTCGACTTGCCGTACATGGACAGCGGTGCCGGTACGTCCCACTCGGTGTAGGGCACTCCCCCGTTGGGCCCTCCACCCACGCCGTTGAAGACGTAATCGGTGGAAAGGGCGACCAGACGCGTGCGGCCGCGCTGGAGCGCTACGGCTTCCGCGATGATCCGACACCCGAGCGCGTTGACCAGATAGGCCTTCGCCGGGTCAGTTTCGCAACCATCGACATCGGTCCATGCCGCACAGTGCATCACGACATCGGGGCGATACGCTTCAACCACCTGCAACGACTGATCGCGGTTCGTGATGTCGAGCACCTCGCGAGAAGCGAGCAGCACCTCGTCGTGCGCGGCCAGACACACCCCCGCGAGCTCGGTCCCGAGTTGTCCGGCGCCTCCGGTAATGAGCACGCGCATGGTCTATCCGGCGATCCGGCGGAGGTACGCACCATACGTGGACTTACCAAGTTGGTCGGCCAAGGCCCGCAACCGGTCACGGTCAATCCACCCGTTTTCGAACGCGATCTCTTCTATACAGGCGATCTGCACGCCCTGTCGGTGTTCGAGGACCTGCACAAAAGTAGACGCCTCAAGCAGGGAGTCGTGGGTACCCGTGTCGAGCCACGCCATTCCCCGCCCGAATTTCTGCAGGCGGGCCGAGCCCGCTTCGACATAGTGGCGGTTCACGTCGGTGATCTCCAATTCGCCTCGTGGCGACGGTTTCAGCGCCGCAGCGATGTCGACGACCTTGTTGTCATAGAAGTAGAGCCCCGTGACGGCCAGATCGCTCTTCGGCTCTTCGGGCTTCTCCTCGATCGACAGGATCTGCCCGCGAGCATCGACCTGGGCCACGCCGTAGCGCTCGGGGTCCTTGACCCGGTATCCGAACAGCGAGCAGCCACCGTGTTCCTCGATCACCCGCACCTGATCGAGAAGGATTTCACCCAGGCCGTGTCCGTAGAAGATGTTGTCACCGAGAACGAGGCACACCGAGTCGGTTCCGACATGCTCGCGACCAATGATGAACGCTTCGGCCAACCCGTTGGGCGCAGCCTGCTCCGAGTACGAGAAGGTCACACCGATGTTCTCGCCCGAACCGAGCAGCCGTTCGAACATGGGCAGGTCGTGCGGGGTGGAGATGATCAGGATGTCTCTGATTCCCGCCAACATCAGAACCGACAGCGGATAGTAGATCATTGGTTTGTCGTAGACGGGAAGCAACTGCTTCGACACCGAGAGCGTCACGGGATGCAGGCGGGTGCCGCTCCCTCCAGCCAAAATGATTCCCTTCACGTTTCACCCTTCCCCTGCTCTGGTTGCTCTGGTCGCTCTGATCGAGGTGATCGAGGTGATCGAGGGATCGTGCATCGATGCCGAAAGCTGCCTTCACTGTAACGATGGCGTCTCACGATACCCGCACCGCTCACGTGCACGGCCGACCGTTCTCCGATTCCGGGTTTGGCTTCACGACGGCCGGGCCGTTGGGGTCGGGCGCGAAACCATTGAACAGATTGAGCAGTGGGGTCGCTTCGAGCTGCGACAGTCGAAGGATCGAACGGTGATCGGCCGACGTGTCGTTGATCACCGGCAGGGTGTAACTCAGCACGTCGTCGGGGTTCACATTGCGGAGTCGCCTCGCCAGGGTCAGCATTTCCGGACGTTTGAACGTGTCATCGACCGTGACGGTATCAATCACCGACGACAGCAGACGATCGAGAGCAACCGGGTTCAAGCCTACGTTCGCGACCGACTGACGGAACGTCTGCCGGAGAAACCGCTGCTGGCGCTTGATACGGCCGAGATCGGCCGTCGGGTCCGGGTGCCAACGCCCACCGCGAAACTCCTGATACCCACGGCTCCGGACAAAGGCCAGGGCCTGGTCACCCACCAACCTTGTGCACCCGGCGACTCGGATGTCCAGTCCGGTGACGGGGTCCCGAGCCGGGAATGGCACATAGAGCGACACCCCGTCGATCGCATCGACGACCTTGCGGAAACCGGAGAAATCAACCTGTACAAAATGGTTGATCGTGAGTCCCAGATTATTTTGAATAGTCGAAATGAGCCGACTCGGGCCGCCATCGAAGGCCTGGTTGATCTTGTCTTCGATGTTGACGTCGGCCAGGGTCACCCACAGGTCGCGTGGGACCGAGAGCACCCTGATCTCGCTCGCCTTCGGATCGAGGCGCACAATCATCATCGAATCGCTGCGCTGGCCTTCGACCGCCGTGTCATCTCCAAAAGACTTCCTGTCCCTGGCATCGAAGTTGGCTCTGCTATCGGAGCCGACGAGAAGGATGTTCAGAGGAGTCGTGACGTCGACCGGGGAAAGGACCCCTTTCGCGATCGTCGTGCGTTCGATGCCGTTGAAACGCCAGCTTCCGTAGGCCAGGCCGAGTCCGAGAAGCCCGACGATACCAACGAGGAACACGTTGAGCGCCAGCAGCGCCCATTGCCAGAATGACCGGGGCGGCTTACCGGCCCGAAGACGCTGTCTGCGCTTCGGTTGCTCCTTACGTTGCACCGTCAGAGGCTATTCGCCTTCGGCCGCGGCCGTCCTCCGATCTGGTCGGCTCCACCCCGGAAATTCCTTCGGGTCTTGGTCGTCCGGCCGTTGCCGGTCGCACGGCATCGCCGAACAACCTCACATAGACGCAGTGCAACAGCTGTTTCCGGTCCACTTTCGACGCCGTGTTGGCGAGATGGACGCGAATCCGACGAGAATAGGCACCCATGCTGAAAAAGATCTTGATCGCCAATCGCGGCGAAATCGCTGTCCGTGTCATCCGAACCGCTCGTGAGATGGGCATCGCCACCGTTGCGGTCTACTCCGAAGCCGACCGGAACGCCCTCCACGTCCGCCTCGCCGACGAGGCTTATGCCCTCGGAGGAAACTCGTCGTCCGAGAGCTATCTCAACACGTCCGCCATCCTCGATGCCATCGACAGGTCGGGCGCCGACGGCGTCCACCCCGGATACGGATTCTTCTCCGAGAACACCGACTTCGCCCGATTGATCACTGACAGGGGCGTGGCGTTCATCGGACCCCCACCTTCGGCCATCGAGGTCATGGGTGACAAGGTGAGTTCCCGCAAAGCGGCTCAGGTCGCCGGGGTCAAGATGGTTCCCGGAACCATGGAATTCCTGACCGGCCCCGATGACATCCGGTCCTTCGGGGCCGAGTTCGGTTATCCGATCGTGATCAAGGCTGCGTACGGAGGCGGTGGTCGCGGAATGAAGATCGTCCGCAGCGACGCCGAGGTCGACACACAACTGGCTTCGGCCCAGCGCGAGGCCAAGTCGGCGTTCGGCCGCGATGAGGCCTACATCGAGCGGTACCTGACGTGGCCCCGCCACGTGGAGATGCAGATCATCGGTGACCAGCACGGCAATGTTGTCTGGGTCGGCGAACGCGACTGTTCGGCTCAGCGGCGTCACCAGAAGCTCGTCGAAGAGAGCCCGGCGCCGCTGTTCTCGAACGAACTTCGCGTCGCAATGGGCGAAGCGTCGGTGAAGTTGGCCAAGGCTGTGGGTTACTTCAACGCCGGAACGGTGGAGTTCATCTACCAAGATGGGGAGTTCTTCTTCCTCGAGATGAACACCCGCCTCCAAGTCGAGCATCCCGTTACCGAGATGATCACCGGCATCGACCTCGTCGAGTGGATGATCAGGGTGGCCAGCGGCGAACCCTTGCCAATGACCCAGGACCAGGTCAACCAGTCCCGCCGGGGTCATGCCATTGAAGTGCGTTTGAACGCGGAGAACCCGTCGGGCGGGAAGTTCCTTCCCTCCCCCGGCCCGATCACATCGTTCGTGCGGGCCGATGGCTTCGGCGTGCGCACAGACGCGGGCTATGAGCCCGGCGACACCATCAGCCAGTACTACGACAACCTCATCGCCAAGTTGGTTGTGTGGGGGAAAGATCGCGACACGGCGATCGCCCGGATGATCCGAGCGTTGAAAGAAACCATCATCACTGGCGTACACACCACGATTCCGGCCGACATCGCCATCCTCGAACACCCCGACTTCGCCGCAGGACTCCATTCGACGAAATGGGTGGAGGACAAACTCGACCTTTCACAGCTCGTTGCCACGAAGGGCGAGCCGGTTGCACCGGCGGCCGGCGCTGAGGGGGAACCTACCAAGGTACGGCGCGATCTCGACGTCGAGGTCAACGGCAAGCGCTTCAGCGTCACGGCCTGGGTGCCCGACATCGCCCCTTCCGTCGTTGGCGTCGCTGGGGGAGCCGGTGGTAGGGCCGGTGGCGGGGCGAAGCCGAAGCGGGCTGCGGCCAGCACGGGTGTCGGTGGCGTCGGCTCGGGCAACGTGGCGGTGCCTATGCAAGGCACCATCGTGAAGGTGCTTGTCGAGATCGGTCAGGCCATCGAGAACGGCGCTCCCGTTATCATTCTTGAAGCCATGAAGATGGAGAACCAGATCAATGCCGAGAAGTCGGGCGTTGTGAAGGAGATCAAGGTGAAAGCCGGCGACACCGTCGGCGCAGGCGACATCGTCGTGGTGATCGAGTAATCCGTTGCCAATTGGGTGGGGTGTCTCAGCCGGAGGATACGGCAGCACACCCCATCGCGTGTCAGTCAAGGCCCGGGTAGCGTGAGGGACATGCCTGCTTCCCCGTTTTACTCTGATGAGCACCGCGAATTTCGAGCGGTGCTCGACCGGTTCGTGGCCAAGGAAATCACGCCCCACGTGAACGAATGGGACGAGGCAGAGGAGTTTCCCCGGGAGCTCTACGCGAAGGCCGCGGCAGTCGGTGTTCTCGGAGCCGGATTCCCCGAGGAATATGGTGGCATCGGAACCGACGCATTTCTGCGCATAATCATCCATCAGGCGCTGGCCCAGGCCGGAAGCGGTGGCGTCAGCGCTGGCGTAATCAGCAGCTACATCTCGATGCCGGTGGTGCTCCACCAGGGATCGGAATGGATGCGCCAGGAAGTTCTGCCGAAGGTACTCGCGGGAGAGCAGATAAGCGCGCTTGCTATCACCGAACCGGGCGGTGGATCTGATGTGGCCGGTCTCACGACGACTGCAATCAACAAGGGCGACCACTACGTCATCAACGGCTCCAAGACGTTCATCACCAGTGGCATGCGCGCTGATTGGTTCACGTTGGCGGCCCGCACCGGCGGTCCAGGTCGCAACGGGTTGAGTGTCTTTCTGGTCCCCGGCGATGCGCCGGGCCTTTCGCGTACACCGCTGAAGAAGATGGGCTGGTGGGCATCCGATACCGCGACCCTGTACTTCGATGACTGCATCGTGCCGACCCGCAACCTCATCGGGGGCGAAAACGAGGGTTGGGGCTACATCATGGGCAACTTCAACTACGAGCGCATCGACCTGGTGGCCCAGTCGCTCGCGTTCAGCCAACTGTGCATCGACGAGTCGATCGCATATGCAAAGGATCGATACACCTTCGGCAAACCGCTTATCTCGAACCAGGCGATCCGCCACAAGATCGTCGACATGAGTCGCAAGGTCAACTCGTGTCAGGCCTGGATGGAGTTGCTCGCGTACCGTCTCAACGCCGGCGAGAACCCGGCCGGCGAGATCGCGCAGTGCAAGGTCGAAGCCACAACCACATTCGAATACTGTGCCCGCGAGGCCGTGCAGATCTTCGGCGGTGCGGGCTACCTGCGGGGGGCCACCGTTGAACGCCTCTATCGCGAAGTCCGTGTGCAGGCTATCGGCGGCGGTTCCGAGGAGGTCATGCGTGATCTCGCCGCCAAACAGATGGGCATCTGACGAACCCGCACCACAACGCTCGGACACACCAACCCCCACACCGGACACCAACATCGGAACCTCGCGAAATCCTTTATCCCCGATGTCTGATTAGCATCGGTTGCATGGACACCAAAGCCGCTGCACTCGATGTTGTGACCGGAGCGCGGGATCGGCTCATCACGTTGAGCCACGGGATTCACGCCAACCCCGAACTCGCTTTCGAGGAATTCATCTCATCGCGAATGACCGCCGATGCGCTCGCGACGGACCCGCGCTTCACGGTCACGATGGGCGTCGCCGGACGAGAGACCGCCTTCACGGCCACGGCCGGTTCGGGTCCGCTGCACCTCGGTATCTGCGCGGAGTACGACGCCCTGCCCGGAATCGGCCATGCCTGCGGTCACAACGTCATCGCTTCGGCGGCGGTCGGGGCCGGGCTGGCCCTCGCCGCTCTGGCCGACGATCTCGGCATCAGGGTCACCGTTTTCGGGTGCCCAGCCGAAGAAGGCGGTGGCGGCAAGCTCGACCTGCTCGACGCGGGGCTGTTCGACGGTGTACACGCCGCGATGATGGTGCACCCGGCCCCGGTTGAAGCCGACCGGATGCACTGCCTGTCGGTATCGCACTTCGACGTTCGCTATCACGGCCGAACCGCCCACGCCAGCGCCTTCCCGCAACTCGGAATCAATGCGGCCGATGCCATTACCGTCGCCCAGGTCGGGATCGGCCTTTTGCGTCAGCACATCCGCCCGACCGACAGACTGCACGGCATTGTCATAAAGGGTGGCGACGCACCCAATATCGTTCCCGATGAAACCCTGTTCAAGATGTACGTGCGCTCGCGTACTATCGTCGAACTCGAGGATCTTGAGCCACGAATCCATCGCATATTCGAAGCCGGAGCACTGGCCACGGGATGTACCCACGACATCGTTCAGCACTCGAAGCCCTACTCCGAGTTCCTCGACGACGAAGACATGGTGGCCATCTACCGAGCCAACGCGGAGGCACTCGGCCGAAGGTTTCCGGCAGCGCAGAAGCGGCGTCCCGAGGGCCAACCCCACGACGGAGAGCATGCGGTCAGCGCATCCACCGACATGGCGAATGTGAGCCTGAAGGTGCCCTCGATCCATCCCGTGCTCGGTCTCAATTGCCTGCCCGCCTCAAACCACCAACCCGAGTTCACCGCAGCTTGTATCACGCCGGTCGCCGATCGAGCGGTCGCCGACGGCGCCGCGGCGATGGCCTGGACATGCATCGATCTGGCAACCAACGCCGGTCAACGGGCCCGGTTGCTCCGGTGACCGGTCGGTTCGTCGGAGCGCTCGGAGGCGTTACTCGGCGGCGTCGGCGAGGGCTTCGGACAGAGCGGGGTGCACCAGCATCGACTCGGCGATGTCGCTGACCTTCAGACCGGCGGTGACAGCGAGCGCTATCACGCTGATGAGTTCGGCTGCGTGCCGACCGACGATCGAACCACCGAGAACGACGCCGGTGTACGGATCGGAGATGATCTTCACGAACCCACGCGAGTCGTCGTTGATCAACGCCTTAGCCGATGCTGAGAACGGCACCTTGGTAACGCGGATCTTGCGGCCTTCGGAGAATGCCTCGGCTTCGGCGAGTCCGACGTCGGCGATTTCAGGCTCGGTAAAGATCGCAGAGGCCGCCTTGTCGTAGTCGAGGTGGCGATGCTGCCTCGTGTGCAGACCCATGACGTGCTCGGCTACTTTGCGCCCCTGCATCGAGGCCACCGAACTCAGCGGAAGCTTGCCCGACACGTCGCCGGCGGCATAGATGTGGTCGACGTTCGAAACACAGTGCTGGTTGATCGTGACATAGCCGGCTTTGTCAAGATTCACTCCCGCCGCCTCCAGACCGAGGCCGTCGGAGTTCGGAATCGACCCGATGGCCAGCACGGCGTGCGAGCCCCGTACGATCCGACCGTCGTTGCACTTCACGACCACCTCGTTGCCTTCACGCTCGATCGACGTGGCGCGGGCACCTTTGAGAAGGGAAACCCCTCGTCGCAGAAAGTCGTCTTCGAGAACAGCGGCAACCTCGGGGTCCTTCTGCGGCAGGACCTGCTGACGGCTCACGACCAGGGTGACTTTCGATCCGAACGACGCGAACATGTGCACGAACTCCACGCCGGTCACGCCCGAGCCGATCACGATGATGTGCTCGGGGAGTTCCGTCGGCGGATAACACTCGCGCGTCGTGAGAATCCGCTCACCGTCAGGCCGGCACCAGTCAGGGATGCGGGGTCGGGTGCCGGTGGCGACCAGGATCGCATCGGCGTGCAATTCGGTCCGACCAGCGTCGGCGACCTCAACCGAAACGGTATGTGGCCCTACGACCTTCGCTGTGCCTTTGATGATTGTGATGCCCTGACTTCCAAGCAAGGTGGTCGTCGACTTCTGCAACCGGTTCTCGATACCGATGATGCGCTCCCGGAGTGCCTCGGGGTCGATGGTCGGGACGATAGCCCCGAGACCCATTCCCTCGGCTCGACGCGCGAACGCCATCGCTCCGCCGGTCGCAATCATCGTCTTCGAAGGGATGCAGTCCCACAGGTGCGCGGCGCCACCGACAATGTCACGTTCGACCAACGTAACCTCAGCCCCGAGCCGGGCCGCGTAGGTGGCGGCCTGATTTCCGGCGGGCCCACCACCGATGATGACGAACTTCACAGCCATAGTGTCGAAGCCTACCGGCGCTGGGCTTGAGCGAACGTTTCTCTGACCCAGATCGGGATGTCGTTGCGAAGTACTTCGCCGGCGCCGTTCTCGGCCAACAGGTGACCGGCTCCGGCGAGTACGCGTAGCTCGGCGTGTCCACCTGCGAGTTCCTTGACCACTTCGCTCGACCACAGGGGGAGGATCTGGTCGACGTCGCCGTGAAAAAGTAGAAAGGGTCGCCTCCGAAGATCGGCCACGTTTTCGCAACCCGCCGACTGGGTGGCCAGCGTCACCACCCCGACGACGGAGTCGGCAATGGGCGAAGGTTCCAGCGCCACCCCAATCGCGACAGCTCCGCCGAAAGAATGTCCGACGGAGACGAAGTGCTCGGCACCGTTTCGTTCGGCGAGCATTCCGGCAGCCGCCATATCACCTACGCAACTCGGAAGATCGTTGGGACGGCGGTATCCGACCCGGATTACGGCGATGTCGGAAACCCGGTCCTGCGTCATCGCCACGCCGAAGTCCTGGTAGAAGCCGTTCGCCGGGCCCAACAGCCCGCCCATCGCTCCGCCTCCCATCAACACGACGTTTCGGGCATCGGCCCGTCCGTGCCACAAGAAGGTGACCAGCCCGGCGGCGGTGTAGATCTCCACGTGTCGCAGGCCGGGGGCCAGGTCCACTTCCTGCACGGCCAGCACCCGAAGCGATCCGACGTTCATAGTTCCGAGCGTACCGGCTGATCCCGACGATGTTCCGGTGTGCAGGGGGAGACCGATCGTCTCTTGGCCATAGGGCCGAGATTGGCCGAGCGGCAGGGCCGCATCATCCCGTTCGTATGCCATTTCGATTTTGTTTCACGATAATTTCTCGGTACCCTGAGCGCTCATTCAGTTTCTCCTGACAAGAGCGGGGTCATGACGACCAGGTCGACGCCTTACCCGGGACCGCGGCCCGCGGGTACTCGGTACAACCACCTCGCCCGGTTCCGTTGGCCGTCGCGCCGTCGTGCGAGATACACAGTTGCGGCTCTCAGCCTGCTCGTTGCGGGTGTTCTCCCCCTCGCTCAGCGAGCCCAGAGGGCCGCGGCGGCCACTTGCAATCTAAGTTCGCTCAATGTTGTAGCCCACCAAGACGACGACCTGCTGTTTCTCAACCCTGATGTGCAGGCCGATATCAGTGCCGGAAAGTGTGTCACAACGTTGTTTGTCACCGACGGTGACTCTGGCGGGACACTCACGTCGGTACTGATCCGAGAAAACGGCGCACGGGTCGCCTACGCGACGATGGCCCGGGTTGCGAACGCCTGGACCAGTGTCGCGATGAATGTAAACGGCCAAGTCGAGCAGAAGTGGATGCTCTCGGCCAACCCAAATGTCTCGCTCATCTTTCTCCGACTTCCCGACGGAGGGGGCGACGGTACCGGCTTTTCCGCCAACGGGTTCCAATCGCTCCAGAAACTCTGGGATGGTCGGATCGCATCGGTCTCATCGAAGGACGGCCACAGTTCCTATTCCCGGGCGACGCTGATTTCCGCTCTCGGCGTACTACTCAATTCGTTTAACCCCAATTCTTTTCGAATCCAGAACTACAGCAGGTCCTACGGAACCGGTGACCATTCCGACCACATCGCTGCGGCAAAATTCGCCTACGCGGCCGACCCGCTGTTCGCCGTCCCGCACACCGTTCTGGCTTACCGTGGCTACGACATTTCGGGCAGCGCGGCGAACCTCGCCGCCGCCGAGATCTCGCTGAAGCAGCAGGCATTCTTCGCCTACGCTTCCTACGACTCGGTCTGCGGGTCCGTGACCGCCTGTGCCGGCACATCCTACGAACCCTGGTTGTCACGGCGTTACCTCGCATTCACCGAGAACGTCGACCCGGCAGCCTCCCGCAATATCGCGCTCCACGCCGTTGCGACAGCTTCGTCGGAAGCTTCGTTGCAAACCGCCGGAAAGGCGATCGATGGGGTAGCCAGCGGGTATCCCACCGACTACACGAAGGAATGGGCGACGGTCGGCGGCCGCACCGGAAGCTGGATCGACCTCCGCTGGGATCCGGCGCAAACCGTCGACCGGGTCGTGCTCTTCGACCGCCCGAACCTGTATGAAAACATCACGTCCGGCACGATCACGTTCTCCGATGGTTCGGTCGTCAGCGTCGGCGCACTGGCCAACGACGGCTCGGCCACCACGGTGTCGTTCGCCGCGCGCTCAGCAACTCGGGCCCGCTTTACCGTGACCGGAGTCAGTTCCACGACCGGCAACGTCGGGCTCGCCGAGTTCCAGGTCTGGTCGGTCGGCGCTCCGGTTGTTGCGAGCACGTCACCGACGATTCCAACCATCCTCGCGCCTCCGAGTACCCAGAATCTCGCCCTCTCGGCCACTGCTTCCGCCTCGTCGGAAACCCCCGGCCAAACTGCCGCAAAGGCCATCGACGGCGTGGCAACCGGGTACCCGACGGACTACTCGAAGGAATGGGCCACGATCGGAGGCAAATCCGGAAGCTGGATTGAACTTCGTTGGACTTCGCCCCAGGCCGTGGACGGGGTATCGCTCTTCGACCGACCCAACCTGGCCGACAATGTCACGTCGGGAACCCTCACATTCTCCGACGGCTCGATGCAGAATGTAGGTACGCTCAACAACGACGGCTCGTCCACACCGGTTTCGTTTGCCGCCAGATCAGTCACGAGTGTTCGTTTTACGGTCACTGGCGTGAGTGCCGGGACGACGAACGCCGGACTGGCCGAGTTTCAGGTGTGGGCGTCCGTATCCAACCCGGTTCCCGCCACGACGACCACGGTTGGAACAACGACGACCACGGTTGCCACCACGACAACCGCGGTTCCCACCACGACCTCGACTTCCCCGCCGCCGAGTTCGGTAAATGTCGCGTTGTCGTCGACCGCCTCGGCCTCGTCGGAGGCCCCCGTCCAAACGGCGGCCAAGGCCGTCGATGGTCTGGCCACCGGGTATCCGGTCGACGCATCGCGCGAGTGGGCCACAATCGGTGGACGGGCCGGAAGCTGGATCGAACTCCGCTGGAGCCAGCCCCAAACCGTCGATCGGGTCGTGCTCTTCGATCGTCCGAACCTCGCCGATCAGGTGAGCTCCGGAACCATCACGTTCTCCGACGGCTCCACCGTGGATGTCGGCACGCTCAACAACGACGGCTCCGCAGCCACGATTTCCTTCATTGCCAGGACGACCACGAGCGTCCGGTTCACGGTTGGCGCAGCGAGCGCATCGACCGTGAATGTTGGCCTCGCCGAATTCCAGGTTTGGACCTCTCCAACCACCGCGACAACGCCCACCACCACAACCTCGCCCACCACCACAACCTCGCCCACCACCACAACCTCGCCCACCACCACAACCTCGCCAACAACCACAACAACAACAACCACGACGACCTCGCCAACAACCACAACAACTACGGCACCGTTCATCTCGGCCAACGTGGCGCTCAGCGCCACCGCAACGGCCTCATCGGAGGCACCCCTGCAGGGAGCGGCCAAAGCAATCGACGGCGTCGCATCCGGTTACCCGGCCGACTTCACCCGTGAGTGGGCCACAATCGGCGGACAGGCCGGAAGTTGGATAGAGCTGAAATGGAGTTCCGCCCAACGGGTCGACCGGGTCGTGCTATTCGACCGACCTAACCTCACGGACACAATCACGTCGGGCACCTTGAGCTTCTCCGACGGTTCGACAACCAGCGTTGGGGTGCTGAACAACGATGGAAGCGCGAGCACGGTCAGGTTCCCCGCCCGTACGATCACTAGCCTCCGCTTCACCGTCAATGGTGTCGGCGCCGGGACCCCAAACGTCGGACTCGCGGAGCTTCAGGTTTGGGCGGCGGGTTGAGGCACGGCGCCGACCGCCAGCCCGGCGACCCTGATACAACCGCCAAAGACGCTCCGACTGCGCCGCCACCGCCGAAAGGCCATCACGTCCAAGGTAACGCGCACAGTGAGTTGTAGAGGACATCAAATTGGGTCGGGAGTCCAGTAAACGGGCAGTTGATTGCGGGTAAATTTCCGCACACAGTTTGCCCGACAAGTTTCTCGGGTAGGGTTCCGGTACGCTGAGCGTTCGTTCAGTTTCTCAATTTCACGAATTGCAGGACATGGGGATCAGGTCGCTCATGCATTGTCGGGTTCGCTCGAACCAAATAGACGGCCTGACGGATCCTTTCGCATCCCAGCGTCCGTTGCGGCTGAACCCCACGATTGTGTTGCTCGGTCTGATCGCTCTGCTCGGTGCCACTCTCGTGCCGTTGGCGATACAGACGAGTGCATCCGCGGTAACCGGATGTACGGGTGGGGTCGTCAATATCGTGGCCCACCAGGACGATGATCTTCTCTTCCTGAACCCCGACGTGCAGGCCGACATCACCGCCGGAAAGTGCGTGACCACCATCTTCGTCACGTCCGGCGACGGCGGCGGCGCAATGGCACCGGTGCTAATTCGCGAAAACGGTATCCGAGCCGCGTACGCAACGATGGCCCGGACCGCCAACACGTGGGCCAGTTCCGGAGTGACCGTCGAAGGCCAGCTTGAACAACGCTGGGTCCTCTCCTCGGCGCCAAATGTCTCGGTCATGTTTCTCCGCCTTCCCGACGGAGGCGGCGACGGTGCCGGCTTCTCGACCAACGGGTTCCAGTCGCTCCAGAAACTCTGGGACGGCCGTATCAACTCGGTTGCGTCAAAAGACCGTCACAGCGTCTATACGCGGCCCAGCCTCATAGGCGGGCTTGCAGCGCTCTTTAACGGGTTCACCCCCGACACGTTACGCATCCAGAATTACAGCAAGTCGTACGGAACCGGCGACCACTCAGACCACATCACGACCGGAAAGTTCGCATTCGCGGCTAGCCAGTACCTGAACCGGGCCCACACCGTCGTGTCATACCGCGGCTACGACATCTCGGGCAGCGCCGCCAATTTGTCGCAGATCGAAGTCGCTCTCAAACAGAATGCGATCTTCGCGTACTCAACCTACCACTGGCTGTGCGGGTCGGTGGCCTCCTGCGCTGGCACAATGTACGAACCTTGGCTGTCACGCAGATATGTTGTTTCGACCGACGAATTCGATCCATCTGTTCCCCGCAACATTGCCCTATACGCAACAGCAACTGCGTCCTCCGAGTCACCGCAACAAGAAGCGGCGAAAGCCATCGATGGTTCGACGCTAGGTCATCCGGCCGACCTCACCCGCGAATGGGCCACGCTCGGCGGACGCACAGGGAGTTGGCTCGACTTGCGTTGGAGTGCCCCCCGGAATGTCGATCGCGTTGTGCTGTTCGACCGACCGAACCTGTCCGACAACATCACCGCTGGACTCATAACCTTCTCAGACGGCTCAACAGTCAACGTCGGCACGCTCAACAACAACGGAACAGCCACAAACGTCACCTTCACTCCCCGATCGGTAACAGGCCTCCGTTTCTCCGTTACCGGCATCAGCGCATCCACCTCCGCTGTCGGTCTCGCTGAGTTCCAAATTTGGCAGTCCGGTTCGGTTTCACCGACAACGCCAGCCACAACAGCCACCTCAACGACACCGCCGACGCCAACCAGCACCACAGCGCCAACCACCACCACAGCACTGACCACAACGACAACAAGTACCACCACAACGCCAACCAGCACCACAACGCCAACCACCACCACCGTATTTTCGACGATCGGCTCCAATATTGCGCCTTCAGCGACCGTGACGGCTTCTTCTGAATCGACCTTGCAATCCGCAGCCAAAGCCGTCGATGGTGTGGCCTCGGGTTATCCCGTCGACGCTTCGCGGGAGTGGGCAACACAGGGAGGACGCAACGGAAGCTGGATCGAACTGGGTTTCAACCAGGTCTACACGGTGAACCGAGTACGTCTGTACGACCGGCCGAACCTGGCTGACCAGATCACCTCGGGAGTCATAGCCTTTTCAGACGGCTCGACGATCAGCGTCGGAGCCCTCAACAACGACGGCTCACCGTCAGCCATCGAATTCGCAGCTCGGCCGGTTTCCAAAATGCGATTCACCGTTACCGGCGTTAGTTCGTCGACCTTGAACGTCGGGCTGGCAGAGCTACAACTCTGGACCGACGGCTCCGCGCCAACACCGACAACCACCACAACCACCACAACCACGACGACGACTACGACGACTACGACGACTACTCGCCCGGTCACGACGACAATCCCGACCACGACCACGACCACGACCACACCAACAACGACCACGACCACACCAACAACGACAACGACAACGACAACAACACCAACAACCACCACGACGACTACCCGCCCGGTCACGACGATCCCGACCCTTACAACGACCACGACCCCTACAACGACCACGACGACAATCCCCACGACCTCGACCACGACAATCCCGGGATCGTCGAACGTCGCACTACTCAGCAACGCAATCGCTTCAGCCGAAGCGCCATACCAATCAGCAGACCGAGCAATCGACAACATCATCGTCGGCTACCCCATCGACTACACCAAAGAATGGGCCGCCTTCAACGGCGTCACCGGCAGCTGGATCGAACTGCGATGGCCCACACCCCAACACATCGACCGCATCACGCTCTACGACCGCCCCAACCTCTCCGACGACATCACCTCCGGCATCTTGACCTTCTCCGACGGATCAACCATCCAAGTCGGCAACCTCAACCCCGACGGAACCCCAACCAACATCACCTTCCCCGCCCGCACCGCAACCAGAATCCGGTTCACCATCACCGGAGTAAGCACCACAAGCGCCAACGTCGGACTCGCAGAATTCCAAGTCTGGGGAACCCCCACCACCCCGACGATCCCGACGTAGTCGAACACCCGGCCCGGTCGCTGCGTGAGCCACGCCGCCAGCTCGGAGTCGGTGGGGATGGTTCTTGCGGCCCGCACGCCGAAACCATCCCCAAAGGCCTCCGCATGCTGCAACAGCAGCGTTAGGCTCGCCGGGATGCTCAACGACTTTCCAACCCCGCAACTCGCCGACTGGGAATCACTCGCTTCCAAGGAGGCCAAGGTCAGCAGTACCGATGCCCTTACCTGGCACACCCCGGAAGGCATCCCGGTCAAGGCGGTGTACACCGCCGGTGACCTGGAAGCATTGGAGACGGTCGACACGTTACCCGGCGTCGCACCGTACCTTCGCGGTGTGCGGGCCACGATGTACACGAACCGTCCGTGGACGATTCGACAGTACGCGGGCTTTTCCACCGCCGAGGATTCGAACGCGTTCTACCGCAAGAATCTTGCGGCCGGACAGCAGGGCATCAGCGTGGCGTTCGACCTCGCGACGCACCGGGGTTACGACTCCGATCACCCCCGGGTGACGGGCGATGTCGGCAAGGCCGGCGTAGCGATTGACTCGATCGAAGACATGAAGATCCTCTTCGACGGTATCCCACTCGACAAGATGAGCGTATCGATGACCATGAACGGGGCGGTGCTCCCCGTGTTGGCCGGCTACATCGTGGCAGCCGAGGAGCAGGGGGTATCGCCCGACAAGCTGAGCGGCACGATTCAGAACGACATCCTCAAAGAGTTCATGGTCCGCAACACCTATATCTATCCGCCCGCACCAAGTATGCGGATCATCGCCGACATCATCAGCTACACATCGGCCAACATGCCGTCGTTCAACTCGATCTCCATCTCGGGCTATCACATGCAGGAGGCGGGGGCGACGTGTGTACAGGAGCTGGCGTTCACGATCGCTGACGGGATGGAGTACGTGCGGGCGGCTACCGCGAACGGCATGGACGTCGATGATTTCGCTGGGCGATTGAGCTTTTTCTTCTGCATAGGCATGAACTTCTTCATGGAAGTTGCGAAGTTGCGGGCCGCCCGCCTCCTGTGGTCGAAGGTGATGAAAGACTTCGGTGCCAAGAAGGCGGGTTCGCTGATGCTGCGGACGCACTGCCAGACCAGCGGAGTGAGCCTGACCGAGCAGGACCCGATGAACAATGTCGTCCGCACCACAATCGAGGCCATGGCTGCCGTGCTCGGTGGAACCCAAAGTCTGCATACGAATTCCTTCGACGAGGCCATTGCGCTCCCGACCGAATTCTCTGCGCGCATCGCACGTAACACGCAGCTGATCATCGCTGAGGAAACTGGTGTCACCAACGTGGTCGACCCGCTCGGTGGTAGCTACTACATCGAGTCGCTGACCCATTCCCTGGCGAGCGAAGCGTGGAAGATCATCACCGAGGTGGAGGGCCTGGGCGGCATGACCAAGGCGGTGGAAACGGGCATGCCGAAGCTCCGCATCGAAGATTCCGCGGCGCGCCGTCAGGCCCGGGTCGATCGGGGCGAGGACACCATCGTCGGCGTGAACAAGTACCGGTTGGCAGAGGAGGACGCCATCGACATCCTCGACGTTGACAATGCCAAGGTCCGTGAATCCCAGATCGCCCGCCTCAACCGCATCAAGGCAACCCGGGACGGCGCTGCGGTCGCGGATGCCCTTGCGGCTCTTACAGAAGGCGCTCGCGGCAAGGGAAACCTGTTGGCGCTCGCCGTGGACGCAACGCGTGTCCGGGCAACGGTTGGCGAGATATCGGATGCTCTTGAGGTGGTGTTCGGCCGCCACAAGGCCGAGGTCCGCTCGATCAGCGGTGTCTACGGTGCGGCCTACAAAGACGACAGGGCATTCGAGGCCATCGTCGCCGATGTTGCGAGGTTCGCCGAAGAGGAAGGTCGCCGCCCACGAATGCTGGTGGCGAAGATGGGGCAGGACGGACACGACCGTGGTGCGAAGGTCATTGCCACGGCGTTCGCCGACATCGGCTTCGACGTCGATGTCGCTCCGTTGTTCCAGACGCCGGCTGAGGTCGCCCGAGATGCAATGGAAAACGATGTTCACATCGTCGGCGTGTCGAGCCAGGCAGCCGGCCACAAGACCCTTGTTCCGGAGTTAATACGTGAACTTACGAATGCCGGCGCGAACGACGTGCTCGTTGTCTGCGGTGGCGTCATCCCGGCCCAGGACTACGACTTTCTGCGGGCTGCCGGTGTCAGCGGGATCTACGGACCGGGAACGAACATCCCCAACGCAGCGGCGGAGATCCTCGGACTCCTCCGCTCGGCCCGGGCCGCCACGTAACCTTTCCACGTAGCCTTTCCACGTAGCCTTTCCACGTAGCCTTTCTCCGTGACCCACTCCGCTGCCGCTTCGGCCATCCTGGCCGGGGACCGACGTGCTCTGGCTCGCGCGATCACCCTCGTCGAGTCGACCCGCGCCGATCACCGCCAGCAGGCCGACGCGCTTCTCGCCGAACTTCGGGAGCATCGGGGGCGGGCGTTTCGGGTGGGTATCACCGGTACTCCGGGGGTGGGAAAGTCGACGTTGATCGAAGCGTTCGGACTCCACCTATGCAACGACCGTTCGCTACGGGTGGCCGTGTTGGCAGTCGATCCGAGTTCATCGCGAACCGGAGGTTCCATCCTCGGAGACAAGACCCGCATGGCCGAGTTGTCGCGGAATCCGTCAGCGTACATACGACCGTCCCCGGCCCGCGGAACTCTGGGCGGCGTCGCCCGCCGAACGCGAGAGGTGATGCTGCTGTGCGATGCCGCCGGCTTCGACGTGATCCTTGTCGAAACGGTCGGAGTAGGTCAGTCGGAAACCACCGTGGCCGGGATGTCCGACGCCTTCGTGTTGCTGGTGGCTCCGGCGGGCGGCGATGAACTGCAGGGTGTCAAGCGGGGAATCATGGAGTTGGCGGATGTGATCGTGGTGAACAAATGCGATGGCGGTCTGGAAGTTCAGGCCCGCTCGACTATGGCCGAGTATTCATCGGCGCTACGTTTGATGCGTCCGACGTCGCGGAGCTGGACTCCGAAGGCCATTGCATCAAGCGCACTGACCGGTCTGGGGATCGTCGAACTGTGGGACACGCTCGTCGAACTTCGTGAGGCACGCCTCATGTCGGGCGAACTCACCGAGCGGAGAACCGGTCAGGACCGGTCTTGGTTCTGGGACGAAGTACGCGAACAGATCATCGACCATATGCGTGCAAACGAACGGGCCCGCGAGCTCCTGCACGATGTCGAACGCGGCTCGCTCACGCCCACTCAGGCGGCCGCCGAACTCCTGAAGAATCTCTGACATCGGCGCACCCCGCTTGCAAACTTGTATTTAACTTGTATTATTGCTCCAATGTGGAATCCCGAGCAGTACGCGCGGTATGCAGATGAACGTTCCCGACCCTTCTTCGAACTTGTCGACCGAATCCGCACCGACACACCCAGGAGTGTCGTCGACCTCGGATGTGGTCCGGGCAATCTCACGGCGACCTTGGCGCAACGATGGCCGGAGGCTCATGTTTGCGGCATCGATAACGATACGGCGATGCTTGCTTCCGCCGGATTGCTCGCAACCACGAACGTATCGTCCGAAACGCACGGCCTCCGGTTCGAGGCAGGTGACATCGCAACGTGGCGCCCCAAGGAACCCGTGGACATCATCATGTCGAACGCCGCTCTGCAGTGGGTACCCAACCACATCGAACTCCTGCCCGAGCTCCTCGACCACGTGGTTCCCGGCGGCTCACTGGCTTTCCAGGTTCCGGGCAACCTCGACGATCCGCACCACTCGGCCATCCGAGCCGTGCGGGGCAGACCACGGTGGTCGGGCCTCCCGTCGCTACGGGACCTTCCCGAGCGGACCCACGAATCGCGGCCCGCGGTCGCGTACACCGACAAGCTCGCGTCCTTGGGGTACGAGGTCGACGCATGGGAAACAACCTATGTGCACATACTGAGCGGCGAGGACCCGGTTCTCGAATGGGTCAAGGGCACCGCCCTTCGACCTGTGTTCGATGCCCTCCCGAGCCAGGAATCAAGGGATGCCTTCTGCGCCGAACTCGCCCCGCTTCTGCGTGATGCGTACCCCTCCCGTACATACGGCACACCTTTCCCGTTCCGCCGGGTGTTCGTCGTCGCGCGTCGTCGGCGTTGAGAGACTGGTTTGGACGAGTGTGATCTGCGTCACAGACAAGCCGACGTGAGGATGTCACGATCACACCAGTGCCTGGCCGAATTGGCGGGTATCAGCGAAAGGGATTGCCATGCTCGACCCTGATCACGATCAGTCGACGGTTACACCAACGATCACACCAACGACGTGGACCCCGCCCGGTCCGGGCACCTGGAATCAGGACCGGGCCCACCTTCCGAATGCCGTCACACCACTTCTGCAGGAGGTCTATCCAGCGGCCTTTGCCAGGGGATTCGCCGAAACGGTGGCCCCGTTCGGAGTCTTGCTCGACACCGTCTCCATGGAGTTCGTCAACGGTTTTCCTTACGCGCAGCCGATTCCCTTTGACGCGCCCGGTCCCGAGGGCCCCCGCTCGATGGACTACATCGTCGCCGAGATAGGTCGTCGTAGCGCCGTCGCCGAGCAGGCCTTCGAAAAGCGGATATGGCGCGACACCCTTCGTCTATGGGACGATGAAATCAAACCGCAGTCGATCGCCAGGCACCTCACCCTTTCCTCGGTGGAGCTAAGCGCGCTCGATACCGAAGGACTGCGTTCGCACCTTAACGAGTGCATCGAACATCTCGGGGCGATGTGGTTTCAGCACCACCGTTTCAATCTGATGACGATGGTACCCGTTGGAGACTTCGTGCTTCATGCCTCGGCCTGGACCGACCGGCCACCGTCCCCGCTCTTTGCCGTATTCGATGGTTGGTCACCGGTGTCGAGCATCATGAACCCTGAAATCGAGCCGGCAGTGAGGGCGCTCAAGGCCAACCTCGACGCGCAAGAACTTCTTAACGGGGACCGGCCGGCGGCGCAACGGCTGACTGAACTCAGGTCGCTGGTTCCGGAGGTCGACGAGTATGTCCGCTCGGTCGGATACCGCATCGCCGCGGGATTTGACCTCACCAACCCCACCGTCATCGAACGACCCGACATCGTGCTCGGAAGGCTCTTCGCGGCAATCGCCCATGACACCGACGGTTCAAAAGCCCGAGCTGAAGCTCTCGCCCAGGAACTCCGTGCCGCAGTACCCGAAGAACACCGGGCGGACTTCGACGGGAAGCTTCACGAGGCACGCATGATGTACCGACTGCGCGATGAACGCGGACTCTACAGCGATGCATCAGCCGTGGGAATCCTTCGCCTGGCGCTGATCGAATTGGGCCGCAGGCTGCACGATGAAAAGCGGATCAACTTCATGTACGACACGCTTGACCTGACCGCCGGTGAGATCGACGCGCTGCTTGACGGGGCATCCTCGCCGACCGCCCAAGAACTCTCGGCCCGCGTGGCGCTCAGGAAAGCCCGGAGCGCGGCCGGCGCCCCGCACTCGCTCGGACCCGACGCCACCCCGCCTCCGCCGCTCGACCAGCTCCCGGCTCCTCTGGCCCGGGTCATGGGCGCGTTCGGATTTGTCCTGAGCGGGGTATCAGGCCAGATCGCCACCCCCTCCGACGATGTGGACACGGTGATCGGCATCGGCGGCAGTGCAGGAATCTACGAAGGACCGGCCCGGATCGTGCGTAACTTCGACGACCTGCTGACTCTCGAAGATGGTGATGTGCTCGTGACGACGGCGACCGGCGAATCGTTCAACTCGTTCCTTCACGTGGTCGGTGCGATCGTGACCGATCACGGCAGCTTTGCGTCACACGCGGCGATCATGGGCCGAGAGATGGGCTTCCCAACCGTGGTCGGAACGCACAACGGCACCCGACGGATCCCCAACGGTGCTCTCGTTCGCGTTGACGGGTCGACAGGTACGGTCACGATCCTCGGTTAGTCCGGCGGTCGGCTCACGAACGCCTCGGCCGCATCATCACCACCAGGTTCGCGTAACCGTCGCGTCGCAAAGCGTTACGCCGCATCCCAACGCGCGCGCCCAACAACATTGAGGGGAGTTCGGATTCACCGTCTGGCCCCGCCCTCCACCAGCGAGGTATCGTTACACCCGAGTCAGGCGGGCCATCGATCGGCCGGCCGAACGAGGGGGATACATGAAGTTCACGTGGTTCAATCTGATGCCGTGGCCGGATCTGCCCGAGAACTTCCGTGAGGAGCACCGTTCGGTGTGGGTCGACATCGATTCGAAGCTGTTCGACCCCGTCCGGGCCAACCAGGTGTACCACGAGTACATGGATCAGCTCGAATACGCCGACGAGCTCGGCTTCGACGGCATCGGAGTCAACGAGCACCACCAGAACGCCTACGGCATCATGCCGTCGCCGAACATCATCGCCGCCGGATTGGCCCGGCGCACGAGCAAGGCCGCCATCTGCGTGATCGGCAACTCGATCGCCCTGTACAACCCGCCGCTTCGCGTCGCCGAGGAGTTTGCGATGCTCGACTGCATTTCGGGTGGCCGACTCGTCGCCGGGTTCCCGGTCGGTACGTCCATGGACACAAACTACGCGTACGGCCAGATCCCCGCCCTCACCCGTGACAAGTACGCCGAGAACCATGAGCTGATCATGCGTGCCTGGTCCGAACCGGAACCGTTCGCATTCGATGGCAAGTACAACCAACTTCGCTACGTGAACTGCTGGCCGAAGCCGATCCAAAAGCCGCACCCGCCCATCTACATCCCGGGCGGCGGGTCAATCGAAACGTGGGATTTCTGTCTCGACAACGACTACAACTACTCCTATCTGTCGTACTCCGGATACATGGCCGGCAAGATGCTGCTCGACGGCTACTGGGAGCGGGTCGCCCAGCGAGGCAAAGACGATTCGCCGTACCGGGCGGCATTCGCCCAGGTGATCTGTGTGGCCGAGTCCGACGCGCAGGCCGAAGAGTTGTATGCCGAACATGTCGACTACTTCTACAACCGCTGCCTCCATGTGTACCCCGGCTTCGCCGACGCACCCGGCTACCGGACCGTGAAGACGATCAAGGCCGGGGCGCTGAGCCAACTCCGGCGCAGCAACATGCGCAACTATACGGAACTGAGCTGGAAGGATCTCGTCGAGAAGGGTTACGTGATCGCAGGTGGTCCCGATACGGTTCGCGAGCGCATGGAAGACATGATCAAGACCCTTCGCGTTGGTCACATCTTCGGGCTGTTCCAGGTCGGCAACATGCCCGACGAGAAGGTCCGCTACAGCAGCCGCATGTTTGCCGAGAAGGTAATGCCCCAGTTGCGGAACATGTGGCCGGAATGGGCCACCGACAACCGTTGGTGGATTTCACCGCTCGAGACCCGGGTCCGCCCCGATGAACAGTTCGGCCAGCACCTCCGTGACACCGAACTCGGTCACTGAGCCGAAACCACACCGGGAAACTACGTACACAGATGACTTCTTCGACGATCACAACATCGCATACCTCACTCACCACCCGAAAGGGTCTCACCGGTCAGGTTCACGTGCGAGACGCCCGGAACGCTGATGCCAACGGAGTACCGATCGTGTTCTTTCACGGAACGGTCGGGCTCTTCGACAACGAGCCGCTTCTCGACGCGCTGTCCACGAACCATCCGGTCTACGCACCGGTGTGGCCATCATTCGGCGAGGAGGAAGGCGAGGAAGCTCTGCAGGACATGCTCGACTTCGCCTTGCACGGGGCCGACCTGATCGCAGAGCTCGCCGTCCGGTACAAATGGACCACCGCACCGATCGTTGTCGCTCACGACATGGGCGCAATGATCGCCGCGGAGATGGCGTGCCTCAGCCCGACGTCGATGCCGCACCTCGTGCTGCTCAGCCCGCTCGGTCTCTGGGACGACGCCCACCCGATTCCCGACATGTTCATCATGCTGCCGTTCGAGTGGCCTGAGTGGCTGTTCGTCGACCAGGCCCTCGGCACCGAACTCCTGACCCGAGGCCTTGACTTCGAGGATCCAAACGCAATCGAGCGTTTTCAGGTCCGCAACGCCCGTCAACTCGGCATGGCCGGGAAAATCCTGTTTCCGATCCCGAACCGTCGGCTGTCCAAGCGGCTCTACCGGTGCACGACCCCCACGACAATCGTGTGGGGTGCGCAAGACAAGCTCACGCCGCCCGATCCCTATCGCGCCCGGTGGGGCCAAGCCCTGCCACATTCCACCTCCGCAACCATCGAAGGCGCCGGCCACATGGTCCACCTCGAGAAGCCCGCCGAAGTGGCCGATCACCTCTTGCGAATATTGGGTGCGATCGCGTAGACCGCGACTAATAAATCCCACGCAATCACGACGGCCGTTACGCCACTACGAACTCGGCCAGCTTTCCCGCACCGGCGTGGTCAAGGCGGGCCCGCAGCCGGGTACCTCCATCCTCGTGCGCTTCCAGAAGCACTTCGCCTTCACGGTGCACGGCGGCGACAATGTCACCCCGGCTGTAGGGAACGAGCAGTTCGACGACGCTCGTGAGCGACCTCAGGCGATCACCCAGTTCTTCCAGGAAATCATCGATACCATCGCCGGTTACCGCCGAAATCCGCACGGACCCGTGATAGCGCTCCAAGAGGCGGTCGACGTCGGCCGGCCAGGCGACATCGGCCTTGTTGAACACGACCATCTGCGGTACGAGGTTCGCGCCCAGTTCCTCCAGAACAATTTCGACAGCGCGCATATTTCCTTCTGGATCCACGCTCGACGCGTCGACAACATGCACAAGGAGATCCGCGTTGGCCACCTCGGTGAGCGTGCTTTTGAACGCCTCGACCAGTTGGTGAGGAAGGTTGCGCACAAAACCCACGGTGTCACTCAGGAGCACCACCTCGCCACCGGGAAGGCTGAGTCGCCGGGTGGTCGGATCGAGTGTCGAGAACAGGCGGTCCTCCACCAGCACCCCAGCTTCGGTGAGCCGATTCAGTAGCGTCGACTTTCCGGCGTTGGTGTAGCCGACCAGGGCGACACTGGACTGACGGTTGCGTTTGCGACCTTTGCGCTGGTTGTCGCGCGTCTTGGACAGATCCTTGAGCTGACTCTCCAAGCGGTGCATGCGATCAAGCAGCCGACGACGATCGACCTCAAGCTTCGTTTCGCCGGGACCCCGGGTACCGATGCCGGCGCCCTGCTGGGACAGTGCGCCACCTTTGCCGCGCAGGCGGGGCAGCCGGTAGCGCAACTGGGCCAGTTCAACCTGAGCCTTACCCTCGGCGGTGCGGGCGTTCTGGGCGAAGATGTCGAGGATCACGGCGGTGCGGTCGATCGCGGTTCGACCGAGCAGCTTCTCCAGATTGCGGCTCTGCTTCGGTGCTAATTCCGTATCGAAGACAACGGTGTCGGCGTCGACCATCAGGGCTATTTCTCTCAACTCCTCCGCCTTACCCTTTCCGATGAACCAGGTCGGGTCCGGGGCGTCGCGCCGCTGAATGACCCGGGCCTGAGGGTCGGCACCTGCCGTGTCGACAAGCAACGCCAATTCGTCGAGGCCGGCTTCGGCCTCTTCCACTGTCGTGCCGTCCATAGCTACGCCGACCAGAACGATCTTCTCCCGGATCGAGCGGTCGATCAGTTGTTCGCGAAAACGGGCTTCTTCACTCATATCTGATCACCAACCGCCTTTTCTTGTATGCCGAGTTGTCTGCCGAGTTCGCTGTCGATATGCACCGTGCATGAAGCGACAAACTGCGAGGGACCCACGAGCGTGACCTGTTCACCGTTGAGTTCGACCGTCGCCGACCCACCGGGCTGACGCACGACAGTCTGTTGCCCCGTCAGCCCCCAACGGTTGGTGGCGACGGCAGTTGCCGTGGCTCCCGTCCCGCAAGCCTGCGTGACACCGACGCCACGTTCCCACACGACCATGTCGACGTTGTCGCTGTCGCGGGCAAGCACCACTTCGACGTTGATTCCACCGAACCGTGACATGAAGTGTGCTTCGACGGCCGGGCCGAGGGTCGCCATGTCGACGGTATCGGGATCGCGCTCGATAACGATGTGTGGGTTGCCAACGTCGACCGTGGCAACCCTATGCACGCCTATGATTTTCGAAACCTCCGGAGGCACGTCGAACGGGTCGATCTTCGCCACGCCCATATCCACCCGGACCATGGCGAGCCCGTGCTCATCGGTCGGCACGACATCAACCACGCGTAGTCCTGCGCCGGTGTGTACACGTAGGTTTCCGGCCGGACGAAACCCACTGTCGACAACCGCCTGGGCGAGGCAGCGAATGCCGTTCCCGCTCATTTCGGCAACGGACCCGTCGGCATTGTGCAGGCGCATCACGACGTCGGCGTCGGACGTTGAGTTCGGGAGGGAGGCTATGAGGAGGCCGTCGGCTCCGATGCCGCGATGACGGTCACAGAGCTGCCGGGCCAACTTCGTTCCGGCATCCAGGGAGGGTGGCGGCGTAGTCGCGTTAAGGCACAGCAGGACCAGAAAGTCGTTGCCAAGGCCGTGATGCTTAGTGACAGTGATGTGGGCCATGGCGGAAGTTCCTCATTCGGCCTCCATTATCGCCGCATCGGCGACCCAACATGCGACGAATTTCCCCCGGACCGAGAAGGTCCCGCGGAATAGCTCCGAGCGTCGGCCACGCGCACGCCTAAGGTGGCGACCCGAATGGCTTCAATCCGCAAGCACACGCTCGACCTGACGCCCCTTCGGGTTTCAAGGGATTTCCGCCTGCTGTGGACCGGACTCAGCGTCTCGGCGGTGGGCAGCATGCTCACCCGGGTGGCGATTCCACTCCAGGTCTACGACCTGACCCACTCGTCGTGGAAGGTCGGCCTCACCGGGGCGATCTCGCTGGTTCCGGTGCTCCTCAGCAGCATCTTCGGCGGAGCCGTGGCCGATATCGCCGACCGGCGGATGATGCTTCTGCGCAGCCTGTTGATTGGCTCCGCGCTGTCGGTCGCGCTCGCGTACAACGCCTCGGGTGGCACGAGACTCTGGGTGCTGTACGGCTTGGCGGCGGTTGCCGGGGCGAACAGCGCGTTCGCGTCGCCGGCGAGTCGCTCGGCCGTGCCGGCGCTGGTTTCCCCCGATCTCATTCCGGCCGCACAAGCCCTCCAGATGCTGACCTTCACGGGAGCCGGCGTGCTGGCCCCGGCGATCGGTGGCCTTCTCTACCGGTCGATCGGACCGACCTGGACGTACGCGATCGACGCCCTCAGCTACGGAGCCTGCTTCGTTGCCGTGCTCGGGATGGGCAGGATCCCGGTGGGTAATCCCCACGAACGCTTTCACCCCCGGCTGGTCCTTGAAGGCTTCCGGTCGCTCAAAGGCCGTCACGCCGTGCAGGGCAGCTTCGCCGGCGACCTGATTGCGATGGTCTTCGGTATGCCGACGGCGCTTTTTCCTGCGATGGCCGACCAGCGCTTCCACGGCCACCCGAAACTCGTCGGCCTTCTCTACGCGGCCCTCCCATTCGGGGCGATGCTGGCGACGGTGTTCTCGGGCTGGACCCGCAGCGTGCACCGCCACGGGAGGGTGGTGGTGCTGAGCGTGGTCGTCTGGGGCTTCGCAATCACCGGCCTCGGCCTGGTTCACAGCATCGCCCTCAGCCTGTTCTTCCTTGCCGTCTCGGGCGCTGCCGATGCGGTGAGCGGTGTCTCCCGTATGGCGATGCTCCAATTGGCTACACCTGATCATCTCCAGGGGCGGATGCAGGGGGTCGGCATGGCCGTTTGGATAACCGGTCCGTATGTCGGAGACTTCGAGGCCGGTGGGGTGGCCGCCCTCACGAGCGTCGACACCTCGATTCTTATTGGTGGCATTGCCTGCGTGCTGTCGATTGTCGGGTTGGCCAAACTTCTGCCCGCCTTCTGGCAGTTCGACGCGAAGGACAGTTCACACACGGGCCGTGCGTCGGCGGAAGCCACTCGCCATGGTTCGGCGGCTCAGTAAAGAGTTTGCGGCAGGGGGTCGACCTGGCGAACATGGCATTCCAGGGTGACCTAAAGGAACTGCGACAGACTGTGGGTCGTCACGGAAGAAGCTGGGAATGAGCCCGACCAAGGTCAACGGCCCAATCGTGATCGCCGTGGCGCTCGGTGCAGCGGCCGCCAACCTGGATGCCACCTTGGAACTCGAAGGCGAAACATGTCGCGACGACGGCACCTGGTGCGCTCTCGACCGCTGACCGGCATCGAAGTCAACGCTCAGGTCCGCGCCGCCATGACCGTCCACTCGCATCTGGGGATCCGAAGATGAAGCCGTCGCTAGACTTGAATGACCTAACAGATGAACCAGACAAGGAGCAACCATGGCCACGTATGCCGATGCGGATCTGCCAACCCTGTACCCGGGGATGACCGACAACGCCGCAGACGCGAGGGCCCTCCTCAGCGAAGCCCGCAAAGCCCCGTTGGCGAAGGGCATGTTCGGTCCAATGGTGCTTCACCACTCCGACGTGACCGAGCTACTCCGTGACAGGCGACTTCGAGGTCCGGGGATGGACCTGGCCCGACTCTCCGGGATTCCCGAAGGCTCTCGGACCTGGAAGCGGATGGAGGAAATCCTTCTGTTCATGGAAGGCGACGATCACCTACGCCTCCGTCGGCTCGTATCGAAGGCGTTCACCCCACGGTCAGTCGAAGCCCTTCGCCCGTTCACGAGGGCAACCATCGCCACGCTTGTCGATGCGGTGATCGACGACAGGGCCTGCGATGCCGTGGCGGCGCTCTGCGACCCTTTCCCGATTCCAGTCATATGTGCACTTATCGGTATCGAAGCAGACCGCTGGCCGGACATGAGCAGGTGGGCCACTTCTGTGCTGCTTTCGCTTCGACTCGATGCCGGTATGTTCATAGAAGAAATCGACCAGGCTCAAAAGGAACTCGACGAGTTCATTACCGGGCTGGTCGCCGACCGACGCATCGACCCGCGCGACGACCTGCTGTCCAACCTGATCGCCGCGGAGGAAGCAGGCGACAAGCTCTCGCCGTCTGAACTGTTGTCTGTGGTGGCAATGATGATCGTCGCCGGCACCGACACCACACGAAATCAACTCAGTAACACGATCTACGCGTTCGCCGAACACCCGGAACAGTGGGCATTGCTCCGCTCCCGGCCCGACCTCGTTACCGCCGCCATGGAGGAGTCCATCCGCTGGCAGCCGGCGACGGAGGCCATCCCCCGCTTCGCAATCGAGGATCTGGAGATCGGCGGTCTTCTCGTTCCCGCCGGCACGGTCGTCGTGCTGATGTCGATGTCGGCCAACCACGACACCGCTGCGCTCCCCGGAGCCGATCGCCTGGACATCGAGCGAACCGTCCCGGAAGGCTGGCACCTGCTCACGTTCGGCGGCGGCATCCACTACTGCCTGGGTGCCAATCTGGCCCGACTCGAGCTGACCGAGGCCATCGCTGAACTATCTGCGCGCTTACCAAACCTTCGCCTCGATGGGCCGGCGATCATGAACCCTCCGGGCTCGATCATCCAGGGCTATTCGTCACTCCCCATCCGCTGGGACTGACGGTCCTCCACACCGGAATGGACGATCCCTTTGGGGATGGTTGTTGCGCCGCAGACGCAACAACCATCCCCAAATCCTGCGCGGTTGGCGGGTTAACGGCCCGGGTTCTACGCTGAGGCCACTTCATCTGAGATATGGGTCCACGAACGGGAGCAGCTCATGCACGTTGGATACTCCGCAATTTTCCAAGGGTCACCTGACACGGCGGACGACCCCGACATCTGGCGGGGTGACCTCCAACTCGCGTCTCTGGCTGAGCCCCTGGGGTTCGACTCGATCTGGTCGGTTGAGCACCACTTCACCAGCTACACCATGTGCCCCGACCCGCTCACGTTCCTTTCGTACCTTGCGGGCACAACGCAGCACGTGCAGCTCGGGAGCATGGTCGTGGTGCTGCCATGGCATGATCCGATCCGGGTCGCGGAACAGGCCGTCATGGTCGACCATGTGTCTCAGGGGCGTCTGATCCTCGGGCTCGGCCGGGGTCTTGGGCGCGTGGAGTTCGACGGGTTCCGCGTACCGATGAGCGAGTCCCGCGGTCGCTTCACCGAGTCGGCTGAGATGCTGATCAACGCACTCGAAACCGGCATCGCCGAATACGACGGTGAGTTCATCAAGCAACCCGCCCGGACCCTGCGCCCATCGCCCCTGCGCAGTTTCAAGGGCCGCACGTTCGCGTCGTCGGTTTCCCCGGAGAGCTGGCCGATAATGGCCCGGCTTGGCATCGGCATTCTCATTGTTCCGCAGAAACCGTGGCCGGCACTCGTCGAAGAGCTCAACGGTTACCGTGAGCTGTACCGGGAGATGAACGGCGAAGAAGCGCCGAATCCGATCGTTGCCGGATGGACGTTTGTCGATCCGGATGCCGACCGGGCCCGCGAGGTTGGTCGCAAGTATCTCGGGGGCTACTACGACACCGTCGCCGAGCACTACGAGTTCACGGCCGGGCACCTGGAGAAGACTCCCGGCTACGAGTTCTACGGCAAGATTGCGAAGAACATCGAAGCGCACGGCACCAAGATGCAGAGCGACTTCTTCGCCGACCTCCAGATCTGCGGAACCCCCGATCAGTGCGTCGACCAGATCACCGAGATCGTCCGCATGACCGGCGCCGAAGGTTTCATCTCCGTGTGCCGCTATGCGGGCATGCCCTACGACGAAGCCGAGCGCAACATGCGACTCTTCGCATCCGCCGTGATGCCCCGCATCCGGACCCTCACACCCGACCCGGCTTACTCAATGGTGAAAGCCTGAGCCAGGGGTCGGCTACGGGTGCGCCAACCAGGCCGGCCGGTCGACCCGGTACACATGGGTGATGTCGGTTTCGGCGGGAGCAACGGGAGTACGACTTTCCCCGGCGACGAGTGCGAAGCCGAGGCGCCTAGGTACATTGGCACTGCGCACATTCGTTGCATCACACCGAATTTCGACGCATTGAATAGTGGGGTCGACGAAGGCCTCATCGGTAAGCGCGCGTACCGTTGCCGAGATGATCCCTCGACCTTCGAACCCGGGATGGACCCAATAGCCGATCTCCCAACCGTGGGCCCCAACCCGGTTGTGTAACCCGGAACCGCCGACCGCAACGTCATCGAGGAAGATGCCGTAGGGAAAGTCATCGAAGTCCCATGTCGAGGAAAATCGGGTGAGGATTTCCCCATGGGCTTCGATATCCTGCGGCTCTGCTGCGGCCCAGGGCATCCACGGCGTCAGATGCTCATAACTCGCGTGCATCGCTTCGTGGTACGACGCCAGGTCGCTCGGGCGCCATTGCCGCACGGTTACGGCGGTGCCGTCGTGGGCGGTGGTTACGAGGTAGGTGTCCGGGATCCGGTCAGGCCGGGGTTTCACGTCGTCAGGCATCCGACCATTCTTTCCTGACCATCCAGGTTTATGTCCACACTTTGACATCTATGTTGTGCAAATCGTGGACATGAACCGGACGAATCAAACCGAGCCAGCGACTTCGGCGGTGTTGTTGACTGACGCGTCGAGCCAGCGAATTCGCTGGTCGCGACGGAACCAGCGTTCCTGGCGGACCGAGAATTGGCGGGTACGACGAACGGCGTCGGCCAGCGCCGTTTCGAGTGGATAGGAGTTGGGAGTGGCGAGGTGGTTCCACAGCTCGCGGTAGCCGAGCGCCTGCCGGGCTGTGCGAGAGACAGAGTCGCCGTACTGTTCGAGCAGCGCCGAGGCCTCCTCGACGAAGCCGGCGCTCATCTGCATTTCGTAGCGTTGCGTGATTCGGAATGCCAGATCCGCGCGGGGCCACAGCAGGCCGAAGATGGTCCATCGGTTGGCCACCTGCGATTCCCGCAACCCCGGACCAAACGATGAGAATGGGCGACCGCTTCCGACGCAAACCTCAAGCGCGCGAACTATTCGCCGTCGGTTGGTCGGCTCCATTCGAGTGGCGGCAAGCGGGTCGAGCAATGTTAAGCGCGCGTAGAGAATTGCGAGGTCGGGTTCGGCTTCCAACTCCGCCTTCACCTCCGGGAATTGACCGGGCAGGGTGAGCTCGTCCATCACGGCATCGACATAGAGACCGGTGCCACCAACAAGAATGGCCAAACTGCCACGCGCCTCGATCTCAGACAGCGCAGCGAGCGCTGACCGTTGGTAGTCGGCGACGGAATACTCAACGGTCGGATCAACCACGCTCACCAAATGGTGTGGCACTTCGGCCAACTCGGCGGCCGATGGCTTCGCCGTACCGGTATCCATGCCCCGATAGACACTCATCGAGTCGGCCGAAACGATCTCGGCGTGCACTCCCCGCGAGCCGAGGACCCGGGCCACATTGAGCGCAAGCGCAGTCTTCCCCGTAGCCGTTGGACCAACTATCGCCAAGCGTGTCACCCACCCAGTCTCGCTCACCGACAGACAAGACTGACGCCTCCCACGAAATCGATCGGAAAGCCCGCGCCGGGCCGCTAACCTATGGGCAAAGCGGTGAAGGGGCCATCACCCCGGAGCTTCCCGAAGAACGGGTGACCGTGCGGCGTCTAATGACGTTGCTCGCAATCCTCACTAGACCGGGACGGGGCAGGCCCGTTATCGCCGTAGCAAGAGCGGTTCCCGGTGACGAGCCGGGAACAATGCGGGGTGGTACCGCGGACACCGGAAACGGTGGTCGTCCCTGTGCAGTGAACTTCCGACACGCACGAGGACCCAAATGACCGACAGCAAACCCACCAAACCGACATCCACCCCGTATCCCCCGGTGCCGGGGTCGCCGTCGTTTCCCAAGCTGGAAGAACAGGTCATTGCCCAATGGAACCGTGAGCACACGTTCGAGACCTCGGTCGCCAGCCGCGAGGCCGGTGTCAACGGCACCAACGAATACGTGTTCTACGATGGCCCTCCCTTCGCCAACGGCCTCCCCCACTATGGCCATCTGCTCACCAGCTATGTGAAGGATGCGATCCCCCGTTACCAAACCATGCGCGGCAAACGGGTCGAGCGCCGGTTCGGCTGGGACACCCACGGTATGCCGGCCGAAGTGCAGGCGGAGCGTGAACTTGGCGTGTCCGGCCACGCTGAGATCAAGGAATTCGGCATCGACAAATTTAACGACGCGTGCCGCACGAGTGTGCTGCGCTACACGCAAGAGTGGGAGTCCTACATCAACCGGGCCGCCCGGTGGGTCGACTTCGAGAATGATTACAAGACACTCGATCTGCCCTACATGGAGTCGGTCATGTGGGCGTTCAAGACGCTGTGGGACAAGGGCCTCATCTACGAGGGCTACCGGGTCATGCCGTACTGCTGGCGATGTGAGACACCGCTGTCGAACACCGAGCTTCGCATGGATGACGCGTACAAGCAGCGCCAGGACCCGGCCGTCACGGTCACGTTCCCGCTGGTCGACGCGAACGGAGTCGAGACAGGAGAAGTACTCCTGGCCTGGACCACGACCCCCTGGACGCTTCCGTCCAACCTGGCCTGCGCGGTCGGGCCCGACATCGACTACGTGAAGATGCACGATTCGACGGATGGCAAGACGTACATCCTCGCTGAGTCACGGGTTGCGTCCTACGCGAAGGAACTCGCCAATGCCAAGGTCGTAGGTGCGCTTAAAGGCTCGGCGTTGGCCGGTCTACGCTACAAGCCGCTGTTCGACTTCTTCAGTACACATACCAACGCGTTCCAGGTCGCGACCGCCGACTACGTGACCACCGAAGATGGCACCGGTATCGTTCACATCGCCCCGGCATTCGGTGAAGAAGACAAACTCGTCACCGACGCGCTGGGTATCGAAGCGGTGAACCCGGTGGATGAACGCGGTCGATTCACCTCCGAAGTCCCGACCTACGTCGACCAGCAGGTGCTGTCGGCCAACCCGCACATCATCAAGGACCTGCGAGCCATGGGCCGACTCGTGCGCCACGACTCCTACGACCACTCCTACCCGCACTGCTGGCGTTGCAACGAGCC
>JANMZO010000284.1:0-10423 GCA_031383405.1 Acidimicrobiia bacterium | reverse complement strand
GTATGCGGCGGCGACGGATTCGTCTATGCACGGTTGCAACGAACTGTCTACGACAGACCGTACGACGCTGGCGCGTGAAACCCCGAGTCGGGCCGCTTCGGCGTCGAGGCGACGGATCTGCTCCTCGCTGAACTGCACCATCACCGACCGCATACTCATGGTCCTAGTATAGGTATAGGAGATTGCGGTTCGTGTGATCAGACGATAGTGACCGTGACCTTGACCGGGTCGAACATCCGGCGGTGGTCGATCGGTTGTCGAGGCTGGATCGTCTGCTGCCGGTCTGGATTGGCGTCGCGATGGTGACAGGCATCGTGTTGGGTCGGGTGTTTCCCGGTCTGAACGGCACGTTGGAGCGGGTGAAGATCGACACGGTTTCGCTTCCGATCGCGGTCGGATTGTTCGCGATGATGTACCCGGTGTTGGCCAAGGTCCGTTACGGCTCGATGGGCACCGTGTTGGCGGATCGCCGGTCGCTCGTTATGTCCCTGGTCCTGAACTGGATCATCGGCCCGGCGTTGATGTTCGCTCTCGCGTGGATCTTCCTGCCCGATCTGCCCGAATACCGCACCGGGCTGATCATCGTGGGCCTGGCCCGCTGTATCGCCATGGTGCTGATCTGGAACGACCTGGCCGGCGGTGACCGCGAGTTGGCGGCGGTACTTGTAACGATCAACTCGGTCTTCCAGATTCTGGCCTACTCGCTGCTCGGCTACTTCTACCTCGAAGTGCTCCCGGGTTGGCTGGGTCTTGACTCGAAGGGCATCAACCGGACCGTGTGGCAGATCGCGAAGTCGGTGCTGATCTTCCTCGGCGTCTCGTTGTTGGCTGGGTTCCTCACCCGCACGATCGGGGAACGGACCCGCGGTACCGAATGGTACGAACAGAAATTCCTGCCCCGTATCGGCCCGGTTGCGCTGTACGGGCTCCTGTTCACGATCGTGATCCTGTTCGCTCTCCAGGGAAACCGCATCACGAACCAGCCCTGGGATGTCGCCCGGATCGCCGTCCCGCTCCTCGTGTACTTCGCGATCATGTGGTTCGGTTCTTTCTACGTCGGGCTCCGACGCAACGTCCCCTATGAGCGCAACGGTGCCCCGCCAACGGTGACCGAGCCGGCATCAGCCTTCACCAGGCCGGCAATGATCGACAACAGCGTGCTCTTCCCGGCACCGTTTCGTCCGAGAAGCGAGACGATCGACCCGGCCTGGACATCGAACGACGCGCCCCGCAGCGCCGCGATATCCCCGTATCGCTTATGTACCTCGTGAACGCTCAACACGTCGGCCAAGCTACTCGTCGCTCAGGTGGCCCGATGGTTGAATTTCTTCGGTGAGCGATAGGGCACCCAGGCTGGAAACTTCGGACCGCGACCTTCGGATGTTTGTGCCCGCTCGGTGGGCACAAACATCCAAACCTTGTTCGCTGGATAGAGGTTTCGACAACCTATGACAGATTTCTGGCGTAGCTGCTAGTTTTCTGTCGTATGAGAAATCGGGTTCGTGAGGAGCGTCTGCGGCTCGGGCTCGGTCAGGGGGAGTTGGCGGAGCGGGCCGGCGTCACCCGGCAGTTGGTGGGGGCGATTGAGGTTGGGCGGCATGCGCCGAGTGTCGACGCGGCGTTGCGAATCTCTTCAGCGCTTGGTTTCTCGGTCGAGTCGCTGTTTCGCCCGGGCGACGAGCATGCAGACGTTTCGGTCGGCACGGATGGTCTTCCGGGTGCTGCCGTGGTCGTCGGACGGGTGGGTGGCCGTCGGGTGTATGCCCCGGTCCGGCATCTGTTGTCAACATCGGAGTCCTGGGCCATGGCCGACGGCTTCGTCGGCGACGCCGGCATCGAAACGTTTGGCGACGCCGACGAGTCCGGTTTCGTGGTGGGTGGATGCGATCCTCTACTTGGCCTGGCGGCCGAGGTTTTGGCGCTTCGACGGGGCCCGCGGGTGGTGCCGGTGCATCTGTCGACGGGCGCCGGTGTCGCGGCGCTCTCGCGTGGTGTGGTCCACGGCGTGGTGGTCCACGGGCCCGAGGGCCACCTACCGCAGCCACCCGTTGGCGTTCGACGGTGGCGGTTCGCCTCATGGCGGGTCGGGATCGCGTCGCCTTTGCGTCGTGAGGTGTCCTCGGTCGAGCAAATGGCGGAGCATCGGGTCCGCACGGCCCAACGCGAAGACGGTGCCGGTACGCAACGCGCGTTGGAGCGTGCGTTGGCCGGAGTCGGCGCGACGGGTCTTCCCGGTCCGCGCGTTGACAGTCATCTCGACGCAGCCCGTCATGTTGTCGCGGGTCTGCCGGCGGGCATCACGATGGAGGCGGCCGCGTGCGCATTCGAGTTGGGATTCCTACCCCTTGAAACCCATCACAGTGAGTTGTGGATCCCGATTCAGCACATGGGTCACCGGGGCGCAACAGCGTTGGTGGCCATCTTGAACGATGCGGCGCTCGTACACCGGGCCAGGCGGCTCCCAGGATACGAGGTAAACCGGATGGGAACGGAGGTGCTGGCGTCATGACGCTCCGGCCTTTCCGCGTGCGGAACGTGGTTGTGCCGGTGATCGGCCTGGCTCTGGCCGGGTTTGGCTGGCCGGCGAACGCAGCGTCGAAGCGACCCGCGACACCGGTGTCGACGACCAGGTCGTCCACGAAGTCCACGTCCACGCCCATGTCTACGAAGTCCATGTCCCCGTCCACGAAGTCCACGTCCACGTCCCCGTCACCGAAGTCCACCACGGCTCCGATCGCCTCGACGCCCGTGGCAACGACGACGGCTGTTCCGGTGAGCGAGCTGTTGGTTGCGGGCGCCTCGGACCTTCGTCCGGCTTTCGAGGAGATCGGTACGCTGTTTACCGCGCAGACCGGTTCAAAGGTCACGTTCTCATTCGGTTCGAGCGGCCAATTGGCTCAGCAGATCACCAACGGTGCACCATTCGACGTGTTCGCGTCTGCTGACATCGGCTATGTGGACCGCGTTGTGGAGGCCGGCATCGGTGATCGTTCGACGAAGGCAACGTACGCGTTCGGACGGTTGGCGTTGTGGGTGCCGGCGCGCACCCCGAGGAGGATCTTCAATGTGCTGGATCTGTCCGACGGTTCGTTCAAACGGATCGCGATCGCCAACCCCGACCATGCTCCGTATGGTGTCGCGGCCGTGCAGGCGTTGCAGTCGGCGAAGATCTACGCCTTCGTTTCCGACCGCCTTGTGTATGGCGAAAATGTGAGCGACGCCTACCGGTTGGCTACTTCGGGCAACGTCGACGCGGCGTTGGTGTCACTGTCGCTGGTGATCGCGAACAACAACGGCGGCCGATACATCGTTGTGCCCGCGGATGCCCACGCTCCTCTGGAACAGGCGCTGGTGGTCACCGCAAAAGGGGAACGGGTATCGTCAGCGAAGGCATTTGTCGCAATGGTGTCCGGCCCGGCCGGCCGCACCGTAATGCGACGGTACGGGTTCCTGCTGCCCGGCGACCCCAAACCATCGAACAGCAACGACTGATCCGGAAGAAGTACGCACACGTATGGATTGGTTTCCGCTCTGGCTGTCGTTGCGTGTTGCCGCCACCTCCACCGTCTTCGCAGCTGTCCTCGGGATCGGTCTGGCCTACCTGCTGGCCAAGGGTCGTTTCCCGGGCCGTGGCCTCCTTGAGGCCTTGGCCAGTGTGCCGATCGTGCTCCCACCGACGGTGCTCGGGTATTACCTCCTGGTATCTCTCGGTGTGCGGTCCCCGATCGGGCGGGCATGGGAGTCGGTATTCGGCCAGACGCTCGTCTTCACTCCCACGGCGGCGGTTGTTGCTGCGTCGGTGTCGGCAATGCCGTTCGTGCTGCGCACCGCGCGTGCCGCGATCGAGGCGGTCGACCCCCGGTTCGAACAAGCGGCGCGAACCATGGGGCTCGCGGAATGGCGTGTCGCCACACGGGTTACGCTGCCACTGGCGCGTCGGGGGTTGATCGCCGGGGTCGCGCTCGGGTTCGCCCGGGCGCTGGGGGACTTCGGTGTCACGGTGATGCTGGCCGGTAATATTCCCGGCCGCACCCAGACCATGCCCATCGCGGTCTACGACGCCGTGCAGTCGGGCGACGACCACCGGGCAGCCACGCTTTCTGCGGTGCTCGGCGGGATTGCGGTTGTGGTGCTGGTTGCCGTAAACCGACTGAGTCGGGTCCCGCAGTCAGGCATCGTGTCACGATGAGCACCGGAGGCAGCGGATCCGTTGCCGCTTTGGAAGCATGCTTCTCCGTGCGGGCCGGCGAGTTTTGTGTGCACGTGTCTGTGCAGGCCGAGCCCGGGATCACCGTTCTCTTCGGTCCCTCCGGAGCCGGGAAGTCGCTCACGCTTGCCACCATCGCGGGGCTGCGGAGGCCCACCACCGGAACCGTCAATATCGGCGGTAGTCTGGTCGCCGACGCATCCACGGGTCTACACGTCCGCACCCAGGATCGCAACGTCGGCGTCGTGTTCCAGGACTCCCTACTTCTTCCGCACCGCAGCGTGAGAGACAACGTAGCGTTGGCCGTGCGTTCCGGTACCCGCGCCGAGCGACGTCAAAACGCCGAACAGCTGCTTGCCGCGGTGGGTGCAACCGATCTCGCCGATGCGGCGCCGGTTCGATTGTCGGGCGGGGAACGCCAGCGCATCGCACTTGCCCGGGCTCTGGCCGCAAAGCCCGACCTGCTGCTGCTCGACGAACCTTTCAGCGCCCTCGACCACGCCACCCGGCGAAACCTTCGGAGTCTGTTGCGTCAACTCGTCGAGACCACCGGGGTGGCAACGTTGATCGTGACCCACGATCTCGACGAAGCGGCCGAACTTGCCGATCACACGGTCATCTACCGCGATGGAACGACGAGTGCACTCCACGTCGGGTTCCCCTACCCGCAACGCTCATGAATGCCCTGTCGTGATCAACGAAGTTCGCGGCCGAAGTGGCCGAGAAAGTGCTCGTCGACCTGGGCAGGCCGATACCACCCGATGCGCTTAGTTGATCGAGAACTCAAGCTCTACCCAGGAGAAAGAGTCGGGACCGTTGCCCGCCTGGGTTTGCATCAACTCCACCCGGTAGCGGCCGGTCGCCGATAGCTTGAACGATCCGATCGCCCCTTGTTTGACCTGCAGTAGGAGCGCGGAGTTTCGCATCAGTCGAGCGGCGCCGGCCAACGAACCCCGGTCGGTGTTGAGGACCCGGAGCGTGACCGTCTGACCCTGCCTGGCGTCGAAGTACCCACCGGCTCGTTCGCCGGCGCTCCCGGACATGTTGGCTGTGGACGTGCCCTTGAGAAACCCGATCTTTGTGGTTGCCGCGTCTCCTCCGCTACCGAGGTACATGGTGGCCCGAGTCGTCGGTGGCCTGGCAGTAACGAGCTTGTTGCCCTTCAACCGGACGAAATAGGTCGAGATGACCGTTGGGCAGCAGGCCCCCTGACCCTTGGTGTACCGCTCGATCTGAGCAACCCAGTTGATGATCACGACGGCATGGATGCCTCCGTCGGCTCGGTCACCGACCCCGTGACTGGTGACCCGGACCGGACCCTTGCCGGTGTACCGGAACACGACTGCGTCGGTGAACTGACCGGTGCCGCCAGTGTTCTCGAGGGTCGTCACGATTGCCTCCTCGACGCCGTCCGCGTCGAGGTCGCCGTGATCAACATCGAGCACTTCGAAGTGAATGAGATCTCCAACGTCCTCGCTGCCGGCATTTGCGACTCCGTTGACGGTCTCGATCTGCACACCATCGCCGAGGTCCCACATGAAGTTGCGAAAGTCGACCGTGCGGATCCTGGTCTTGTCGGACGAAGCGGCACGAGCCGGATCGATGCCCGTGGCCAGGGACGTAACGAGGAACGTAACGAGGAACGTGAGGAGTGTGGCGAAGACAGGCTTTGGGTGGAACCGGTACCGTCGGGTCATGCCCAACAGTGTGGCCCACGTCGGCGAGTCGAAAGGTACCCGTGAATAGTTCACATTTGGCATGCAAACCGCGTTCCCCGTTTGTCCGGACAGGGCGTAACTTTCTCCGGATGAGTTGCGCGAACATTTCCGGGGTCGAACATGACCACCGCTGATCCGGCCTCGGCGGATTACCTCGACCAGACCCTGCTCGATTCGATCGACTCCCTCACAGTGCGCGAACCGTTTCGAGTAGCCGACCTGCAGTCGGGTCGGGCTGCTGATGTCGATGAGCTGTGGGCCATGTTCACCGCACAGTCGCTCAGCCGACACACCGACCTTCTCGCCCGACGCATGCGCGGTCAGGGCCACGGCTACTACACGATCGGTTCGTCCGGCCACGAGTCCAACGCCGCAGTCGCGCTGGCATCTCGCCCAACCGATCCAGCGCTGCTTCACTACCGATCGGGTGCGTTCTACATAGCGCGTTCGTTGCAGGCCGCCACTGCTTCTGATCCGGCCGATGACATCCTCGCGGGCATGATGGCTCACACCGACGAGCCGATCGCCGGTGGTCGGCACAAGGTCTTCGGCCATCCCGACACCGCGGTCATTCCGCAGACATCGACGATCGCAAGCCATTTGCCCCGGGCGGTCGGTGTGGCCTTCGCCATCGGACGGGCCCGCAAGCTCGGTGCCGCGCTCCGCTGGCCCGACGACGCGATCACCATCTGCTCGTTCGGCGATGCTTCCGCGAATCACTCAACCGCGCTCGGGGCTATCAACGCGGCGAGCCATCTGGCGTATCAGCATCTGCCGGTGCCGCTGCTGTTCGTATGCGAAGACAACGGACTTGGCATCAGCGTGCGTACCCCAAAGGGTTGGATCGAAGCGTCGTTCCGTACCCGTCCCGGTCTTCGGTACGTTGCCGTCGATGGAGCCGATGCGACGGCCACGCTGGAAACATGTCGCGACGCGGTTGATTGGGTGCGCAAGACGCGCCGTCCGGCATTTCTCCATCTCCGAACGGTGCGATTCCTGGGACATGCGGGAACCGATGTGGAGCGCGGGTATCGGGCTGTTGAAGACATCCGCGCGTCGCTTGCTCACGATCCGATTTTGGGTACGGCCCGCGCCCTCAGGTCCTCGGGCGTCGAAGCGTCAGCGCTGGCCCGCGAGTACGAGCGCTGTCGCGAGCACGTCGGGTCGCTGGCGACCAGTCGGCTCTCGACCGGACGCGAGCTCACGACGGCCCGTGAGGTCATGTCGACGATCGCCCCGCGGCCGGAACCACCGGCCGCCCCGTCCGCCCCCGAACCGATTCCGGCGTCACCCGCGAGCGGCGCGCAGACTCTCGCTCAGGCCATCAACTCAGCCCTCGGCGCGATTCTCGAACGAACAACCGGCGCCCTGCTTTTTGGTGAGGACGTCGCAGCGAAGGGTGGTGTCTACGGGGTGACGAAGGGATTGCGAGCGCGATTCGGTGCGGGCCGCGTCTTCGACACCTTGCTCGATGAACAATCTATTCTCGGGGTGGCGCTCGGGACCGCGATCAGCGGTCTGCTGCCGATCGCCGAGATCGAATACCTCGCGTACCTCCACAATGCCGAAGACCAGATCCGGGGCGAGGCAGCGACACTCCAGTTCTTCTCCCAGGGCGCTTATCGCAACGGAATGATTGTGCGGATCGCCGGATACGGCTATCAGAAGGGCTTCGGTGGCCACTTCCACAACGACGATTCGATCACGGTGCTCCGTGATATTCCCGGTATCGTCGTTGCCTCCCCGGCTCGTCCATCTGACGCGGCGGCGATGTTGAACGCGTTGACGGCCAGTGCATTGGCCGATGGCACCGTCGGAATCATGCTCGAACCGATAGCGCTCTACCACCAGGCCGACCTCCACGCGGATGGTGATCGACTCTGGCTCGACGATGTGGTGACGGCGGACCAAGGTGGCACTGCCGAGATTGGGACGATCCGTCGCTACCGCGATGGCGACGCCGAGCCCGACCTGACGATCGTAACGTGGGGGAACGGTCTGTGGATGTCGTTGCGGGTTGCGGCACGTATGGCCTCTGCCCCGGACCCGGTGCACTGTGAGGTCGTTGACCTTCGCTGGATTGCCCCGCTCCCGATCGACGCCGTGCTCGCGTGTCGGCCGAGCCGAGTCCTTGTCGTCGATGAAACCCGCCGCTCAGGTGGTGTCAGCGAAGGGATCGTGACCGGACTCATCGACCGTGGCTACGACGGACCCGTGGCCCGCGTGACTTCGAAGGATTCGTTCATCCCTCTCGGCGACGCGGCCAATCTGGTGTTGCTGAGCGAAGCGGAGATCGAGCAGGGCATCCGCGATCTCATCCGTCGCCCGGCCCTGTAGTCAAAGACACGCGCGCATATGGAATTCAACCTCGCAGTCGTTGCCGGTGCGGTCGCCGACGCAGTACCTGACCGTGACTACTTCGTTCAGGGCGACCACCGTCTCACCTACCGGGCCTTCATGGATCGTGCGCATCAACTCGGCAATGCTCTGGTCGAGCGTGGGCTCCGCTGCCATACCGAACGGAACGATCTGGCCGGGCATGAGTCTGGGCAGGACCACCTTGCGCTCTACATGCACAACTGTCATGAGTTTCTTGAGGCGAATGTCGGTTCTTTCGCCGCTCGGGTGGCTCCGTTCAACGTGAACTACCGCTATGTCGACGACGAGCTGGTCTACCTGCTGAACGACCAGAAGACCGCTGCCATCGTCTATCACTCGACCTTCGCCGAGACGCTCGAGCGCGTGCGCCATCTCATTCCGACCTTGCGGGTACTGCTGCAGGTTGACGACGGAACCGACCGCGACCTGCTTCAGGGTGCGGAATGGTACGCAGACGCATTGTCTGCTCAGCCGACCCGCCCTCCGGCGGTGTCACCGTCGCCCGATGATCTGTATGTCCTCTGTACCGGCGGCACGACGGGCATGCCGAAGGGCGTGCTGTGGCGTCAGGCCGACATCTTCGTCTCCGCCCTCGGAGGAATGAGCAGCAGTACGAAGACTGAGTTCGGCTCAATTGAGGAGATCGTCACCGAGGCAGTCGGGCGTGGCGACCGTTTCCGCAACATGCCGGCCGCGCCGTTCATGCACGGGGCCGCTCAGTGGAACGCACTGACTGCGCTGACCCACGGCAACCGCTGTGTTATCCCGTCGGCCGCTCGGTCGCTCGACCCCGTCGAGATCTGGAGTGCGGTCGAGCGGGAGCGGGTCACCATGCTGCAGATCGTCGGTGATGCGTTTGCACGCCCGCTGTTGGACGAACTCGAAGCCCGCAGCTATGACCTAAGCGCGCTGAAGATCATCATGAACGGCGGCGCCGTCCTCAGCGCAGGGGCGAAACAACGGTTCGTCGATCACCTTCCCCATGTCACGGTCGGCGACGGGCTCGGCACGTCGGAAGCCGGCTCGACCGGCACATCGATGTCCACATCACGCGGGGTCTCGACATCGTTTTTCGATCTGAGCCCGAACGCGCACGTGCTGTCGGCTGACCTCACGCAACCGCTTGCTCCCGGATCCGATGAGCTCGGATGGATGGCTACGGCTGGTCGGATCCCGCTCGGGTACCTGGGGGATGCCGCAAAGACGGCCTCGACGTTTCCAACTATCGGTGGAATCCGCTATGTGGTCGCGGGCGACCGGGCCAAGTTGCTGGCCGACGGCCGGATGGAACTTCACGGCCGCGACTCGGTCACCATAAACTCGGGTGGGGAGAAGATCTTCGCCGAGGAGGTCGAGCAGGCGATCATCGCCCACCCCGCCGTTGCCGATGTTGTGGTGTGCGGTCGGCCGTCGGAACGCTGGGGGAGCGAGGTCGTGGCGATCGTCAGGCTCCGCACGAACACGGTGGTTACACCTGAGGAGCTGCTCGAACTGGCGGGGGTCCATTTGGCTCGTTACAAGCTGCCGAAGGCATTTGTGTTCCGTGACCATATCCAACGCAGCCCCGCCGGCAAAGCAGATTACCGTTGGGCGAAGGAGCAGGCGCTCAGCGATTCATGAGGGTTGCTGAACGCCGCGGGCTCCAGGGGGCGGCGGCCGGGTAGGCATCCAAGGCCCTCGGAGTCCTATGTTTGCTTAACGAGCCGGGCCGATTTTGGTAGCTGGTGGGTTCGCAGGGGGTGCTGCGGTCGTTGTAGCAGCGGGTGCGGAGGCAGCGGCTGCGACAGGGACAGCGGTCGTTGCGGGTGCTTTGGTGGTGGCGGGCACAGCTGTCGTGGGTACAGCTGTCGTGGGTACAGCGGTTGTGGGTACAGCGGTTGTGGGTACCGCTGTAGTGGGTACCGCTGTAGTGGGTACGGCGGTTGTGGGTACGGCGGTTGCTTTGGTGGTGGTGCTGGCCGGTGCTCTGGTTGGTGCTCTGGTTGTTGTGGTGGCGGGTGCTCGGGTCGTGGTTGTGGTGGCGGGTGCTCGGGTGGTGGTTGTGTCGGTTGGTGCTTTGGTGGTCGTGGTGGCGACGGTCGGTATTCGGTGACCGGAACTCTCACCACGGTCACCACCA
>JANMZO010000212.1:0-3812 GCA_031383405.1 Acidimicrobiia bacterium | reverse complement strand
CGGAAGTTGCTACACGACGATCCATCTCGGACTTGAGAAAGAAGCCGCTGACCTTCTCGGTATTCCGGAACACATGACCCAGGCCTGGCTCCTTCCCGTGGCCTACACCAAGGGCACCGACTTCCGCCCGGCCGAGCGCGGCCCGATCGAAGACATCACCTACCTCGACACCTACAAGAACCCCATCCGCTGATGACCGGTTGAAGGGACCGGTTTGAAGGGTAGGTGTGACCAGTTCACAGCTACCCTTCAAACTCGACGAGGAGTGCCGGGGATTGGAGATCTCCGCGCCACAGATACAGCGCGAGGAGCGGCTCCTCACCGCTTCGTATGCAGTGGGCCACCCCGCTGGCATGATGGATTCTGGCTCCGCTGACACAATCACGCGATGGTTGGTCGCCCTGTTGCCACACGCTACGACCGGAGATCAGGTGGTAAACCTCCTCCGCCGGGTGCGCGTGTGGCGGGTAGAACGTCTGTGGGGCGAGGTACAGCAGACCAGCTGATACCGACCGGTGGCGGACCAGACCAAAGGGCCCGAGTAGCTCCGTGTATGCGTAGCGGTGGAGGAATTCGACATCGGTGTAGGTCGGGTTCTTTCGCCAGATCAACTCCGTCTTCGCTGCCCAGAGTGCGGCCAGCAGCGAGATTTGTACCGGCTGATGCGACCTGACGAAGGCCGCTCCATCCGGAGGCTGAACGAACGGCACCGTGTCGTTGGTCTGCGGATGCAGGGCGCGTGCGGTCGTACCGAAGGCATCGGCGAACTCGGCCAGTGGCTCAAACGTTCGCAGATACTCGGCCGTGGCCGACAGGAGTTCCTGCAACAGGGCGCCATCGCACTTCGGGTCGGACATGGTCGGAGTGTTAGCACGAATCGAAGGAATGAACGTCTCAATCCTCCGGTCGCGGGTGGAGCCGCACGCGTCGTTCCGAGAGCGTGACCACCGGAGCTTTGTGCATCGCTTCGAGCGAGAGCGACTCGAGACCCAGAAGTCGCTTGACCCGCTTCCCGTCATCGGTGACATGCAGCACCAGGCCCCGCGAGGGGTACAGCCACTGCACATACCAACTGCCGAGTCCCGAAGCCATCTCGTCTTCGGGTGGTCCGAGAGCGGTGGCCGGGTCCGACACCAGCACCGGGTCACGTACGTCGAGGAGGACAACCTCGTCGTGTTGCAGCCAAACGGCGATCCCGCCGGGCACATGCGGCCCCTCCGGAAGGTCGACCCGCTCGGCGGGTTGCCCGAAGAGTGGTGCCAAGGTGCCCGAGACGGAATGCCCGAGAACCGTCGCCAGATGGGAACGACGGGCCCGGATCGACAGCGGCTCCCACTGCGACAGATCACCTGACCGAACGGAATCGAGGGAGCGTCGCAGAAGCGCCACGGTCTCGGCGGTCTCGGCGGTCTCGGCGGACTCGGCGGTCTCGGCGGTCTCGGCGGTCTCGGCGGTCTCGGCGGGTGAGCCGGGTGATCGGCGATCTTGGGCGTCAGGTTCTTCGGGGGTCATCTGCGGGTCACCAAGGTGTGAAGGGCTCCGATTTCACATTTCAACACGAGCGGCAGTCCTTTGGCCATCGGAGCTAACGGGCGGGAATGAGGACGGTGCTGCCAACAGCCAGCGCACCGAGGTTAAGGCCGGGGTTGGCCCGTTGGATGTCAGGTACCGACAACCCGTACATCTTGGCGATCGTCGCTCCGGTCTCCGACTGATGATCGACGACTCGTCCGCTGGGGGCGGTCTCCGTTGATTCGATCACGGTATGCAGTTGGCAGCCCGGGATCACGACTCCCGGGGGAAGTGGCGAATCGGCTTTGAGCCCCGGGTTCGCTCCTACGATTTTCGCCGTCGAGGTGCGGGTCATCACGGCCAACTCGAACACGGTGGTGATTCCCTTCGGCACTGACACGACAGGGCCGGAAGGCGTTCCTGATCCGGGGGTCGCCAGCTTGTCGCCCTTCGGGTCCAAGCCGATCAACTCCACGTGTCCGAGGAAGAACGCGGCCCGGACCGCTTCCGGACTTGTGGCTGCCCGGATTCTTTCGGCCTGGGTCAGATATTCCTGGTAAGCACCGGCGCTGTAACTGGGAACGAGCCCCGGCTTGAATCCGGCGAACGGTTTCCCGGCCGAATCGACGCCTTCGACGCCGCCTCGTAGGGTGGCATCGGAGTCAGCCTTCGCGATCGGAATATGTTTCGTGAGCACCTCCTTGTTGAACATCTCGCAGAACCCCTCGTTGAGGGCGCGGCGGTCCTTCACGGCCGCATTGAATCCTGGATGCTCGAGCGTGTGTATGTACTCATGGGTGAGGAGTTGCCATTCGCTCCAAAGGCCCATGCGATCGCCGTCTGGTGGGGTGCCGTCCTTCGATGGTTTGGCCCCGCTGGCAACTGGCGGCAACGTGACGACCTGCTGCTCCCGCGTGCTCGTGATTGCGAATCCGAACACGTCATAGAGATCAAGATCGGCCTTGTTGGCCGCTACGAACGGGGTGAGAACCTGGGTTTTCAGAAACGTTTTCTCAGGTGCCCGCGCCTTATCGAAGTGGTGCGAGCGTTGAACTCCGGAAGCAACCGGATCGGTTTCCGCCATCCAGTTCGCGAGATCGACAGCATCGGGCGTTCGGACCTTGGAAATGTCGAACAGGTCCGCGCCCAGTCGGAAGTTGAACGACGACCGGAGCGCGGCCTGGCCCGACGTCAGTTGGGCCGACGTCGCGATAGATCCGAAGACGTCGTCAACGGCACGTTTCGACTGCTTGCCCGCACCTTCGACTCTGTCCATGGGGAGCTTTGGAGCTGCCTTGCGTTTGCGCATCGGAGCCACCGCGGCCTCGAGGTGCTTCTTGAGTGCCGCTGTCAGTTCCCGTTTGAGGGCGGCGGCCTTGGCCTTGTGCACCGGCGTCGTTCCGTCGCCGTCCCACGGGACCGACGCGCTCGGGGTCGTGGTTGTCGGTGCGCTGACGCTCGCCGGGTTCAACGCTGCGTCGATTGTGTTGATGGCAGCGGCGTCGGGTCCCTTCACGCCGGTCAAGAGTCCCGGCGACCCCGGTGGCCCGCTACCGAGGTACTGCTCGACCGTGCCGGCCTCTCCGCCAACCGCAGAGATTTCCGCTGCGATCTTGGCGAGACCGGCCGCGTCGACTCCGCTGGCCTTCAGGCGCACGGCGTGGACCCCAACCGTGAGCCGGGCGAGATTCACCTTCTTCGCCGCCTCAGGATGGCCGACGAGTTTGCTGAGGTCACCCGTCTTATCGAGGGACTCCATTGCCGACATCATGTCGGACATGTTGATAGCGTTCAGGATCCCCCAGGCCTTCTCGAAGTCGCCATCGGAGCCGAACGGGGTGTACGACTTCTTCTGGATCGCGGCGCGTGCGTCAGTGTCGTACCCCCGTTGGAGTATCCGTGCGGCCGTCGGGTTTCCCGGTGGACTTCGCAGGAGAGCTCCGACGGCCGCATTGCCAAAGGATCGCTGTAGAGCCATGGCGCTGAAGCGCACGGAAACGCCGTGAGGGGCGACGGTCGCGTTGGTTTGCGGCTTCGCAGCACGACCGGGCGGTGCTGGGGAATCGTGCCGAATGGCATCCGTCATCGGTTGAGCGTACCGACATGACCACAGGTGGTCCATCGTTTGCACGGACCCGACCCGTTCGCACGGAACCGCTGCCCAATCGGGCAGGCGAAGCACGCATTCTCTTGCAGTGTGGGACGTTTCGGAATACGGTCCCCGGATGGACGTGACGAAACTCTCGAATGACACACTCCGCCAGAAGATCCGTATAGCGACCTTCGACTCCGACAATCTG
>JANMZO010000422.1:0-5381 GCA_031383405.1 Acidimicrobiia bacterium | reverse complement strand
GGCGAGGTAGAGCGCACTGGGCGACCCGAGACCGCCGGCGCCGAGCATGAGCACCTTCGCGTCGAGCAACTTCTGCTGGCCAACCTCGCCAACCTCCGGCAGCAGCAGGTGCCTCTGGTAACGGTTTCGCTGTTCGGCGCTAAGCGCAGCGGGTACCTTCCACGCCCGGCCCTCGTTCTTCCACTTGCCGAAGCCGCCAGCTACCGAGAAGACGTTGGTATAGCCAAGTTCACCCAAGGTCTTTGCGGCGAACGCGCTCCGAACGCCACCGGCGCAGTAAACGACGACGGGTGCATCACGGTCGATGATCTTGCCTTCGACCTGGGCTTCAAGGTGACCACGGGGAATGTGGATCACGTTGAGGAGAGCCCCCTGTTCGTATTCGTCGGGCTCACGGACGTCGAGGACCACCGTCTGCGGGTTCGCAGCGATCCGGGCCTCCGCCCCTGCGGTGTCGATCTCGGTGATCTGTGTTTTTGCTGCGGCCAGAAGGTCACGAAAAGAAGCCATACCCGTCATCCTAACAATCAAAACCCGACCCATTCAGTCGGCTTTGACAGCAACGCGTTGGAGTCCCCAATTGTTCCCGTCGAAAGCCGGGCTCCGCAACCCGGCTGGGTGACTGAAGGGCCCGCCCCGGGGTGCTTGATGCGGGCCCGGCTACAACGGCGCAACAATCGTCGGCAGCACGTCGCTGATCGAGCCTCTGACGACGACCGAAGCCAGGTGATCCATCTCAGTCGGTTGGCCATTCATGATAATGATATGCGCGCCTATGGTTTTGCCCAAGGGCACCATCCGGTTGATCGGGCCGACGGCGAGTGTGCTTCCGACACAGAGCAGCAGGTCGCAAGTAGAAGCCGCCGTGAACGCCCGCTGCAGGTCGGCCTCCACCAGGTTCTGCCCGAAGCTGATCGTCGCTGATTTCACAATGCCACCGCACTCGGGACACGCCGGGTCGGGCTCGCCCGCCGCGACCCGGTCGAGAAAAGGCTGCATCGGCCACTCCCGGTTGCACGACCAGCAAACCGCGCGTCGCATGGTGCCGTGCACCTCAACGATGAGGTCGGGCGATGATCCGGCCCGCTGATGCAGTTCATCGATGTTCTGGGTGACGAGCGTATGCAACTTGCCTCGCCGCTCCAGTTCGACGATTGCCGCATGACCGGCGTTGGGCTGGGCATCCCAGGCCGGCGAGTGGAGGCGGCTCTGCCACGCGATCATCCGAACCTCCGGATCGGCGAGATAGTGCTGGAGCGACGAAGTGCGCTCGGCCTTGGGATTCTTCGTCCAAAGCCCCTGGGGGCCGCGGAAGTCGGGGATTCCGGAGTCGGTCGAAATTCCCGCGCCGGTAAGGACGACGACTCGTCGTGCGTCGTGGATCAGCTGCTGCGCGCGTTCACCTCCCTCGTTTGAATAATCACCCAATATCATGAAAGACATTACAAATTACTCCCTTGTTGAATATCACCGCTTGAATGTCACCCTTCGGACCTCACCGTTCGAACCTCAGTTGGAGGCCCCATGCTCGCAATCGCCACCCCTATTGTTGACCCGACCACCTCGCTATGGGTTTCCCAGTGGCACGACGACACCATTGGGGAAATCGGACACGACCCGAAGTCGGCGTACGTCGAACGGTTCTGGTTGGGGATTCTCGGTCCGTCGGCCACCTGGCTCCTTCGCTCGATATCCTACGGATTCGATTCGGCCCCCGAAGGATTCGATCTCGCTCCCGGTGAGATGGCGCGGGTGCTCGGTCTCGGCGACCGAACGGGTCGCCATTCACCGTTTCTGCGTTCGCTTTCCCGATTGTGCCAGTTCGAGCTGGCGCATCGTCGCGGCGGGAGTCTCGTGGTCCGACCGGTGGTGCCGTGGGTCGAACCGCGTATGGTCGCCCGGATGCCACACCAGCTACAGACCGAGCATGCGATCTGGGACTCCGCTGACGAGCAGGCGTCGCCGCTCCGAGCTATGAAGCGGCGCGCCGCGTCGACGGCCATGAGCGTGGTTCGCACCGGCGGCACGTTGGCCGATACCGAGAGAATGCTCGGTCGTTCGGGGTGCCACCCATCGATGATCGAGGCGCTTGCCTCGTGGGCGTGGGACCAGCACCAGCTGGCCCTGCGTCATGCCGCGGGAGGTGAGTGCGGTGACTGAGCGCTCGTTGAGCCGTGCTTCACACGGAGAAAAATGGTCGGTTGGCGATCTTGCGACCGGGCGACCGATTCATCATTGGAGAACCGCTTTGGCCAAGGCGGCCCATTCCGTCGACGGCACCGCTGAGTCGGGGCGGAGCATCTGCACGCACACGTGATCGGCGCCTGCAGCATGGTGCGCCGAGACCCGGTCGACAATCTGGTCGATGGTGCCCCAGGCGACAATCGCGTCGACAAGCCGGTCGCTCCCGCCGTTTGCCCGATCCTCTTCGACGAAGCCGAGACGCAACAGGTTGTTCCAGTAGTTCGGTAGCGGAAGGTAGATCTTCATTCCGGCACGAGCGGTGGCACGAGCGGTTTCGGGGTCGGTATCGAGAACGGCCATCTGCTCGGGCATCAACAGCGCGTCGTCGCCCATAATCTCCCGGGCGATGGCCGTGTGCTCAGGTGTGGTGAAGTACGGGTGGGAACCCTGGGCCTTTGTAGCCGACAGTGTCAACATCTTCGGACCAAGCGCCGCAAGCACTCTCGCAGGGGTGTCGGTCGGGCCGACAGCCATGAAACGCGACCTGTCCATACGGTCCAGGTACTCGACCATGTGGCTGTAGGGCTTGGAGTATTCGTGCTTGCGCACACCGGCCACGAGGTGCCCATGGCTCACACCGAGCCCCAGAAGGAAGCGGTCCGGGTACGCCTCCGCCAGCGTCCGTACGCAGGCGTTCATCGTCATCGGGTCGCGGGCGTAGATGTTCGCGATACCCGTTGCAATCTTCAGCGTCGACGTCGCCGACAGAAGGTTCGCCGCCGAAACGAACGGATCGCGACCGACGGCCTCGGGAATCCACATTGTCGTGAAGCCGAGCTGCTCGACCTCCTTCGCCGCGTTTTGCGTTTTCGAGGTTGGATGCGCGTCGAGCACACCCGTCCAAAGACCGACCCGGCCGTATACGTTGTTGGCTCCCATGGTCGACGAGTCTGTCGCATCGTCGGCGGCCGCACGAAATCCCGGGCGGTTCACGTAATGTGCCTCCGGTGTGCCCCTGGCGTGTCACTCGTGTGAGACGGGCGTTCAGTCACCGCAGAATCACCCGGCCATGGCCGATAGGACCGCTGAGTAGCTTGCTGCGACTCACGCTAAACCAAGGACGGTTCCATCGTGCAGAGCAACGCAATCTCCATAGGGTCCTCTGCGGTTCGCGTCGGAGCCCGCAAGCCCGTAAGACCGATGACACCCAGGAAGTCGCTGTACGACCGGGTCGGTGGGCGGCCGACCTTGGAAAAGGTGCACAAGCTCCTGTTTGACTATATCTGCGGCGATCCGATCCTCGGGCAGTTCTTCGTCGGCGTGGAACGCGGTCGCCATGAGCGCCAACTCACCGACTTCATGAGCGGCGCGATGGGCGGGCCACAGATTTTTATCGGCAAGAACCCACGAGACGCCCACCAACACCTGTACATCACCGACGAGATGTTCGTGCACCGCCACCAGCTTCTCGCCCGGGCGATCCACACGGTCGGCGTGCCCGGCCCGCTGCTCGAAGAATGGCTTCATGTCGACAGCGCGTTTCGTCGGGTCACGGTGAAGAACAGCATCAAGGACTGTCATCCGCAGTACACACACGGCCCGATTGTCGTCGCCAAACCTGTTCGGTCGGCACGCTAACCCGAACGGCAGTACTACTTCTTCGGACGCTCAAACGTCTCGATCAATTCGATAAGTGTACGTACCATTACGCCGGTGCCGCCCCGGGTGATCATTCCGTCGTCGGCGTTGACGAAGGCCGGACCGGCTACGTCGAGGTGGACCCACGGGCGGCCGTCGACAAATTCCTGCAGGAAGATGCCGCCGATGATCGAGCCGGCCTGCCCGGCGTTGCCGATGTTCTTCATGTCGGCGATCGACGAGTCGATGTGCTTGCGGTAACGGGGGAACAGCGGAAGCTCCCAGGTCTCTTCGCCAACCGACCGGGCCGCGGCCATCACCTGCGACGTGAACGACCTGTTGTTGCCCATGACGGCGGTGATCTCGGTGCCGAGCGCGACGATTGCCGCACCGGTGAGCGTCGCGATGTCAACGATTGCGTCAGGCTTGTCTTCAGCGGCGAGCGACAGACCGTCCATGAGAATCAGGCGACCTTCGGCGTCGGTGTTGTGGTTCTCGACCGTCTTGCCATTGCGGGCGACCATTACGTCACCGAGCTTTGTGGCGGTACCGCTCGGCATGTTCTCGGTGATGCAGCAGTAGCCGATGACCCGCACGGCCGGAGCAAGCCGGGCGATGATCGACATGATCGAAATCACGAGGCCGGCACCGGCCATGTCGCATTTCATCGTGAGCATCCCGTCGCTCGGCTTCAACGACAGACCGCCCGAGTCGAACGTGACGCCTTTACCGACAAGCGCAATCGTCGGCACGTTGCGGGCCGCCCCGGCGGGCATGTAGACCATCTTCACCATACGGGGCGGTTCCGCGCTTCCGAGTGAAACAGCTTTGAGGCCACCGAGTCGTTCGCGATCGAGATCGGTTTCGTCGAAGATCGTGATCGCAAGACCGTTGTCGGCCGCAGCCCGCTCGGCGTAGCTCGTGAGGATGCGGGGGGTCATCGACGCCGGCGGTTCGTTGACCAGGTCGCGGTTCAAGATCACCGCTTCAGCGATGAGCTTGCCCTTCTCGACCGCAGCTGTCATAGCCCGCTCGCTGCGCACCACGAGCGTGACGCCGATGAGCGCCCGGGGCGGAACCACTGAGCGGTGAGCCGTGTAGGTGTATGTGGCCAGGAGCACGGCCTCGGTGACCGCCTGGGCCACTGCCTTGCGGTCCAGCCTGGTCGGGGCCGTCTCCACGAGCGAAACCGCCAGGTGTGTCTCGCTGAAAGCGGCCCGGGCCAGCGCCGCCGCTGCCGTGCGGAAGGTGTCAATGTTCAGCGCGCCGATCGGCCCGAGTCCGACCAGAATGTGCGTACCCGATTTGGCCGGAATAGCCAGGATCTGACCGGGCTTTGCTTCGAATCCGCGAGCCGCCAGGTTGGCCGCGGTCAGCGAGACCCCCGACGGAATCTCCGGCCCGTTCTTCCCTATCACCACCCCGGTTCCGATGGACGCTCCCTTGGGTGCGGTGGTGGCAAGTTCAACGGAAATAGTTGCGGGCATGGCGCCCAGGTTACGGGGTCTTGCCCCGCTTCCGTGGCATCTGATGCCGGTCGGACCCTGCCGGTTCGTTAA
>JANMZO010000078.1:0-2845 GCA_031383405.1 Acidimicrobiia bacterium | reverse complement strand
CGACTTGAGGCTCTTGAACGTGTTGTGTTCGACGTGGCGCTCGCCGAGGCGGCAGTGATCTTTCCGCGAATTCAGTTCGATCGCGGGTGTCGGGTAACGATCGGTACAGCGGTCCACAAGCTCGCGTTTGTTCGTCCAGATGGCACGCTCGGCGAGTCCGAAGCGGGTCTTGCGGAGGGCAGACGGTGGAGGGAGCAATTTGACCTTTGGGGAAATAGGTGGTTCCCCTGATGCCAGGAAAAGGAGTGAAGCGGCAAAATCATCTCGTACGGCGTGTCAACGGCGAATCGTGTGAAAATTAAGGTACGAACTCTTCCCGAACAGAATCGAGAGCGAAAAGTGCGACGCGTCATTAACCTCGATTGTTCATTCGGGGTTGTGAGGGTGGTGCTGGAGGTGCGTGTTGGTCTGCGCGCTTAGGTTATGGGGGGGTTGGGTGGGTGGTGGGGCGTGGCGGGTCAGGTGTCGTTGTGTTGTGTTGTCAGCACACTGTTCGCTGGCGCCGGTCCGTTGCTGCCGGGGCTTCAGGGTCAGCAGAGCCGGGTTCGTAATCGGGTGAACGCAGCGGCGAGATCGTGTCGCCAGGGCCAGGTGTCGTCGATGCGCAGAATCAGTCGTCCGTGGCGACGAGCGAGTCGCGCGGCGACGTGGAAGATCCGGTAACGCAACGTTTTGGGTTCGGCACGAGCGAGATCACCGGTGAGGCAGACAAGTTGGGTCCACGACAGCAGACATGAAGCGAGGAGCGTGACCTGGGTCCAGGCTTGGTTACGGACGTAGTCCTCGAACGGCGGGTTGAGCATCCCGGTCGCTTTCCAGCAACGCACTCGATCCTCGACACGGGCATGGCCACGCTGGCGTAGTTCCAGTGTGACCGTGTCGCCAGGACTGTTGGTGATGAACGCAGTGTGACGCCACCCGTTGTCAGTATCAAAGATCGACAGTTGCGCACCGGGGTGCGGTCGTTCCCGACGACAGATCAGCCTGCATCCGTTGCCCCACCCGTCCATGTCGACGAGATCGGTGAGTTCGGTCACGAACGCCCCGGCCCGCCTTGCACCGCTGGTTTCGACAGCCGGCCGCCAGTCTTCTTCTTGAACGAGGAGCAACGCATCACGGACCCGGCCATCGATCTGGTAACCAATACTGTATTCGGCGTTCGCTTCCAAGATCGCCCTGACGAAACCGTGGCTCGCACCAGCCGAGTCGGCCCGCACCAACAACGCAACCTCAACCATGTCCGCTTGGTCGCCGATCATGTGCCCGGTCCGGTACCTCACGGGCAGGGCGTCGATCGCTTGGTCGAGGAGTTCGACATGATCGTTGGTGTTGTTCGCTCCGGCGTTCCCGGGGCGCAGCATCGCTGCGAGTGGTTCGTTCGTTTCGTCGCACCACACACCGAACGGATGAAACCCGTATCCGCGCTTATATGTAGGTGCGGTGTCTTGCTTCTCCGAGTACGAGTCGAGGAGCGTGGCATCGAAATCCAACGTCACCGCATCAAAGTTGAGCCCGGCCGCCGTCCACACCCGTTCCCTCGCGGCTGCGACCGCGGCCGGAATCGCTCGCAATTGACGCGACCGCTGCCACAGCACGCCACGCCGTTGGACGAGATGCCACCGGCCCGAACAGTTCCGTCTGCTCCCGCAACACCGCCATATCCGACAAGCACTCAGCACCATCAGCAATCGCAACCGCGAGATGCGTCAACACGACACCCGGATCATGCGTGTGCCAGCGAATCCCGCACCCCGCCATCGCCTGCGACAAACCAGCCGTTAACCCCGAACGATCAGAGATTGCGATCCAGATCTTCGCGACAACGCGATCAGTGATGAAGAACGTCGGGATGATTCCGCCGTCCTCATACAGGAGTTGCTGCTTCCCGTATCCCGTTGTCACGGTTGCCGAGGCGGCGAGGCGAACCGGCAAACGTCCGTCGGGGTAGCGCAGCCACAGTTCTTGGGTACCGTTCGCTCCGGTCCGATAGAGGTACACGCTCTCGTAGCGGTCGAGTTGATGGCCGAGATCGACGGCCCCGAACCCGTCCCGACCCCACCAGCGGGGGCGTGTTCGTTGTCTGTTACCTACACACAACCCGATGGGTCTGAGGCCCTTACGGGTACCAAAGACACCATCGCCCACCTTGGTGGAGGCGGTGAGGTTGGGGAAAACCTTGTTTCTGAACCGGAAAGTTCCCCGTTAGCGATCTTTGACGCCAAAGTTGCCTTCGCGGCGATGCGCGCCACCCTCGGTACCAAACGTCGATAGAGGAACTGCGGGCGGCCCTTTCGGGCCGCAAAGAGGCCCGACTCCGTCGGTTGGCATCCAAGAAAGAACGGGTCTGGTTTCATCGCGCCCGAGAACCCCGGGAGATAGCGAAAATATCACCAACAAGGTGCCGTCCCCGGTTTGTCACACTCGCTCAGCGGTTTCTGTTCGGGTCGCGGCAACGCCGTCAAACAGCTAAAAGCGCGGTGAATTCAATCACCTCTGCTTCGGAAGAGAATTGGGGTAGGAAAACGCCCAGGACCATCTCAGCTAAGTACTTGCCCCAGGGCAGGCGAACGTCGAACGAACAGAGAGCCACGATCGTTCGTGACTACGTCGGGTCGAGGATCGTCCGCTCGGTCGACGGTCATCGGGAACGCCTCGGCGTCCGCCGGCACCCGGACTGCGTGGCAGGCCCCCCGTGCCATCGGCACGTTTCTTGAGCCAGGCGGTGACCAAACCCCCACAGAACGCGCAAAACGGAGCGTCGAGCCGCGCCGCGGGGGGGGGCCCGGGGCCCCGGTTGGTTGTGAACGCCCCAGTGGCACCGGCGGGGGGGGCCGCTCACCGCGGC
>JANMZO010000061.1:0-19989 GCA_031383405.1 Acidimicrobiia bacterium | reverse complement strand
GGGAATCGTCTGGATCTATGGGATCGGGAGCGTCCTTGCAGTGATCTTCGGTCATATCGCGTTGAGTCAGATCAAGAAATCGAGACCAGAGCGCGGGGGCAAGGGAATGGCCATTGCCGGACTCGTCCTTGGCTACATCGGACTCGCATCTCTACTCATCATCATCGTAGTGATCGTCGCCGCGTCAATTAGTGGCAACACTCAGGGTTATTAGTGGATAGCACCTAGCCGCTTTGGTTGAGTCCCGACAGGTCGTGTGCGGTTTGTCTGTTGGGACGGTTCCTCGTCGACCTCAAGGCTGATTCGCCGATCTGGCTTGAATCGAGACATGAAATGCCCTTCCCCTAACTCCTCCGTCACGCGTGACAGGGAGTTGAATGCCTCGAAGCACCGAAAACGGCATGAACGGAATGAGCGAAGACCCTCGTTTCGGTGACAAGGACTCCACTCGCTGATTTCGGTGAACGTTCAGCACTTCTTCGCCCGAACACCAACGACCGAACAACAACCCGACGGACTTCTCGTCGATCAAGTTCATCCAGATCAAACTCGAACACAATCTTGCTTTCAGGTCGTCGCGTTCGGCGTGGGACGGATCCCTTTCCTTCGCCCGAACAATCACCGACCACGACGTGACAGCCGTCGGAATGTCGGCGTGAATAATCCCAACTCCAACATCAGGCGCTGCCAGCACGATGCGCCGCATCGCCAAGTCATCGGCGTTCGCTTCGAACACACCGTTAGCCACCTTGTGGGCCCGTTTCAGTCCCACGTAGAACACCCAGGCAAAGTCTGCCCAGCGCCTTGCTCGTAAGCCTGATAGACTGAAGCGACGCTGAAGCCGTTCGCTGGTTCAATTTCCAGAGAGTGGATATTTTGCGTCTTGGCGGCACCTGCTCTGAGATCCCTACGGAAGAGGAGGTCAGGGTTCAGCCACTTTCCCTTCGCCTTCAGCAAAGGCCGGGCGGTGTGGAATCCGTGAATTAGTCCTCCGAGCGGCGGGCGCGGCCGCTGAAATCGGAGTATTTGTTGGTCAGCACCGCCTTGTAGTTGTCGATCGGGGACAGCGGGGCTGAAGGCATGTGTGCGGCTCCTGTTGGTCCGGGTGTACGGCTTGTCGGCGACCGTATCAGGTGCACCCGAAACAGTCCACGGCAACAGATGAGATAGCGATTGAGCTTCGTAGCGCGAGCCTTTGTTTCATGGTGGCGACCAGTTGACCGTGCCGTCCGTGATGGCACTGTCGGTGATGAGGGTCACGCCCACCAGGCAAAAGGAGTGCGCCTATTCCGTAGCTCGGATTTGGAACGCTTTCCCAGGTTCCGGAAGCTGTTGAGAATCGTCGGATCGGGCTGCCCGTACATCGGTGACGCGGGCCATCGGGGGGCCCTGTCGAGCCCAGGCCAGCAACTCCTCCACGCGGTCCCGGGCTCCGGCGACCACCGCTTCCACGCGTCCGTCGCGGCGGTTCCGAACCCACCCGGCGACCCCGAGCTCCCGGGCCCGGTGCTGCATCGACTGGCGAAAACCGACATCTTGAACACGCCCGGAAACGAAGAAGTGCTGGACGGTTTTGAACGTTGCGGTGCCAGTGCGGCGGATCCGACCCGGTTGTCTTCGGGTCACGCTGGCGAGAGCCTCATCGAAAGCCGGCCAATAGGTTTCCGCGTCGGTTGTCGATGCCGAATGATCCAGCGAAACGGTATGAACGCTTACGTTCGGCAGAGACGATGCGAGCTGTCGTTGTCGGGTGGGGCCGATGATCGTGTCGTTCGTGGTGATGACCACTGCGACGGGCATCGTCAGTGTGCCTATCCACTCCTCGGAACGGAACTGACCGACCGCGTGACCGGCCTTGGCGACGAGGGTGGCGTCATGCAGCTTGGTCTCCGACTCCATCCACGCGCCGAGTTCAGTGGATTGGGGTCCACCAACAGCACGGAGTCGGCCCGGCATCCGGTCGCGTATGAATTTGGGAAGCGTGTCGAGGGCGCGGACCGTGGTGCCGAGGACACCTTCGAACAGCAACCGGTCGGTGCGGGTTTCGGTGAACACCCCAGCGGTCGAGCAGAGCACCAGGCCGGCGCAACGGTCCGGATGGCGGCGGGCCACGAGTTGCGCGATGGTGCCACCCATGGAGTACCCGACCACGACAAACTCGGGCCACCCGAGCGCATCGGCCACGGCCGCCACATCATCGGCACAGTCTTCGAGAGAGAAGGTGGTCGGCCGTAGACCCCGCCCATGGCCCCGCTGGTCAAAAGCGGCAAAGCGGTGGCGCTGACCGATCTTTTCGTACAGCTGGAAGAAGTTGAGATCGGCCGTCACGGTCCAGCCGTGTACGAGGATCAGCGGCGGACAGCGCCGGGCTTTTCGTTTGTCGGCCGGGCCGTCGTGGATCCGCACCGGGATAGATCCGCGGTCCGGAAGATCCACGGTTATCGAGGGCGGCAACGGCGGTGTCACAACGGGAGCGGGTCGCTTCCGTGTCGGTCGGGTGGGCCTCACGCCAGCATTCTGGTCGATATCGCTGCCCCGGTCGGACCACGGATCAACCGGCACGGTGCGCAGCCCGCGGTCTTTCGGTTTGCGAAAGTGCATTCCCCGATCGAGGCCGAGGTTCATCGTTGTTCGGGCGTCTCGCGCGATGGTGGCGCCGGTGGGGTGGGACGTGGGGAGTGCGACACGACGAAACCCTGCACGCACGCGGCACGACCGGGTTTCGGTGCCGATGTTTGCGGCGTGCTGGCCATGCTGTGACCTCTCATTCTGGAACGGATGGACTTCTTGGCGGACGATGAAGAAACAACTCTGGTTTCGACATCATCGGCTCCGTGCGGGCTCGTCTGAAGCCTGAGATCCGGGCGGAGTCCGACCGTTCCGTTTAGCGTAAGCACCATGACTGTTCGTCCCCTCGCCGGCATTTCGGTTCTCGATCTGACCACGTTTCTCTCCGGGCCCTACGCCGTTATGACGCTGGGGCAGCTCGGAGCGAGTGTCGTCAAGGTTGAACCCCCGACCGGAGATCCCACCCGGGCCGGAAAGACCGAGCCCGATTCCGACTTCTGGTTCGCTCTGCACCGCGGTCGCAAGAGCGTCGTACTCGACCTGAAGAACGACGACGCCCGTGCCCAACTGCTCCAACTCGTTCAGCGAAGCGACGTGCTTGTCGACAATGCCCGCGCCGGGGTCATGGAGCGTCTGGGTCTGTCGCCCGCTGTGCTCCGGGAGGCAAATTCGCGGTTGATCACCTGTTCAATAACCGGATACGGGGAGAGCGGCCCTCTGGCCAGAGGGCCGGCGATAGACGGTGTGATTCAGGCGTTTACGGGAGCTTTCGACTTTCCCGAAGCCTTCGGTGAAACCCCGGGCCCACTGGCGGTCCAGATTGCCGACCTCGCCGGTGGCGCCGCTGCATCTCAGGCAATCCTCGCCGCGCTGTTCGAGCGCGAGCGGACGGGTCGCGGTGTCCACGTGAGCATCTCACTCATTGACGCACTGATGCCCTGGCTGTCGATCGCCGATCGGTCGGCCACCATGAAGACGCCGAACACGATCGTCGCGCTGGGAAGCGACGGGAAACGCTTTGTGGTGCAGACGCCACTGCACTTCCGGGCCCGGCTGGCATCGTTGTTGCATCTCGAGTTCACACCGACCGCCGACTACGTAGCCGAGGTCCGGGCGGCTCTCGCGTCGAAGCCGCGAGACGAATGGCTCCAAACCCTGGCGACGGAGGGGATCCCGGCGGCACCCGTGCACTCCTACGTCGAGGCGCTGTCCCACCCGGCGACTGCGACCGAAACTGTAGGTACGCATATGGTTCCGGCCAGCCCGTTCGTGTTCGACGGCCAACGCAATCCCTGGGCCGACGCACCCCCGGGACTTGGTCGCGACAACTTCGACGTGCTCGGTGCATGAGGTCCGTCTCGGCCTGATCCGACGACAGGGTCGTGGCGCAGGGCCATGGTGCAGGAGTCATGGTGCAGGAGTCATGGTGCAGGGACACTGTGCAGGACCCGCGCCAACGAGGTCGAAGGTCCCTCGCCGGACCCGGATACGGCGCCCGATGATGGCGGGATCGCAGGACGTTCGGCACTACTTTCCGACGTCGGACGGTTGTGACACTAAGAGCATCTCGGACACGGGTTCGCAGGTAGACCAGATTCCTTAGGAGAACATATGAAGCGACGCACCCTTGATCTTTTCTTCACGGTAGGAGGGGTCGCCTTGGCGGCCCTTTTGTTGATTCTTTCGCTTGTCTTGAAAAACAACGCCGATTTCGCAAAGAGTTACGTGAAGGACCAAATGGTGGCCCAGCGCATCAACTTCACCCCGGTCGCCGGTCTTGGCGACACCGAAAAGAAGGCTGACTGCCTGGTGAAGAATGCCGGGAAGCCGCTCGCTTCGGGCAAGCAGGCGGAGTGCTATTCGAACAAATACATCGCCTATCACCTGAGCGAAGTCAACGGTGGAAAAACCTACTCGGAAACGAGCGGTGAGGCGCGTGCCGCTCGGGGCGCAGCGACGGATGCTGCGGCCAAGAAGGATCCGAAGGCCGAGGAACTCAACGCAACAGCGACCGCTCTCGAAGGCAAGGTGCAAACCCTGTTCCGCGGTGAGACTCTGCGAGGCCTGTTGCTGACGTCATACGGCTTCAGCGTTTTCGGCGAACGGGCCAACCAGGCGTTCATAGTCAGCCTGTTGGCTGCCCTCGTACTGCTCCTGGCTTCGATCGCCGGCTTCATCCATTACGGGCGAACCACCCCCGACGCTACGGTCTGACTTCGCTCTCCGAGATCGACGTCCGTGCCACCGGTGTTCTGGTGGTGCGGGCGTCGATTCGCGGGTGTGCTTCCGTCGGCCGCGGGTTCGGCCGTTACGCGGCACGTGGAAGCGACCGGGTTGGCGGACTCCGTTGTCGCCGGCTTGAACGCGTGACGGGTCAGGGGAGCGGAAGATCGTTCAGGGGGGAGTGCTTACCGGACAGCATGCTTCCCGTGTCGGCCACCTGGGCGACGGTCATGAGAAACACCGAGATCGAAATCGTGAGCGTGATCACCCCGGAGCGCAACCATACGGGTCGGCCCGGGTCGAGCGAAAAGGACGTCTCTCCGGATCGCTCGAGCGCGTTGATCCGACGTCGCTCCCGGATGTTCCCTTGCACAATTGCCATCGTGGTAATGATGGTCCGGGCCTTCCAAAATCCCTGACGCAACGTCTGATTGGTCGAGTCACGGAAGGTCGCGATGCCACAGGTTCGACAGAACAGACCCGAGATGGATTCGACGGTCTTCTTGTTCCGGCGGACCCGGAAATGCATTGTCATGGCGGGGGAGGCGTTACAAAGCGAACATAACTTTCCCGGATCACCGGTCGCTTTGGAGAATGTGCTGCTAACGGTCGGATTGCTGGCGAGGGCCTCCCGACGCCGCTGATCCAAGCCCGCACGCTGCACCGGGTCACTGAGTGTTCTCCATGCCAGTTCGATCTCACCCGACTTGGCGGCAGCGAGTTCGGGCCCCAACCCCCGTGCGATCTCCCGAAGAACCCGGTCGGCGTACTTGCGGGCCTGATCGATCTCGCGCGGCGTTGCATCGATGGACACCCCGAGAAGGGCATAGGGGTCGTCGTCCATCAGGCGGTTATCGGCGGTTTCCGTCGGAATCTGAAGCCCGAATCGGAGCCGGCGGCTGGTCGGAACCGATCGTTGCTCGACCGGGATCACCGTCGTGGCTAACCTCGGTACCACCACTTAAACGAAGGAGTTCCCTTGGATGAACAAGCGGCCCCCCGTTCGAAGCCGACATTGTCGGCTGATGTGGTGGTCGTCGGTGGCGGTTCGTCGGGAGCGGTGGTTGCGGCGCGCCTTGCCGAAGCCGGTGCCAGCGTCGTGCTGGTCGAAGCCGGTCCCGACTACGGTCCGTTCGGTGGTGGAGCCTGGCCCGCCGACCTGCTCGATGCCCATGCGCTCGCCACGTCTCACGACTGGGGCTACACATCCGGTCCGGTCAGTGGTCGTGCTCCGTGGACCTTCGAACGCGCCCGGGTACTTGGTGGCTGCTCCGCCCACAATGGCGCCATCGCAGCAGTCGGCCATGCAACCGACTACGACGCGTGGAATCTTCCTTTGTGGCGGACCGATCTTCTTCGGCCGCTATTCGCCCGGGCGCTGTCCATGATGCGCGTCCGGACCTACGAACCCGACGACGTGGGCCCGTTTCACGCCCGCTGCCTACGGGCCGCCGAAGAAACGGGTTGGACCATGGCTCAGGATCTGTGTGACCTCGACGCGAACACTTCATTCGGCCGGGAGTCGGTCAACATCGTGAACCGGATTCGGTGGAATTCCGCGTTCGCTTACATCGATCCGGTACGCGCGCATAACAACTTGCGTATTGTCGATCGTATGCTCACCGATCGCCTTGTACAGACATCCGACGGCGTAGTGGTTGTCGGGTGGCGCGATGGCACCGAGATCCGGGTTGGCGCGGACCGGGTGATTCTGTGCGCCGGTGTTTACGGAACGCCGGCGATCTTGCAGCGTTCGGGCATCGGTGATCCGGCCGTGCTGGTGGCGGCAGGTGTCCGTGCGACCCATGAACTGCGGGGCGTCGGCGCCAACCTTCACGATCATCCAATGGTGCACGCGGATCGCGAGGTCGGCCCGCTACTCCAGGAGCGGCTCGACGACGCGGCGGCGAAGGGTGCGCTGCCCGAGGAGCAGACGCTCGGCAAATCGTGTTCGTCGCTGGCGACCGACGGCATATTCGACACACACCTTTTTCCGGTTTGTGCGTCGACCCAGACGGTTCTGACGAATGGACGGGCACTGATCGAGGTTGCGTGCGTGACCCCCCGAAGTAGGGGTTCTCTGGCTGTCGTCTCGGCCGATCCCGGGGCCGCACCGAGGATCGATCACGCCTATCTGTCTGATCCAGAGGATCACGACATCACCGTGTTACGCGACGGTCTCACGTTGGCTCAGGAGATGTTCGCGCACCCTGCGCTGGCGGGAGTGCTAGGTGGTGAGGTCACAGACGTTTCGAGCGATGAGGCCATTCGTCGGGAGGTCGCGCACTATTACCACCCGGTCGGCACCTGCCGGATGGGGGTCGACTCGGATCCCTCCGCGGTGTGCGACGAGACCGGGCGTGTGTACGGTTTGTCGCGTGTGTGGGTCGGCGACGTGTCTCTCATGCCGCAGATCCCCCGGGCCAACACCAATATTCCGGCGGTCATGATCGGTGAGCGCATCGCCGGGTTCTTGACCGCCGACGCGTGACAGGCTGACCGTCGGTCACCGATGGCCCGTGGTTCTCGCGTCATGATGGGGTCCGTGAACCTCTACGACTCCGGTGTCAACCGTGCTCCGATCTGCGCGACATGTGGCGTCACGATGCTTCCGGCCCACCCGTCGAACGTGATCGACTCGGGATTCGTGTGCGACAACGACGGGTGCGAAGCGTTCGGCGAGGACTGCTGAGGTGATCACCGACATCGGCGGGGTGAAGGTTGGCCACTGGACCGACCCGGTCGCCAGGACCGGCTGCACGGTCGTGCTCCTGCCGCCGGACTGCGTTGCTTCGGGCGAAGTTCGTGGTGGCGCGCCGGCCACCCGGGAGTTCGCGCTGCTCGACCCATTGCGCACAGTGGAGACGGTTCACGCCGTGGTTTTGTCCGGTGGGTCGGCGTTCGGGTTGGCGGCGTGCGACGGCGTGGTCGACTGGCTCGAAGCGCACGGCATCGGATTCCCGACGGCGGTAGGTCCGGTTCCGATTGTCGTCGGCCTCAGCCTGTTCGACCTGGCCGTGGGTGAAGGAAGGGTTCGCCCCGGCCCGCTTCAAGGTCGTGCTGCCGCGGTGGCGGCAACTACGGGCGTGTATGAGCTCGGACAGGTCGGAGCGGCAACCGGCGCGACGGTGGGGAAGTGGGCCGGACGAAGCGGTGCGGCCCCCGGGGGAATCGGAACCGCGACCATGCAGTCGGGCTCGCTTGTAGTAAGCGCGCTTATTGCTGTGAACGCGTTCGGGTTCATTGACGACGGCACCACGACCCTTGATATCGGGGCGCCGAACCTGATCGCTGAGCCTGACAACGCATTCGGAAACACGACGATCGGGGTCATCGTCACAAACGCGACCCTTACCAAGAAGGACTGTCATCTCGTGGCGCAAAGTGGCCACGACGGAATGGCCCGGGCTCTGCTCCCGGCCCACACCGACGCCGATGGCGATGCGCTGGTCGCGGTGGCAACCGGTGAGGTCGAGGCGGATTTTTTCCACGTTCGTCTGCTCGCGCAGCAAACGGTCACCCGTGCTATCCGGTCGGTCGGCCCGGCCCATCGGCATTGAGTTGCCCATGGACCGTTTCCGGTCGACATTGCACTAGACGCGGGCGGTGTAGCCGATCTCCGGGAGCGCGGCACCGGTGGCCTGGGCCACGAAACAGTCGGCGACGGCCGGGGCGCCTTCGATCGAGGTGACGCGCATCCACGGTGCGTCAGCCGAGACAACTTTCGCGAGGAAGGCCGACCATGACGTCCCGAGGAGGTCGGCAAAGCCGGCGTGTCCCCACTCTGTCGTGCGTTTCGCGACCTGGGCCGGAGCGAAGAACAGTTGCGGACGGGGTCCCGGAAGCGTCGAGGAGCCACCGACCTCGTCCCAGTGGGTTCCGCCGACAACACAGTCGTAGAGCAGGGAGTCGCCCAGAACGGTGTGGACCGCCAGTCGGGTCGATGAGCTTCCGGCCATGTCGACATATGTCGTGGGAACGACGGGCAGCGACCCGATCTCGTCGTACGTGAGAACCTGGTCGTAGCAACCGAGTCCTTCGGTAAACGCCCGGTTGCGGTCAGACGTCAACCCGACGACCCGAACCGTTTCACGCTGGTTCAGACAGAACGCGGCACCGTACGCGGTCTTGCTGGAGGCGCTCGAAATGACAATCGTATGCGCGCCGAACATCTTGTTGTCGGCGAGGAAGTCATCGATCAGAAACGACGTGGTGAACAGTGGCCGCAGGAGCATCTGCTCCGCTTCGAGTTCCTTCGAATAGCTCGGGTCAGAAGAGACGCGCACATAGTTGTTGTAGACCGAGTGAAGTTCCTGTCGGTGGGCAACGCCGTCGAACATACCGACAGCGGTCACCTTCGCCGGTTGCACCACAACGTGCGAGGCCATGGGAAAGTACCCGTAAAATCGTTCGCCGACCTCGACGCCCTCACAACGGCTTTCGACCACATCGCCGAAACCCCAAACCGGAACGATGCCCCAGTCCGGATCGTCGGTGGGGAAGAAGTTCCAGTATTTCATGGCGGCGCCGAACACCGCGTAGGTCACGTTGTTGGCCGTGACGGCGAAGCGATCGACACGAAACACCACCTCGCCGTTGACCGCGACCGGCATCGGGTGATCGACCACTCGGAAATCGTCGATCTTGGTCTTGCGGACGTGAACCTGGGTGATGTCGCTCATCGTTGGCTTCCTGCGTCGGGATGTGGAGAATCAGCCTGTCACGTGCCGGGTCGTCGCGCCACGAGCGCCGAGCGGTCCGGCCGAGCGGTCCGGCCGAACGGGGATCTTCACCGCGGCGCCCGGCGGCGGTCCACGGATGCAAGTACCGCACTCGCCGAGGTCGACCGGTCCTCGGTCAACAAGGAAATCTCGGGCACCCGGCCACCGAGTCCGTATGCGGCCACCGCGGCGAACGACGGAATCATCTCCCGCAGCTCGCGTGGCGGTGGAAAATACTCGTCTTCCTCGGTCACCCGCACGACCTGGACCCCGTTTCGAGGGGCGAGAGCGGCGATGACGGCTTCGACGAGATCATCGGGTGCCGATGCTCCCGCAGTCACCCCGACGGTGCCCGACAGATCCGCAGGAAGCTCTCCTGCATGATTGACCCGATACACACGGTCACAGCCTGCGGCCTGCGCGACTTTCGCAAGAGCCACGGTGTTGGACGAATTCGCTGAGCCGATCACGATTATGGCGTCGCACTCCGGTGCCATCGCGGTGAGCGCCGTCTGCCGGTTTGTCGTCGCATAGCAGAGGTCGGAGTGCCCGGGCACCCACATGGTCGGATATTTGGACTGTGCTGCGGCCAGCACGTCGGCCCAGTCGTGGTGCGAGAGCGTCGTCTGCGCCAAGAGGGCGACCGGGCCCTCACCGAGATCAAGCGACTCGACATCTTCGGGTGACTCGACCAGGTGCATCGCGTCCGGTGCGACCGCCATCGTGCCGACCGCCTCGTCGTGACCCTCGTGCCCGATGTAGATGATTGAAAAACCCTTGCCGCTGCGTACTTTTGCCTCGTGGTGGACCTTGGTGACCAGAGGGCAGACCGCATTGACGACAAAACCGCCCTTGGCCTGGGCTTCGGCAACCACGTCGGGAGCCGAGCCATGTGCGCTCAGCATCAGGGGAGCGCCTTCGGGAACCTCGTCGATCGAGTCGACAAACACCACGCCGAGTTCGCGGAACCGGTCGACCACGAGCCGGTTGTGGACGATCTCGTGGTAGCAGTACACCGGTGCGTCGAACATTCGTATCATCCAGATGAGCGCTTTGATCGCCATCTCCACTCCGGCGCAGAAGCCTCGGGGGGCGGCCAGGAGAACACGTTCGATCGCCGAATCCGGCACCGTGGTCGGAGCGGGTTCAGGGAGTTGTTCGAACGGAGTCATCACCTCCGAGGGTACCGGTAACCTTGAGCTATGTCGTTACCCACCGTTGTCTCGGTTGAACCGGGATCCCCGGCTGATGCGGTGGGTATCTATCCCGGCGACGAGATTGCGTTGATGAACGGCCAGGTCGTGCGGGATGTGATCCAGTACCGGCTCCTTGCCGATGAAGCGGTGGTCGAGTTGGTGCTCTCCCGCGGTGGGATGGAGATCTCGATCGACATTGAAAAGCGCGAGGGGCAGACACTCGGAATTGAAGTGCAGTCCGCCCTGTTCGACCAACTGCGAACGTGCGACAACCACTGTTCGTTCTGCTTCATCTACCAGCTACCACCCGGGATGAGGCCGAGCCTGTACCTGAAAGACGACGACTACCGGCTCTCGTTTCTCTACGGCAACTTCACCACGCTCACCCGCTTCACCGAGGCCGATCTTGAGCGCGTCATCACCGAAGGCCTGTCGCCGCTCAACGTTTCGATTCACGCCACCGACCCCGAAGTCCGCTCGGATCTTCTGCGGAATCGAAGGGGAGCCACGAGCCTGCGTTGGCTCCGGGCCCTGCTTGACCATGGTGTTGAGGTGCACGGGCAGCTCGTGATCTGTCCGGGCCTCAACGATGGGCCGGTGCTCGTAGACACCCTCTGCGGGATCTTGGAGCAGTACCCGGAGTTGGCGTCGTTGCACGCGGTACCCCTGGGCATCTCGAAGTTCAACAAGGAACCGGGTCTCCGCCTTCACACGCTTCAAGAGGCCCGCGCGGTGATCGACACCGTGGAGGAGTGGCAGCAGATCTTTCTCGACACGCTCGGTCGGCGCCTCGTGTTCTGCGCCGACGAGTACTACCTCATGGCGAAGCGCCCGTTCCCGCCCCGCGAAGCGTACGAAGACTTCTGCCAGCACGAGAACGGAATCGGAATGGCCCGAACGCTCGAAGCCGAGCTCACCGGACTCACTGCGACTCCGACCGACGTAGCTAGTGGGTTCTTTGCGTGGGTGGACGGAGCGCCCGCGGAGGGATACCGGGCGCCTCGAACCACCCACTTGGCCGTCGCGGTGCCGCCCGCGTCGGGGTCGATCGCCCTTCGTCCGCGCCGGAGCGCGCCCGTGGCGATCCTTACCGGTGAATACGGCGCGGAGGTACTGGAGACGCTTCTTCCGCCGGTCCTGCGTGACCTTCACCGATCCGATGTGCGCATACTTCCCGTCCGCAACGACTTTTTCGGGGGCAACACCGCGGTCACCGGTCTGATGGTCGGGTCCGACATCGCCCGTGTGCTGGCCACTCAGCCGGCCGGTCATCGCTATCTTCTTCCCGATGTGTGTCTGAGCAAGGGTGTCTTTTTGGACGGCACTTCCCCGGCTGACCTACCGCGGCCCATCGAGATCGTTGCGACAAACGGCATAGCGCTCCGAGAGGCGCTTTCGCCCGCGTGACTGCCCGAGTGACGGCCTTCGGCAGTGTTCGGAGCGTCGTGCGTTTACCTGGCTGACAGCAAGCGTTCCAGGTGACGACGGCTTACCAGTACCATTAGAGCCTCGCTTTCGGCCCCGCTTTGCCGGCCGCCGGTGCCGGTCCCCGTTCTGAGGGCAGGGTAATCACCAGACCGAGCGAGCTACGCCTAGGAACGAACGAGTATGAGCGAACAATCGAAGCGACGAGCGAAGTCGGCTCAAACCTCCCGGATCACCTTCACCAATCCACGTGGGCTTCCCATTGTCGCTGTCGTCGGCCGGCCGAACGTTGGCAAGTCCACCCTGGTCAACCGGGTTGTCGGACGTCGCGAGGCGATCGTCGAAGAGCGTCCCGGGGTGACCCGGGACCGTAAGGATCTCGAAGCCGAATGGTGCGGTGTTCCGTTCCTGATCGTCGATACCGGCGGCTGGATGGAGCACGGTACCGATCTCGACGACAAGGTCTCGCGGCAGGCCGAGAAGGCCATTGAAGATGCCGACCTTGTGCTGTTCGTCGTCGATGTAACCGTAGGCATTACGCCCGAAGACGAGGCCATTGCCGACGTCGTGAGGCGTCGTCGATCCAAAGACACCACCTTTGTGCTGGTGAACAAGGTCGACGGCGAGACCCGTGAACCTGACATTTGGGCCTTCATTGCCCTCGGCATGGGTGATCCGATCGGGGTCAGCGCGCTTCACGGACGCGGAACCGGTGACTTCCTCGACGAGGTCATCGCCGTGCTTCCGGCTCCCGAACGCCCAGATGGCGGTCCCCGCGACGACTTTGACCACGAACAGGCGGTCGACGAAGCAACCTATGACCACATGGGAGTTGGGGGAGGCAAGGTTCCTGCCGTTGTGATCGCCGGTCGTCCCAATGTCGGCAAGTCCACTCTGTTCAACCGCCTGATCGGCGACGAGCGCTCGATCGTTCACGACATGGCCGGTACCACACGCGACGCCGTCGACACCGTCGTCGAAACTCCCGAAGGTCATATTCGGTTTGTTGACACCGCCGGTATGCGCCGCAAGTCCAAAATCGACGAAGGGGCCGAATACTTCTCCATGGTCCGGGCGCTGCAGGCGATTGACAACGCCGACGCTGCGCTGCTCGTCCTTGATGCCAGCGAAGGCGTGACCCACCAGGACCAACGTCTGGCTGAGCGCATCGACGCCTCCGGTTGTCCGATTGTCGTCATCTTGAACAAGTGGGACACCCTCGACAACGAACAGCGCGTCGAAGCCATGGCCAGCGTGGAGGACAGACTGGCTTTTCTCGGGTACGCGCCCGTCCTGAAGGTAAGCGCACTGAGTGGTTTCGGTGTGCACAAGCTCATGCCGTTACTGGGCGACGCAATTTCGAAATACCACATGCGGGTCCCGACCCGTGAGCTCAATGATCTGATCGCGGAAGCCCAGCAGTTGCATCCGGTCCGTGAAGCCCGGATTCTTTACGCCACGCAGGGGGCGACCGATCCGCCCACGTTCACGCTCTTCGCCAACCGTGAACTGTCGCCGCAGTACCTGCGGTACCTGGAGCGCAAGATACGCGAACGGTTCAACTTCGGCGCCACTCCCGTCAAGCTCCGGGTTCGCAAACGCGGTTAACCGGCTTATGCGCGGGACCCGCTGCACCGCGGTTATGGCTGCCGCCCTGCTGGCGATTGGCGGTTCGGCCCCGGTGGCCGAAGCGTCCGGAACCGCGAAGCCGTTTCCGAGCGTGCCGTTCGTCGTGGGTTGCGGCCTCTCACACGAATCCAACGATGATCCGATCGTCCATTCGGGGCGTGCCGGCATGTCTCACCACCATGTGTTCTTCGGCAACCGGGCCACTAACGCAGCCTCGACGGCCGAGATACTGAAACGTGCCGCTACGACGTGTGAGGATCCGGCCGACCGGGCGTCCTACTGGCTCCCCGGGTTGGACGGGGGTATCTGGACAAATATGCGCGCATATTATATTGCCGGAGGACTTCCCCCGTCGTCGGTGCGACCGATGCCCTTCGGCCTGCAGATCGTGGCCGGGTGGAAATTCGATCCGCCCGGCAGACAGCCTTCGGTGGCATGGAGTTGCGGATTGCTCGTCGATCAGGCGGGGTGGTTGACAGTTCCTCCCGTGACGTGCCGTCCCGGAACCAAGCTAAGCGTGCGTATTGATTTTCCACAGTGTTGGGATGGCAGATCGTTGTTGGCTCCCGGCAACGTCGCCCGGGCGCAGGGCCGGTCCTGCCCTGATGCATTTCCGATCGGGTTACCCCAGCTAAGGATCAAGGCCGACGTTTCAGGCAGGTCCTCGGGGTTGGCATCGGGGGCTTTCGATACCATGCATGCAGACTTCTGGAACCTTTGGGACCCGAAACGGCTCGAACAACTCGTGGCCACCTGCATTCGGGGCGAGCGGGCGGTTCAGCGTGAGATTCGGCGCTGCGGAGTACCCGGGGGCGGGCCCCGAAAGGGCTGATGCATGCGTGGTGGGCCGCAGGACAATCCCGGGAGATATCCCTGCGAGTTACCCGGCGGGCGGGAGCCTAAGCAACGATTCGCAGCAGTGGCCGTAGATCGAGTGTGTCGATCGACGGAAGGTAGCGGTGCACCGATTGTGTCTGAAACTCCGCCCACAGATCGGCTCGGAAGAAGTGGTCGCCGACCGCCAGCACGTAGTGGAGGATGAAGAAGCGGTACGCCTCCTTCAGCAGCAGGATGTCGGCTTCCCGAAGCGGACGCACCCGGTGGTATGACTCGACGAAACGCAGAAAGCGCGGCTCGGTCAGGGTGTGGGCCCCATAGGAAAACCGGGTGCGGTCCCCGGTCTGCGACGACACGCGTGACAGAAAGTAGAAGTCGAGCACGAGCGGCTCGATGCGGAACCAGTCGTAGTCCCAGCGACTGTAAAGGCGGAACGTACCGTGCCCGGCCGAAGGCTTCTCCTCGATCGAGAAGTTGCCCAGGTTCCAGTCGATGAGGATCGGGAGTTTCTGAAGATCGTCGTAGCCGGCATCGTCGAGCGCGAAGAGAAAGTCGTGGGCGTGGCGGCGCACGACATCGAGTTCGTCCGGAGCGAGTTGAAACGATTTCGCCGTCGAACGCGTCGACACCAGGTCGAGCAGATGGATGACGTCGGACTTTATCGACACGGAAGTGGCCGGAACCGCGATCCGCCGGGCCGCCGATTCACAGGCCAGATGGAAGTCGGCAATTTCCTCGGCCAGTGTTTCGATCTGCTTCGGTTCCAGAACACGCGGCAGTTGGGTCCGCTTTTCCAACTCCTGATATAGGACTGCCCAGATCTTCCCGTCGTAGTGCGTGTGGACCCGACCGTTTGCGCCGATTAACGGGGCGGCGAGAAACGAGGAGAATCGGGATGTACTCAAGCCACGTACCAACCGGTCAATCCGATCATGATCTTCCCGGAAGAGGAAGTACGAGCCGTAGTTCGAGACTTTTGCGAAGACTCCGGATTCGTCATCGAGTGTCAGCCGGTACACCCGGTTGTTGGACACGTGGGCCGACACCTCTTCGAGGTCGACAAGTTGACGCGGGTCGCCGAACGAACTCCAGAGTTCATATACGGCAACCCTGGCCTCCGCCGCACTGACGCCGACCCGCCGCCATCGCGGGGCCGACGGGTGTTCCACAGCTTCGGATCCGACCGGGTTCGGCACCGATTCCTAATGCTTGTTCGGGTTGTTCTTTTCCCGTTCCAGCGAAGCGTTGATTTCACGCCACGCCGCCCGGGCCCCTTCAAACCCAGCGGTCGACGAACGCTTGTCGGGTTCGAGCATCTTGTAGACATCGAAGAAGTGTTTGATTTCTTCGAGTAGTTCCTCGGGAAGGTCACGGATGTCTTCGACGCCCTTCCAGCGCGGTTCGGTCGGTGGAACGCAGATGATCTTCGCGTCGGGGCCGGCCTCGTCTTGCATCCACATTACGCCGACGGGTCGGGCTTCGACCCAGATCCCCGGGAATGTCGGGTCTTCGAGCAGAACCAGGGCGTCGAGGGGATCGCCGTCCTCGCCCAGGGTGTCGGGGATGAAGCCGTAATCGGCCGGGTAGACGGTGGCGGAGAACAGGCGGCGATCGAGGAAGATCCGATTCGTATCGTGGTCGATCTCATATTTGTTGCGTGATCCTCGGGGGATTTCGATAACGACATGGATACAACCATCACGGGGGGTGCGGGACATGCCCCCTATTCCACTCGTTCTGACAGCGAAAGGCCAGTACCCGCGGAACTGCGGGTCGACTCGACGGGTTTGACCGGCCCGCCGGCGTTCGCAAGGTTGGCGTTCGCAACGTTCGGGCCTTCAATATTTCCAACCTTCCTGATCAAAGAGGGTCGGAGAGAGTCGATACCTGAACACGACTTCTTGTGTCTCGCCGGGTCAGAATCACTGGTGTGACCGACGATGAAGTTCGAAACCTGTTTGTGACCTGCGGTGCCCTCCTCACGGGGCACTTTGTATTGACCAGTGGTCGGCATTCCGATCAGTACTTCGAGAAGTTTGATGTGTTGCGCTGGCCGGACCACGTCGCCACGTTGGGGGCGGAGTTGGCCCAACGGGTCCGGCGCGCCGGAATCGAGGCGACCGTCGTGCTCGGGCCGACCACCCTTGGGATCGTCCTCGCGTATGAACTCGGGAGGCAGCTGAGACTGCCGGCGGCCTACGGCGAGAAAGGCCCCGACGGGGCGCGGATGGTTCGACGGGCCGACCATTTGAAAGACGGAGACCGCGTGCTGATCGTCGATGACATCCTGACGACCGGTGGATCGATCAGGGAGTGCCAGACCCTGGTTGACTCCGTGGGCGCGACCACAGTCGGCGCGGCTGTATTGGTCGACCGGTCGAATGGGAACATCGACCTGGGCGTTCCATTGGTAAGCACGCTTGCTATCGAGGCCCAAAGCTGGGAGCCGGGTGAAGTGCCCGAGTGGCTCGCGGCCGTGCCCGTGACGCGCCCGGGGTCGACCGGGAAGAAGTGAACACCCGGTGGATCGTCGGCGCCGGGTTCGGCAACGTAGCTGCTGACGTGGAGGGTGGTGCACCTTCGTAGAAATACCTTGAACGTCGAAAGCGCCAGACCTTCTGTGACCGGGTGTTCTTTTCCCGTCGATATTCAGCCCAGGTCCGCTTCAGTGCACCAGATAGGTGTCCGGGACAGATCGCGTGCCAAGCTAAGGGCATGTCTAGTGATGTCATCGCGGCGGCCGAGCGAGCCATGCAGGGAAACCTGGCCAAGGAAGGCCCCAAGCTGGCCCGCCAGAACAAATTGTTCGTCCGCGACCGGATCGCGCTGCTCATCGACCCCGGGTCTTTCGTCGAGGAAGGGCTGCTGGCCAACAATCAAGCTCCCGGGAAGGACCTGCCCGCCGACGGCGTTGTCACGGGGATCGGGACGATCGACGGTCGACCGGTGTGCATCATGGCCAACGACCCGACCGTAAAGGCGGGATCCTGGGGGGCACGCACGGTCGAGAAGATCATCCGGATCACGGAGCGGGCGCTGTCGCTTGAGATTCCGATCTTCTACCTGGTCGACTCGGCGGGGGCACGCATCACCGATCAGGTGCAGCTTTTCCCCGGGCGCCGCGGTGCCGGTCGGATCTTTTACAACGAGGTCCGGCTGTCGGGCAAGGTTCCGCAGATCTGCTGCCTCTTCGGGCCGTCAGCAGCCGGTGGTGCCTATATTCCTGCGTTCTGCGACATAGTGATCATGGTCGAGGGGAACGCGTCGATGTATCTCGGCTCGCCGCGAATGGTCGAAGAGGTAATCGGCGAAAAGACGACGCTCGAGGAACTCGGCGGGGCGCGGATGCACGCGTCCGTGAGCGGCTGTGGTGATCAACTCGTGTCGACCGACGAGGAAGCGATCGCCATGGCCCGGCATCACCTGGGTTACTTTCCCCAGAACTGGCGTGAGCAACCACCCGCCATCGAATCGAAGCCATCGGCGACGGTGTTCACGGCCTCGATGGTTCCGGTCGAAGATAGGCGCGCCTATGACATGCGGAAAGTCATCAAGGCCATAGTCGACGAGGCCTCGTTCCACGAGATCAAGCCGCTGTTCGCCAGGGAACTTGTCGTTGGCCTCGGACGACTCGCGGGCAAGCCCGTCGGCATCGTCGCCAACAACCCGATGCAGAAGGGCGGTGTGCTTTTCGGTGACTCGGCCGACAAGGCCGCCCGCTTCATCTGGTTGTGCGATGCCTTCAACATTCCGCTCGTGTTCCTCGCCGATGTCCCCGGTTTCATGGTCGGAACCGCGGTGGAGCGTGAGGGCATCATCCGCCACGGCGCCAAGATGATCACTGCGGTATGCGAGGCGACCGTACCCAAGATCAGCGTGATTGTGCGAAAAGCCTATGGCGCCGGTTTGTATGCGATGAGCGGTCCGGCATTTGAACCCGAAGCGACGATCGCGCTCCCGATGGCCAAGATCGCGGTGATGGGCCCCGAGCCCGCAGTGAACGCGGTGTATGCCAACAAGATCGCGGAAATCGAAGACCAGGCCGAGCGCGACGCCTTCGTGTCCGCCAAGCGGGCGGAATACGAATCCGATGTCGACCTGCTGCTGCTCGCGTCGGAGTTGGTCATCGACGCGATCATTCAGCCCGAGGATCTGCGGGCCGATCTGATAGTGCGCATCGAACGCGCCCGTAGCAAGAACCGTCACTTCAGCGACCGTAGACATGGAGTTCCGCCAGTATGAGAAACGCAAGGACCTTTGTTGCCTCGTTTGCGTGCACGGTGACTCTGCTGACGGGCGCACTGGGCGCGCTCGGTTTTGGAATCGGGTCATCTCATGCGGCCAACCCGGTCGTCACATTCCAGAGTCCGTCGGGTAACGCGCACTGCATGATCATCACCGGGTCCGGCTCGACGCGGTCCGCCGCCTGTGAGATCCGTGAATTCACGGGGAAGCCTCCTGCCCGTCCCGCCGACTGTGATCTCGACTGGGTGGCGGGGGCCTCCGTCGACAGTCGCGGCCGGGTGTCGCTGTTCGGATGCCAGGGTGACACGATGCAGAATCCGAACAATCAAAAGCTCGCATACGGAAAGTCGATAAAAAGCGGTGAGTTCACGTGCACGTCAGCTGCCACCGGAATCACCTGCAAGGTGAAGTCGGGTCGAGGATTCCTCGTTTCGCGGGCGATCATCAAGAAGATCTGACGGGGCGTTCCTTGCGCGGGATGTTGCCGTGAATGCGGGTGGTTCAGAGGGACCGGTCGGGGGAAACTGGGGCGGTGACGATGAGCCCTGGTATCCGGAACGCCGACCGATCCAACGCGGCCGACGTGAGCGCATCGTGGCGTTGATTGTGCTGGCCGTAATCCTCGGTGGCGTCCTGCTCGGTGTCGTGCGGAGCGTGCAAATCGGACGGGGACTGAAGAAGCCTTCGCGGGTGCGGTGCTTCAACGACTTCGGCGAGGTGTCGTGCCTGGCGGATGACGCACTGATACCGGCCTGACGTAGGGTGACCCTGACGGGTTGGTCATCGCTCGGGTGAGCGGTCCAGCGGGCGGCGACGGGTAGAGTCTGGCAATGCCCTGGTGCGATACGTGTTCGAAGTATTGGGCGCCGAACGCCATGACACCCGAAGGCGCATGCCCCGAATGCAAAGCAGTTCTCGCCACCAGAGGGGCGCTGCGCATGGAAGCGCGATCCCTCGGTCTCCCTGCGCCGGGAGAAGAAGAGGGCGACGCCCCGAAGGCGCCCTGGCACTTCAAGGTCATGATCGCCGCGCTTGTCGTCTACCTCGGTTGGCGCGGTGTGCAGGGCGTGGAGTGGATTTTCAGCCGCTGAAGGGCCGTTGATCGCTCGCGACCACTTGCCAGATGGTATTCAATCGAATACCAT
>JANMZO010000054.1:0-3938 GCA_031383405.1 Acidimicrobiia bacterium | reverse complement strand
GGAGGATGTAGCCGATGGCGTCGTGACGATCGATTCGGCGATCGAGACCGATCGGCGTTCGGGTGAGACAGTGCTAGCGGATGCGCCGACAAAGACGGCGAACCAGCGTCGACTCACGCTCCACGCTGCGACGCTTGCTGTTGTGGAACGCGAAAGGACGGAGCGGGAGGAGTTCGGGCCGTGGTTGTTCGCGCTCGGCGACGCTCCGCCCAACCCCGATCGGATCGGCTACTGGTGGCGGATCGCTCGTGACAAGGCCGGACTCGATGCGAAGTGGCGCCTGAACGATCTGCGCCACTGGTCGGCGTCGGTGGCGATCGCCGCGGGACACGACGTGAAGACCGTCGCCGACCGCCTCGGCCACGCGAATGCGGCGATGACGTTACGGGTCTACGCCCACGCGTTCGCCAAGTCGGATCGAGCCGTCGCCGATTCGGTCGGCGCCTTGTTGGAGGGGGACGAATGAGCCGTCGTCGATTCCGCCCGACGGATGCGTTCGTCGACGAATCGATTCGGGGTCAGCGGTACCTGATGGGCTGCGTGCTGATCGAGGCGCGCCACCTCGCCTCCGCCAGGAGAGCTGTCGTGGATCTGGTGGTCGGCGGGAGGCGGCTGCATTTCCACCAGGAGTTGGATGCGACACGTCGGGCGGCGTTGAAGGTGTTCATCGAGTTACCGATCGAGGTCCACGTCGTGAGCATGGTCCGCCGACACGGAGTGACAGAGTTCGAGGCCCGGAACGGCTGTCTGGCCAGCATCGTCGAGATGGCGCAGGAGCGGAGTGTCCCACTGCTCACGATCGAGAGTCGACAGGATGACCACGACGATCGGGTCACGATTGTGCGTCACCGTCAACCAGAACCTCGGCTGATCTTCGATCACCGGGACGGGGCCACCGAACCGATGCTTTGGATCGCTGATGGTGTGCTGTGGTCGCTCGGAGCCGGCGGCCGGTGGTTGAGACACGTCGCGCCTATTGTGCGCTCGCTGACGGAACTTGGCCGTTAAAGCGCAGAACCCGGCTCCCCAACCAAAGGGCTGGCAACCGGGTCCACTTTCTCCGATGCTTACCGGAGACCTCTCCAGTATGCCGTGCCCATATGACAACGGCAACCAAATTGTTGACCGGGTACGAAGGTGCAGACCCGGCACCCCTGCCAAAGGGCTGGCCACCGGGTCCACGTCCACCGATGCTGACCTGAGGCAGGAACTGGCTGCCGATGGTTGGCAGTTCCGGCAAGCGAGTTTTCGCTTGACCGTGGGCCCGACCCGACCGATGCTGGTCGCTGCGGGCGCTTAGGCGTCGGAAGCGAGCCCGGTGTTCTCTCCCGTTCGAGGAGCCGCAGGGCTTTGCGCTTTCCGGATCTAGCGTTGTTGTCGTGAGTTGGGATCTGTGGGTCGACTACCACCGCCGGGATGGTGACGGGCTGACCCACGCCAGCCTGAAGGACCAGACGGACGGCGTCTCGATCGCAGTGGGTCAGCTGATCTCTGTCGGCAACGAAGAGGCCGATCCGGCTTTGGCCGAGGTGGTCTCGATCAACGAGCGCGGTATCGTGCTCGTGAGAATTCTTCCGGGGACCCTGGGACACAACCGCTTTCGCCTCCCGCTCGGAGGCACGTCGGCGAGCTGACGTAAGGCTCGGGCTTCGCCCCAGACCGTAGGCTTGGATCCATGGCTTGGGATCTATGGATCGACTTCCAGCGAGGTGACGACGGCGGACTGACCTCCGCGAACGTCCGCAACCTTCGAGCGGAACTCACAGTGCAATTGGGCGATACGGTCGTCGTAGGCAACGAAGACGCCGAGCCCGGTGTCGCCGAAGTTGTCGAAGTCGGGGAAAACGGGTTCCTTCTCGTGCGGGTCTTTCCGGGAAGCGTTGAGGAACAACGGAACCGATTGCGCTCCGCCGGGCCGTAGGAAAGCTCAAGCCGACCGTCGATGTCACTCGAAGCCGGGGAGGCGGAGCGGCTCGTCGTCGAAGAACTCTGAATAGATTGCAGCCGGGTCGTCAATAGGTTGCAGCTCCGTCCGGTCTATTTCGACGAAGGCGTCGGCGTCTTCGATCAGTTCGGCAATGAGCTTCACGGGTACGCGAAGGCATCGGCCGATGCGGATGACGGGCAGGCCGTCCGGATCACCAGCGAGGTAGCGGTTGGCGGCCTCGTACGCAGTGGAGCGACCGATGCGGAGCAGGTTCGCTGCTTCGGTCACCGTGAGAACCATTGGGGTCGAGTGAGTCGGACGGCGGGAGCTGCGATGGATGATGGGCATGCTTACGTATCCGCTCACGAGTATCGGGCTACGGACAGAATTTCTCGAGAAAGTCCGAACAGGGATCGGACGTGGCGTCGGTCGGTCGGTCAAGGCCGCATCGGCGAAGCCGATGCGCCCGGAGGGCTTGGCCTTGAGGGACCGGTTGGTCGGCATCATTGCAATGGTCCGTCCGCAGGCGGACCTGGTTGCCGAGAGCCGACACGGCAGCACGAGCCGGACGATTGCGGAGGTTCAGCGGAACCTCCAACTGTGTAGAACTTCCTTGCGATTCTTGACGGACGATCCAAGGGCTGCAACCAACGTGCCAACGACGGTGGCAGCCAGTCGAGTCGGAGCGGAGCGAAGGCTTGAAGCGTCGGTCGAGGGTGTCGTGGGTCGTGGGTTGACGGCTGGTAGTGGTTCGTCGTCGGAGTCTCGTTGGTGGAGTCTCGAGGGTCCTGTCGGCAGTGAGTCGGCAGGAGAGCGTCGCGAGCAAACGGCAGTGCGGCGGCGGCTGATTCATCAAAGCGCGTGAGGAGCCACTGCGTGCGGCGATGCCGTCCGAGCTATTCCAGCAGCAGCACGAAAACTGAAATACCATTGCGGTAGACAGGCCGCTGGTTCGGTGGGCTGAAACAAGGCTGAAGGTCTCCGATGTACCCAGGAGCGGCGCGCGATGTCTGAGTCCCCCACGATCCGCAACCACGCGGCCTTCATCTGGTCGGTGGCTGACTTACTGCGGGGCGACTACAAGCAGTCCGAGTACGGCAAGGTCATCCTGCCCCTCGTGGTGCTCCGGCGCCTCGACTGTGTGCTGGAGCCCACGAAGGCCAAGGTGCTCGTGGAGCATGAGCGCCACGGTGACCGGGAGGCGATCCTGGCCAAGGCGGCGGGGCAGGCGTTTTACAACAGCTCGAAGCTCGACATGGCTCGTCTCCTCGACGATTCGAGCAACGTGCCGGGCAACCTGCGCACCTACATCGCCGGGTTCTCGTCGGGGGCACGGGACATCTTGGAGAAGTTCGAGTTCGACGCGCAGATCACCCGCCTCGACCGCTCCAACCTGCTTTACAAGGTCATCGGGAAGTTTGTCGACCTCGACCTGCACCCCGACCGGGTCTCCAACCTGGAGATGGGCTACCTCTACGAGGAGCTGATCCGGCGCTTCTCGGAGCTCTCCAACGAGACGGCCGGTGAGCACTTCACGCCCCGCGAGGTCATTCAGCTCATGGTGCGCCTCCTGTTCATCGAAGACGACGGGGCTCTCACCAAGCCGGGCATCGTGCGCACCCTGTTCGATCCGGCCTGTGGCACCGGCGGCATGCTCTCGACCGCCGAGGACTACCTCCGCACCGTCCACTCAGCAGCTCGGCTCGAAGTCTTCGGCCAGGAGCTGAACGCCGAGACCTACGCCATCTGCCGCTCCGACATGATGCTGAAGGGCCAGGACGCGTCGCACATCGTCTACGGCAACTCCTTCAGCGAGGACGGTCACCAGGGCGCACAGTTCGACTACCTGCTCGCCAACCCGCCGTTCGGTGTGGAGTGGAAGAAGGTCGAAGACGCCGTGCGCACCGAGCACGCCAAGGCCGGGTTCGCCGGACGCTTCGGTGCCGGCCTGCCCCGCATCAACGACGGCAGCTTCTTGTTCGTGCAGCACATGATCTCGAAGATGAAGCCC
>JANMZO010000053.1:0-8962 GCA_031383405.1 Acidimicrobiia bacterium | reverse complement strand
TGATGGTGAGGTGAACGGCCGATCTGTTGTTTCGGCTGGTGGTCAGAAGGGCGTCTTCTTCTGCGCATCCGTTGCGGATGGAGGTTTGGGGTTTGGTTCCGAATGGGTGACTACGATCAGGGGATGTCCTCGCAGAGGTGGCGTTTCCCCCTAGCTGATCGCCTTGTGGCTGGTGCCATGGGCCCGGTCATGCATGGCAAACGGGTGACGATGCGTCCGTTGCGACACTCTGATTTCCTGGCCTGGCAGGAAGTGCGCCGCCGTAACGCATCGTGGCTGGAGCCGTGGGAGCCGCAGCGCCCGCCGGGTGTCCCCAACGCAGTTGAGGTGCGAAGAGCGTTTGAAGCCCGTTGCGACATGCGCGATCGCGACCGTTCGTCCGGGTCGGCGTACGGCTTCGGTGTGTTCTTCGAGGACCGTCTCGTCGGGGAATGCAATGTCAACAACGTGCAGCGCGGGGCGATGCAGGCCGGCACGATCGGATACTGGATCGACCAGGCCTGGGCTGGGCGAAGCCTGACCTCGGAAGCAGTCGTATGCACGCTTTGTTTCTGCCTCGAGGAGCTTGGCCTTCACCGAATTGAGATTGCGATCATCCCCCGCAATGCCCGGTCGCTTCGAGTGGTGGAGAAACTCGGTATACGCAACGAAGGGATAGCGCTTCGTTTCCTGGAGATCAATGGCGTATGGGAGGACCACGTGCGCTTCGCTATCACGTCAGAAGAATGGCAGCAACGGCACACTGAGTTCTTCGAAACCTGGTTGCTGCCCCCGAAGCAATAGCCGGTTTCTCGTTGTTCAGGCCCCGGGTTCACCCAGATCGAGCGTGCGGAACGCGATGATCATGGCAACCAGACTTGATCCGGTCGTCGCGACAACATTGCCGACGTAGCGGGCGATTGTGCCGAAGTTGTCGTCGACGCCCGCCGCGTCGTTGACCCGGACACCCCAGCGTAGAGCGAGGATTCCGCCGATCACGCCGAGGATCGATCCGATCAGGGCAAGCCCGAGACCGAGTCCGGTCTTCGTGGCCGCCTTGTCGGAGAGGCGACCGTGGAACAACTGCGGAAGGGCAAGAAAACCGACCCCGACCGCGAGAATCGCGCCGTGCGTAACGCCGAGATCGGCGAACACCTGGCCGATCCGGTGACCCGCATCCAGCGAGCCGATCCGGTCAGCAGCGTTGACGGAGAGCGAGGACCCGACCTCACCGAGCATGCGAAGCGATTCGACGGCAATCAGACCAAGGCCGGCCGAGGTCAGGGTCCGAGTGCTTGCCGTCGCACTTGTGACGGCTGATCCACGGGTGGGTGCCTGAGCGCTGTGGAGATCGGGAGTGCCGATTCCGTCGCGGACGATCCGTGCGACGGGTGCAGCAGCGAGGCTGGAGTGTGGTTCGGCGGCGAACGCTGACTCCGGATCCGGTGACGCAAGCGAACCGAAAGGTCGGGACGCGTCGGACAGGAGCGCTGTCGCGTATTCGGCTTGCGGCTCGACCCCGGCCCGGTCTTCGTAAGGATTCCCGTCGTTGCCCGTCTCGGCCGTGTCGTAGCTGTCTTGGTCGTAGCTGTCTTGGTCGTAGCTGTCGGCTTCGATGAGGTCGTGTTCATCGTCGAGCGAGTGGACGAAACTCCGGCGGGTGTTCAACACCGGGAAGGTGTCGTCCATGTCGTGGGTTTCGGTTTGCGTTTCAGCGTGTGCCGGTTCACGGTCGAATGACTCGTCGTGGATCTCGCAGTCCGAGTCGGTCTGGTGCGTTGGTACGGAGTCGTCGTTGACACGTACCGGGGGGCGCGGCACGAACGATACGTCTGGAGCAAACTCCGGCAGTTCAGCGCTCTCGTCTGTGTTCGACGTGTCTGTGTTCGACGTGTCTGTGTTCGACGTGTCTGTGTTCGACGTGTTTCGGGCCACCGGAATGTCGGTGAAGTCAAGGAGTTGCGTGGAGTCGTCGTCATGCGTGTCGTTGCTGGTGTCGACCGCAGCCCGGGTGGTGACGGTGTCGACCTGAACGATCGGCTCGGACCCGATGTCATCGGTGTCGACGTCGGATTCGACCGGATATGTAACCACCGGAGGCGTTGGTGCGGCGAACGCGCTTCGCTCAACGGGATCGCTTGACGCGACAGGTTCCTGGAATTCCGGTGACGCGACGATTGGCTGATCCACCGACAACGCGGCGGCAGATCGGCTGAACGGCACAGGTACCACGTCGTCGAGTTCTGCGTAGAGGTCCTCGAGGAAGAGGTCGCGTTCGCCGTCGGGGCCGACTCGCTCGACGGTCGTCTTCGGCGGGGCTTCCCCGAACCCGTGGACCGGGGTCGAGAGCAGGGGAGACAGCGCGGGCGGATCGACAACGCCTGCCTCAAATGAAGGCTCGTCTGGGGCGATCTCTTCGAACGGCAACTGTCCTTCGACCGCAGGCGTTGGTGATGACGGGTCCGAAGCCTCGAAGGATGGTTCGACAGCGTCATCCGCCGACACGGCAATCGGAGCTGCTTCGTCCCACTCCATGAATCCGTTGTCGATGGCCGACCGATCGACCGGGGTCTCGACTTCGGACTCCCGTGCGTCGAATATACCGATAATCGCCTGTTCGGCGTGGTATTCCCCTTGAACGACGTCTACGTGCGGGTGCTCGTCGGTCGGTTCGTTGTCTACTCGCGGGTGCTCGTCGGTCGGTTCGATGTCGATCGGATCAGGTTCGATCGAATCAGTGGCGATCGGGTCATCCCAGGTGGCACCAACGGAAAGCGCCTGGGCCGCAGCGGGTTCCTTGCCACTCCACTTCACCGTGATATCGCGGGTGACGTCGTCGAATTCGTCTTTGTTGGAAGTCAGCCACGCATCGACAGCTTCAGGTTTGGGATCTGCAGCGGGACGGATGGATGACCGACGGGAGCGGTCGCTGAAATCGTCGTCCCACCCGTCGTCGTCCCAAGCGCTAGAGGACCAGGCATCTTCCTTCCCGCGTCGGGCAAACATGTCGCCGGAGCGTTTCGGAACGGAACCGCGCGGACCCGGACTCCCGGTCGCCGGGGTGGTACCGGGACTGGTCGACGGACGGGCGCGCCTAAACAGGCCGCGCTTGCCCTTGCCGTCGCCTGCGTCACTCATATCTCCAGACTACGGGACGAACGCGACCTGTCGGGGAATGTGCGGTTTTCGCATCGTCGGAGCCTGCAGGTCGGCACAGTTAAGCAGCCATGCCTTGACGTTGCCCGCCCCGTTTTAGTGGTTCAATCGAAGGAGGGAAACCGGATTCGATTCGCTTCCGCAGGGTCTGCTCGTCAGGTTCGCTTAGTTGGCCCTGCAGCCGAACGACACCGTCGATCATGTCGTTTCGGACCTCTTCAGGTGATTTTCCGGTAGTTCGGATCGCAACGACCGCGCCCCCGCTGGTTCGGCGCACGACCCGGCCGTGTTGACCGCGCCGAGGCAGGGTCTGGAAGCCGGGGGGGTCCAATCCACAGCTCCGGGTCGCCCGGGACACGGCATGGGCCAGATCGACGAAGCAACGGGCGTCGACAGTTTTCGGAAACAAAGGTGTGAACTGCATAGGTGCACTATGAACCAGGGCTGTGACAATTTTCGACGCCCGCCCGCTGAATACGACCGCGTGGGCTGTCCGTCGAACACCTTCACCCGCCCGGGTGGCGAAATGGCAGACGCAGAGGGCTTAAACCCTCTAGTTTGGTCTGGTCTGGTCCGTTTCGTTTTCTGTGGTTTGGTTTGGTCCAGATGATTGGCCTGGGTGGCGAAATGGCAGACGCAGGGCGCTTAAACCGCCCGGGTCGAAAGACCGTACGGGTTCGAGTCCCGTCCCGGGCACTCGTTGGGCGGAGCAACAACTGAGTGCGAACGCGCACAAAACGGGCACGGGCGGTTCGCCTGGTGGACGATGTCGAGTTCGTAGACGGGGCCAGAGTCCCGTCCCGGGCGCAGGTTGGCAGGGTTGTGCGGGATTGGTGTCGCGGGGAGATCGTGTTCGGCCACACAAACCGCCATAACAGGGCTGTGATCCGAGGCGCCTCAAAAACAAAAAGAACCCACGGCGATTGCCTTGACCTTGTCGCACATCCAACGCCTTGTGTCATCCGTCCAAACGGTGTGGCGTGCGAGCATTGACTGTTCTGTCGCGACCCGGAGGCCCCTGATGACGACCGAATCGCCCGTACCGAACAACAGACCCGTCATCTCTGACGTCTATTTCATGAGTCAGATGCTGCCTGCGGACGCGTTGATGAAGATGACCGGACGATACGACCTGGCATCTCACATCGCCCATGTCGGCGAGCTCACCGTCGTCCCAGCGAAGATCCTCGACGCTCGGTGTGTTGTCACGAGCACTCGCGCCGAGACCGAGCACGACGCCTTCGGGTGAGGGGGCCACCAGGCGGGCGACGATGCTGACAGATGCGTCCATGTTTGGTGATCGCTACCTCCTCGCCTGTCTCGATCAGCTTGGCGATGACGCCCGAGGTCAGAGCCGGTCAGGGACCGGAGCCCTAACGTATGGGGGCTCGTTAGGTGATTGACGTTGTGACCCTGTTTCACATGGTGGAGGAGGATGTGGACGTACGTCCTGTACATCGGCTCGTTGCGCTCAACCTGATCCGCACCCAAGCGCTCTTGCTGCTTCTGACGCGGTATGCAACCTGCGAGATCATGGACGACGTCGCGCTCCAGCGCCACGAGCGCAGTGCGGAAGTCCAATTTCGTCTGCTTGGCGTTCTCCTCGTTGAACAGCGCGTGCACAAGGCGATGGCATTTGCCGGCCATGCCTATGTGATGCAGCGAGCCGGGTTCAGTTGGGTGGAACCGCTGCGGAATTGCGTTCACGCTTCGACGAAATCCAAGCGAGCTATCTGTGAGGACCTCTGGATTGTTAGCACATTTGCAACACCATCTCTAGTGTATTTACACAGAACTATGTAGTACATTTGCACAATGAGTAGTCTGCTGCCACGAGGTCTCCGACCGACCATCGAGCGTGCCTGGGCCGGTCGATCGGTTGTGGTGCTCGAAGGTTTGCGTGCCACGGGGAAGTCAACAATCGCACGCGAGTTGGTATCGCCGCAGCATTTTCGAACCCTCGCCAATGCCACGGATCGTCGCCGCGCCGAAGACGATCTCACTGGCTGGCTCGAATCTCTTCCCCGCGGTGCCGTCGTCGATGAAGCGCAGCTTGTGCCAAATCTGCAGCTCGGCATTAAGCAGATCATCGACACGCGGGGAGCGACGCCGTCGCAGTTTCTTCTCACCGGGTCCGCTCGGTTGAACACTCGCGAGCTTGGCGGATCCGACCCGTTGACGGGCCGCGTCAGGAGGCTTCGCTTGCATCCGTTCAGCCAATCCGAGATTGAGGGTCGGCCAAGGGACACCGTCTCCGCGTTGTTCGACGACGACCCTCGAACGTGGTCGATTCCTCCGTGTGACCACGCTGAAGTGATCCGCCGTGCCGCAGCGGGAGGGTTTCCCACGATGCGAGGGCTGGAGCCGGTGGATCGAACCGCGGAGCTCGACGCGTACGTCCCAGATTTGTTTAGCGGCAACATTTACACCACTCGGCGAGACGTCGAACGACTCGTCCGCTTCTTCCGATGGCTCACAGCGCGGAGCGGATCAATACGAAACGTTCGTCACTTCGCGGAGGCGACCGAACTCGCTCAGGACACGGTTCACGCGTACCTCGATGAGCTCGCCGAAGTGCACCTTGTTGAGGCAGTCCGAGGGTTCCGACCTGGACATGATCACCGTGAGACCGAACGCGAGCGAATCTTCGCGGCCGACCCCTCGTTCGTCGCCGCCGCACTTCCCACCGATCCCGCGAAGCTGATGGAAAACTCTGACGCGTTCGGACGGCTACTCGAAACTTTCGTCGCCACGGAACTGATCCGTGTCCTTGGCTGGTCGGCTACCAGCGCACAGCTCTACCATTGGCGCGAGAGCGATCGCCATGAAGTCGATCTTGTCATCGAGCGTCGAGATGGGGCGCTGATCGGTATCGAGATCAAGGCCGCTCGGTCAGTCAACGAGGCACACACACGGGGCCTCCATCGATTCCGCGACCGTTACCAGAATCGGTTTGTTCGCGGATATGTGTTGCACTCGGGGGACACGATGACACGCTTCGATGACACGATGTGGACCCTTCCATTCAGCGCGCTCTGGACAATCGGCGCACAGGTCGGGTGATCGCGTTTCGGATCAGGTGACTCGGAAGCACTGGTCCGGGCCGGCCTTGTGATCGGATTGTGCGGGATTTGTCGTGCTGGGAGCCGGAAATCCCGCACAAACCGAGCCGGTTGGGTACGACCCGGTCAAGCTGCCACGCCCAGGACCACAATTTTCAGCACCCTAATGGCTGCTACGGCGCTCGGAGGCCTCCAAGGGCCAGCGAAGTGAGTTGCCGGGTGATCTCGTCGGGCGACGTCTGACCGAGGGGCTCAAGGTGGCGGTAGGCACCGAGGACCACATCGAACAGCGCCATCGAGGTGACGCGAGGGTCCTGGTCCCCCCGAAACGCGCCGGTCGTAATGCCGTTCTCGATAACCGCTTCGATTCGCGATCGGATCGCCCGTCGTTGACGCACGACCTCATCAAGTCCGGGAAGGTCGCGGATGTGGTGCTCGTCCTGCTGAAGGATGCGCGCGACGTTCGGGTTCGCGACGGTCTGCGCAATCGCGACCGCGATTCCCCTTCGGAGGATCTCGGTCGGGTCGTCGGTGACGGCCATGATCCGGTCGTAGGCGTCGACCTGCGCCTTGACGACGGGCAGGAGGATCTCGGCGATCATCTCCTCTTTCGAGCTGAAGTGGTGATAAAGGCTTCCCGAGAGAATGCCCGCCCGTTCACTGATGTCACGGATGGTCGCGGCCCTGATGCCCTTTTCGGCAAACACCGCACTGGCGGTGTCGAGGATTTCCCGACGGCGCGGCGAACCGTTGGCTCTGACGGTGCGCCGCGCCGTGACCTCGGGCGTCACGTCAGCAATAGTGACCGGGATCTTGGACGGCATGTTCGTTCGCTGGGGTTGCATGGCGGTCGCAGGTTTCTCCGGAGAAGTACGCGTGCGCACCTATCGACTGCGGGCGTCGGCGAGAACCTTGTCGACAAGTTCGTTGCCACGACGACGGTTGGCCTCGGAGTAGATCCGGTGCGACGCCATCCGATTGGTCTTGGCCGACGAAAGGTAGTTGCGTTCATACAGTTCGTTACGGCTGCCGAGCAGTGAGCCGGCGAAGTCCCACGCGACGCGGTATATCGCGGATCGATCATCAGCGCACATACCATTCGCCCCCGGCTGGAACTCGTTCATCAACGCGTTGATCCGGGGATTGTCGAGAGCGCCGCGGCCCGCAGCGGCGAGAAGGTTGTGGCTGCCGATGACCTTTATGATGTCGTTCACCCGGGTGAACCAGTCGGGAAGCAATGCGCGCATAGGGTGCAGTGCGCGGGCCTCCGGGTAGACCCCGCCACTTTCCCAGGTCTTGGCGTTGATCTCGGAGATGAGAATCGCGTTGCGGGTCACTTCGATGTAGCCGAGTACCTCCCCGAGCATTTCCATGGTGCGTTCGGAGTGGTCGTTCACCGCTTCAGACATGCGAACCAGCAGGCCGTAGGCGAACTCCAACTTCGTAAGCGCGCGAATGGTCGTCTGCTGCATGATGTTCGGCCACCACGGAGACACTCCCATCACCTGGTTGTAGACGTCGAGATTGCCGTCGATGAACACGTTCCGCCTGGGGATCTCGACGTTGTCGAAGATGCACAGGGCATCCTGCTCGTCGAAGCGGGTCGAAAACGGAGCATCGACGGGGTGGGCGTTCGGTCGGATTCCGCTGTCTCGGCACAGGAACACCAGGCCCGGCGTGTCCATGGACACGGTGAACGAGAGTGCGTAGTCGTTGGCGCCCGTGGGCAGCGGGGTCGAGGGGTACACGGTCTGTTCGTCGGCATACGGCGCCAGGGTGGCGAGCAGACGACAGCCCCGCACGATGATCGAGTCGGCCGTTTCTCCGACTTTGTGAAGCGGAACCGGGTTCCCAGCGAATGTCGAGTCCTTCGCCCTGTCGACGGTTGGGTGGATGATCGTGTGGGTCAACGACAGATCGGCGCGTCGGAGGCGCTTCTGGAACGCGACAAGGTTGTCGTAGCCGGTCTGGTTGCCGGCGTCGGGTCCGGCCCATCGTTGGCGGTCGTCGGCGAACCCCGCGAACGTCACGTTCATGTAGTCAGGTGTCCGGCCCATGACACCCATGCTCAGCTCGGAGATGCGGGCGAGCCCGACGTGACGGCGGTGCAGATCATCGACCGAGCGAGGTTGGATGTGTGAGATGTTGATCGCCTCACCGGTGTCGGGTTCCGGAATCAACAACTCGTCGGGGTGCTTGTGCTGCAGGTCGTAGTACGCCGCGATGGCCTCGGCGCCCGGGGCGAGCAAGGGGTGCTCGGTGACGCTGTCGACCCTCTCGCCGCCCAGCCAGATCTCGCGTGTCGTGGCCTTGAGGCCGTTGAGATATTGCTGTCCGGTTCGCGCGGGCATGGCTGTCTTTACCGGTCGCTTCTCACGTGGTCGGCGGGGTCAGGCGTGCGCGTTGAAGCGCACATAGTCGGTGGAGTCAACCAGTGTTTCCCGGCCTTTGTTGGGGAGCGGCTCGAAGTGGCTGAGTGCCGCGTCGACATCGCCCTCCCACACCTCGGCGGGCAGCTCGTAAAGTACCTCGATGCCGTGGCCGTCCGGGTCCACCACATACGCGCTGTGGGTCATGCCGTGATTGCCCCGCACGGCGATCGGCACGTCCATCGCCTGGAGATGCTCGAGTTGGGCAAGCCACTCGTCTCGTGTTCCGTATGCGAGCGCGATGTGGGCGACCCCCGGTGACGCACTGAAGATGTGCCACGGTGGGACTGGTGGCGCCGAGGCCGGGTCCGGGATCTGCTGGAGCGCGATGTCGTG
>JANMZO010000449.1:0-4197 GCA_031383405.1 Acidimicrobiia bacterium | reverse complement strand
CGCTTCCTGGGCGGAGATGCTGCGCGACACAATCAGCTCCCATGCAGGGCTGCGCGAAGCAATCGCTGTCACCGCCCGCGTCGCGCCAGGACCAATTCGTGCCGAGGTACAGGCACTCGCTGTCCGGGCTGAACGCGAGTCGCTTCCCAAAGCTCTACGCCGATTCGCCGATGATGTCGGTGACCCCGTCGCCGATCTCGTCGTCGCCTCGTTGCTCATCGCCGCAGAACGTCAGGCGCAGCGTCTCGCCGAACTGCTCTCGGAAATCGCCAAGTCGGCGCGTGAACACGCTGCGATGCGCAGCAGGGTCGAGACCGGTCGAGCGCGAACCTATGCCTCGAGCCGAGCACTTGTGACGATCACGTTCGGTCTCGCGGTGACCTTGATGCTGTTCTCGCCGCAGTACATGAAGCCCTACGACAGTTTCACTGGGCAACTCGTGATGCTTGCGATCGGGGCAATGTTCGTCGGGGCGCTCTGGTCGCTCGTCAAGCTTGGTCGGCCTGCAACCTCACCTCGCCTACTGGCGGCCAAACCTGCCCATCTGGAACTGCCATGAACACCCTGATCATGGCCCTGGCAGGGGCATTGCTCAGCGGCGGTCTACTGCTGATCGTCCGAGGGGCGCTCGGCTCAACCGTTCCGTTGGCAACTCTTGTTGCAGAATTGCACCGGCCACGTCACAGCTCGACCGGTGTTCGTCCACGAACTGACGAACTCGTCGAGCGGCTCGGCGGTCGATCGTCGCCTGCGCGCGATGCCGACTTGGCTGTGTGCGAGCGTACGGTCGCCAAGTTCGTTCAGGACCGTCTGGTCTGGTCAGCGCTCGGCGCAGCACCAGGTCTCGCGCTCACCCTGCTCGGCGTTGCCGGGGCATTGTCGGTGCTCACTCCAGCGGCGCTGTTGTTGCTCGCAGTCGGCGGAGCAGTTGGTGGCTGGTTCTACGCACTCATCGATCTCCGCTCCGATGCCGAACGGGCCCGGCGTGAGTTTCGCCACGGGTTGGCCAGCTACCTCGAACTCGTCACGATCCTGATGGCCGGTGGCGCCGGGGCCGAGACGGCAATGTTCGACGCGGCCGCTGCCGGCAACGGTGTCACGTTTCGTCAAATCCGGGCTGCGCTTACCGCAGCGCAGGCGCGACGCGAACCACCGTGGCGGGCCCTCGGCCAGGCGGGTGAGCGGCTCGGTATCGGAGAACTGGTCGAGCTCGAAGCGTCGATGACCCTGGCCGGCGGAGGCGCAATGGTGCGCGACTCGCTGACTGCGAAGGCGGTTGGTATCCGAAGTAAGGACCTCGCGACACTTGAATCGGAAGCCCAGGCGAAGTCGGAAACCATGGTGCTTCCAGTGGTGCTTATGTTCGCTGGCTTCCTCGTCCTCATCGGCTATCCGGCGCTTGCTGCGCTCTCCGGGCCATGACAGATCTCACTACTCAACAAACAGAAAGGGGCAGCGATGCTCGAACTACAACTCCGGGTGCTCACCTTCTGGTGGGCCGCAAACGACCAACTTCGAGGTCGTATCCACACGGACGACGACGATCGCGGCGAGGTGACTTCGACGACTGCGATGATCGTGCTGCTGGTGATCGCCGCGATCGCAGCAGGTGTGATCATCGCCACCAAGATCTCCAACAACGCCAACAACATCCCGGAGCCATAGACGCAACCCGACATCGTCGAGATGTTGGGGAGGTGACAGCGACCGTGCTGATGATCCCGGTCGTGCTGCTTGCACTGTTACTCGTCGTCCAGTTCGGCCTCGCCTACTACGCCAGACAGGTACTCGCCGGTGCCGCGCAAGACGGTGCGGCGGCCGCTGGTCGGCAGGGCTCGTCACCGGCTGTCGGCGTCAATCTCACCGAGACACTGATCGAGGAAGCCGGCGGATCGCTGTTCGATTCCCACACTGCTACGGCCAACGGCGATGGCAATCTTGTCACCGTTCAGGCATCGGGTGAGGTGGTGTCGTTGTTGCCGTTCTTCGGCACGATCACTGTCCATGCCAGCGCCACCGCGAAGGTTGAATCGTTCGACCCGCAAGGACAGCCGTGAGCCGGCCTATCGAACGCGATCAGGGATCGGCTGGGGTGGAAGCGGCGATCGCTGTGACTTCGCTGATGATGGTTGGGTTCTTCATCATCGGCGCACTGCGAGTCACCAACACCGGAGGCGATGTCGATGCCGCCGCACGATCAGCGACGCGAGCCGCCGCTGCAGAATACGACGACGCCTCGGCCTATCAGGCGGCTCAAGCCGTCGCCTCGAGCGAACTGGCCGATCGTGGTGTGGCGTGCGAACAACTCGACGTTCAACTTGGCGGAACGCTCACCGCCGGCGGAGTGATCACCGTTGACGTGACCTGCGTCGTGTCGCTCGCCGATGTCGTCCTCGCCGGGTTTCCGGGCAGCAAGACCGTGACCGGTCGAGGTGTCGAACAAGTCGACGTCGTCAGGGGTGGCGGATGACGACCCGGCCCGAATCGAACTCTGATCGCGGCTCAGTGATGCCGATGACCGTGATCCTCATCGCGTTCTTGATGCTGGGCAGTTGGTCGCTCATCAGTGCCTCCCAACAGTGGTCTGCCCGACGAGAAGCGCACGCAGCCGCAGCGGCCGCCGCACGGGCAGGTGCACAAGGTGACCCCAACCAGTTCCGGGCCGGACTGGTCATCGACCCCGACGCAGCGACCGACCGAGCGCAGACCATCCTGGCCGCCACGGGCTACACCGGAACTGTCACCATCGACGGCCTGAGCGTGACCGTCACCGTCGACGTTCCTGTGGACTACGCCTTCCCCTCCGCTGGCTTCCCCTCCTCGGTGTCTGGCTCGGCCACCGCCGTCGTGCAGCGCGGCGTCAACGGACAGGAGGGTGGATGACATGAGCCTTGTCACTCAACGCGCCCGAATCGTTCTCGCCTGGATCGGCCTCTTGGTCCTTGTCGTCGGCGTGCCGATCCTGCTGATACGGATCGCAGGGTGGCCACTCCCGACGTCCGTCCCGTCGTGGAGCCGAGTCTCCACCGCTGTCCAGCAAGGCGACATACCCGGCGATGTCGTGATCAAGGTGATCGCCGTCGGCGTCTGGTTGATCTGGGCGCAGTGGGTTTGGGCGATCGCGTGGGAACTCGCCGTCAATGTCCCACGCTCCACCAAGGGGCGACGACCGGTGAAACCACCATTGGTGCCCTCAGGCGTCGGCTCACTCGCCGGGCGCTTCGTTGCGGTACTGCTCAGCATCGGTCTGACCGCTGCCATCCCCGGCCCGGTGATCGCGCTCCGCGCGCCTGTGGCAACTCTCAACATCGCAGTACAGAACTCGATGACAATGCCTGCGCAACGAGCGGCCTACTCGACGTCCACGGCGGCGCCGACGTGGCAAGTCGCTGACGGCGACTCGGTCTGGGCAATCGCCGAACACGCACTCGGCGATGGGTCACGGTCAGCCGAGATTCTCGAACTCAACCCAACCCTGCGATCTGTGCGCAACCTGCGAGCCGGTCAAACACTCGCGCTTCCCGCCGACGCGATTGTCCCTGTCGATCGTCAACCAGTGCAAGTTGCAAGTGAAGATTCGGTCGACGCACGCAACACACTCGTCGTGACGCTTCCCGACACCCGATATGCGCCCTCGTCCACGATCACCATCAAGATGGGGGACACGCTCTGGGATCTGTCCGACCAACGCCTGGCCGACGCGGGGGACGATGACGTCACGGGGTCCGAAATCCTCGGCTACCTCAACCAAGTGATCGCTTCGAACCCCGATGTGATCGAGGACCCGAACCTCATCTTCCCCGGCGAACAGTTCGTCTTTCCGCAGATCGGTGAAACACCACAGACCGCCAGCGTGTCGCCGGTCATCGACATCGTTCCTGAGGCGAAGCCCGAACCGGTCGCCCCGTCACCTACCGTCCTCGCTGATGGTCCGACCGTCACCGCGGCACCCGTCGACCCCATCGCGCCAGCAGACCAGACTTCTGAACCGGCGGTGTCCGCAACGCCCACGTTGACGGTTGCGGAACGGCCAGTGATTCGGTCACTCACTGTTGATGCAAGCGACGAGACCTCAACAGCACCGTGGCTCTTTGGTATCACGGGCTCAACTGTCCTTGCCGTAGGCGCCCTTGGACTGCTCCGCCGACGTCGGACCGTCGCAGCCGTCGGAGGTGCGCGTCACTTCCGGCCATCGTC
>JANMZO010000402.1:0-12694 GCA_031383405.1 Acidimicrobiia bacterium | reverse complement strand
CCCGTCACGTCGGGGGGAGCCGAAGTGCGGGGCGGGAGACGGCCGGGCCCCGGAAACCATCCCAAGCGGGCGTACAGAACGGTGAGCACGACCAGCCCGATCCAGAAGACCGGAAGTGAAGAACCGAGAAGGGAGAATCCCCGGCTGAAATGATCTGTGAGCTTATCTTTTCGGCTCGCAGCGACAGCGCCCAGAATGATCCCTCCCCCACCACCGAAAAGCAGAGCCCCGAGGCCCAGTTCGAGCGTGGCCGGAAGCCGGTCACCGAGGTCGGTCACCACTCCCTGGCGGGTTCTGAAGGACGTCCCGAGATCCCCCCTGCCAAGATTCTTCATGTACACGCCGTACTGCTCGAGGATCGAACCGTTGAGGCCCCACCGGGCCTTTGCGGCGTCGACGATCACCTTGTTGTTCAGCTGTCGTTCCCCGACGATCGATGCCAGAGGATCGGCGGGGATGAGCCGGGCAATGCAAAAGGAAATCGTCACTATTCCGAGGAGCAGGAACGGCATGGCCAGGAGCCTGCGGAGGACGAATCTGCCCATTGACGCTCAACCCCCGTCAAGCGAGCCACGCACCGGGGTGACTGCGAGCGACGCAACCACCCCGGTGAGCGGTACCAAGATCAACCCTTGAGCCCGAGCAGTCCGAGGTCGAGGTTGCAGCAGGCGCTGTAGTGCATCCCGGTGATGTCGGAGGCGTAGGCCAGAACGAGCTGCGGGTTGACGATCGGGAAGATGATGGCGTCGTCGATCATCTGGAGGCCGATATCGGTGTATGCCTTGTCCTTATCGGCACCCGATGCCGCCAGTGCCGACTTGAACAGATCGGTCTCCTTCTGGTTCAGGATCGGTTTGCCGTTGGCAGCGCCGCCGGCCCGCTTCGCCCATGAGGAATCGGGGATCATGCCGAAGTACTGCACGTACTGGCTTGAATCGGAGTGGTCAGGAGCGAAATAGACGGCGGTCATGGGTAGACCCGGACCGCGGATCTTGTCGACCCACTGGGAGAACTCGAGCGGTGTCAGCTTGAGTTCGATCTTGACCTTCTTCAGGTCCTGCTGGACCTTCTGCATCATGAGGTCGAAGTCGACCCCGTAGACGTTCACCTTGGGATAGGTGGCCTCGACGCTGAAACCGGCTTCCTTACCGGCCGCTTTCAGAAGCTCTTCGGCCTTGGCTACGTCGTAGGTCGGCAGGGGCAGGTCTTTCGATCCCACGAATCCGTTCGGGATCGGAGACGCCTGCTTCTTGCCTTTGCCGGCCACCAGAGCTTCGATCGCACCTTCGTAGTCGATGGCATGCCCGATGGCCTTGCGTACGTTGGCATCTTTGAACGCCTCGCCACCGGCGACACCGGGGCTGAGTGCTATGTAGACGTAGTTGTACGAGTCGACAGCCTTCGCCACGACCTTGTCGTTGCCATCGAGCTGGGGGACCGCATCAACGGCGAGCTGCATAGCGATGTCGGCATCACCCTGCTGGAGCTGCTGCAACTGAGAGGTTGAATCCTTCACCTGCTTGAAGGTGATCTTGGGGAACACGGGCTTTTTGGCGCCCCAGAAGTTCTCATTCACCACGAGGACCAACGAGTCGTTGGGGGTGTAGCTCTCCAGCTTGTACGGGCCGCTGCCCGATGAGACCTTCGCGAACCATGGTTCCGCGGTGTCCTTGGTGTCGGCACCGACAGCTGCGTCTGCACCGTTCTGCATAGCCACGTCGCTGTTGATGATGCCGAGGTAGGCGGCGGACACGATCGGGAGGAACGCCGAGTTCGGAGCCGCGAACGTGGCGATGACGGTGGCGGCGTCGGGCGTTTCGATGCTCTTGAGGCCGCCCATGAGGTAGGAGCCGGAGGCCTTCAGGTTGGCCAGTCGCTCCCACGACCATTTGACGTCTTTGGCTTCGACGGCCGAGCCGTCGGAGAACTTCGCAGCCGGGTCCAGGGTGAAGGTGAAGACCGTGTTGTCGGCGTTCGCCTCCCACTTGGTGGCAAGGCGGGGGACCTGCTTGGTCGGGTCGGCAACGTCGAGCGTCATCAGCGTGTCGTAGACGGCCGTGGTGTAGATCTGGCAGGTGTCGCAGAAGGCCCGATCCGGGTCGAGTGACGTTATATCCATGTCGCGGGCGATCACCAACTCACGCGCTGCTGGGGCGACGGCAACGGTTTCTGTGGCGGCGGTTTCTGCAGCCGCGGTTTCTGCAGTCGCAGTGTCTTGGGCCGCGGTGTCTGGGGCCGCGGTATCGGCCGCCGCGGTCTCAACCGGTGCGACGGTGGTGTCGCTGCCCTTGTCGGACGAACACGCGCTCAAGCTGAGCGTGCCCAGTGTCAGAGCTGCCATCCCCGCCAGGACAGACCTTCGAAACGTAGAAGGTGGAGGTTTCCGGGTCGAAGGACTGAACATCATGTGCGCTCCTTGAGTGAATGTGTTTCAACAGTAAGCACAATTGCGCTGGGGTATCAATTGCACCACGATGATGACTGACGCATCCTGTCCGCCCCCCCATCCACCTTCCACCAGATCCCGTCAGAAAATGCAACCAACCGTGTCACGAAACCGACTGAGAAAGCGACCGGGAAACGGATGCTCCCGACCCCGCGTTCCCTTCGCGTTCGGTGGGTCCCTTTGCGCCTGGGGCCCGCCATCGTGAACGCGCTTGCGATCGATCTGGGAACGACTGCGGCGAAGGTGTCGGTCGTGGCGGTCGACGGCAGGGTTCTGGGCTCGGGCACTGAAGTGGTCGAGACCGTCTTCGGTGCCGGTGGCGTCGCGGAGCAAGACCCCGAGCAGGTCTGGCAGGCGGTGCTCCTCGCGGCTCGCAAGGCCCTGGCCGCGGCCGGCTCGGACGAGTCGGGTCGGATACGAGTGGTTTGCGCCACCAGCCAATGGTCATCGATCATCCCGGTCAACCCGGCCGGTCTTCCGGTGGGACCGATGCTCCTGTGGCTCGACCGGCGCGGCGAGCGGTACACGAACGCGATCAGCACTGGTGGCGCCGACGGCGGAACCGCGACACGCTCGCACTGGGCGGACGTTCACGGTCTCTATCCGAGTACGTCGCTCGCGCACCTGCTGTTCGTCCAGAACGATCAACCGGAGCTGCACGATCTGACCCACGCGTACCTGGAACCGGCCGACTATCTCAACGCCCGTTTCTCCGGGCGTATCGCTGCCACCGGCTGCACGGCGATGCCGTTGGCCCTCAGCGACAACCGCCAACTCGGAAAGCCTTTCTGGTCGGATGATCTGATTGCGCGAGCCGGGATCGACGCGTCGAAACTTCCGGAGATGGTTCCGTCGCTTTCGGTTCTCGGACCCGTTCTGCCCGAGGTCGCCCGCGCACTCGGGCTGCATTCCGATGTTGTTGTGGTCGCCGGCGCAAACGACAGTATTGCCGCGGCGATAGGCACCGACGCGTTGGCGCCGGGGCGGGCGACGGTGGTCATGGGGACGACCGGTGTGCTCGTGGCCCACCATCCAACGCGCGTGGTCGAGCCGTCCAAGTTCATCGTCACCATGCCAAGCGCGCTCAGCGATCGCTTCTACGTCATGGCCGAAGCCGGACTCGGCGGCAAGGTGTTGGAGATATTCCTCCATGAGTTCATCCACGGCAACGAAGGGCTGTCCGACACTGGTGCTCCGGGCGATCTGTTCGAGCGGGTCTCCCGGGCGGTGGCGGGTGTACCTTCGGGATCCGATGGTCTGATGTTCCTTCCCTGGCTCATCGGTTCCGCGGCGCCGAAGCTCGACAGGAACCAGCGTGGAGGGTTCCTGGGAATGTCGATGGGTACGACCCGTGCACACATGCTTCGTGCCGTTCTCGAAGGAATTGCGCTGCAGATGCGGTGGTTGGTTGATGAGGTCGCCCACACGCTCGGGGTACCTTTTCCGATGGTCCGGTTCGCCGGAGGTGGAGCCCAGTCCGATGACTGGGCCCAGACCATGGCCGACGTCTTGGGCCGCGAGGTTCAACAGGTCGAAGGACCGCGCCACGCGAATGCACGCGGGGCCGGGCTGCTCGGGTTCTTGTCGCTCGGGATCGTCGGGATCGACGATCTCGCCTCTTGCGTGCCCATCCGCCGCATCTATGAACCCTCGCCGTCGAACCGCGCCTTGTTCGACGACCGGATCAGTATCTACCGAGATCTTCACGAACGTCTGGCCGACCCCGTGTCGAGGCTGACCAGACGTCCATATTAATATGTGTACATATCTATATCCCTGAATGGAGCCTCAATGGCAAAGTATCCGCAATACCCCTACGCCGATCGCTACACGGTTGTTCGCGGCATGCCCTCGGAGGGTCGTGACCACGAGGCGATCCTCGCGGAGTTGCGTGAAATGGCCACGGCCGAAGATGCCTCATGGGAACCGGGCAAGGCGTCGGGGTCCTTCTACTGCGGCGACAAGGACCACTACGCTTTCATGGGCGAGGCGTTCGCCATGTACGGCCACGTGAACGCTCTCCAACGCGATATAGCGCCAAGCGCCACGCGCTTCGAGGGTGAGATCATCGCCATGGGTCTCGACCTCATGCATGCGTCGGCCGCGACCGAGCGCGGCCACGATCCGGTCGGCCTGGTCACGAGCGGCGGCACTGGCAGCATCGCCCATGCGATGCTCGCCTATCGTGAGGAGGCTTACTCGAAAGGCAACCGCATGCCGAACGTGGTGAAGCCCGAAACAGGCCACCCGGCCTTCGACAAGGCGTGCCATCTGTTCGGCATCGAGATGCGGCATGCTCCGATCGATCCTGTCACCACCCAGGTCGATGTCGCGGCCATGGCGTCCCTCATCGACGACCACACGGTGGCCCTCATCGGATCAGCGTCGAACTACGGCTACGGCACCATCGACCCAATCGGCCCGCTCTCCGATCTGGCCATCGAAAAGGGGATCGGTCTTCACGTCGACGGTTGCCTGGGCGGGTTCATTCTTCCGTTCGGGGAGATGCTGGGCTACGACATCGCGCCGTTCGACTTCCGTCACCCTGGCGTCACGACGATCTCGGCCGATACCCACAAATACGGTTACGGATTCAAAGGCACATCGATTCTGATGTTCCGTGACCGGGCGCTACGAAACGGCCAGTACTTCTTCATGACCGGCTGGTCGGGCGGCCGGTACAGTTCGCCAGGAATGGACGGGTCGCGTTCCAGTGGGCTCCTCGCTGCGACCTGGGCGTCGATGGTGGCCAACGGCAAGGGTGGGTATCTGGAGAGGGCGAAGAAGATCTTCGAGACGGCCTTTGCCATGCAGGAAGCGGTGCGTTCCCATGCGTCGCTGCGGATGAACGGATCACCTACGTATTGTTTTTCGTTCCGGTCCGACGACTACGACATCTACCACGTGAACGATTTCATGCGTACCCGCGGATGGCGTCTGAACGGCCAGCAGAAGCCCAACTCGGTCCACATCGCCGTGACCGGGCCTCAGACCCAGCCCGGGGTCGCCGAGACGTTCGCGACGGACCTGGCGGATGCAGTTGCGTACGCACTTGAGCACAAGGACCAGCCGGCGAAATCCAGCGCTGTGTACGGCGGAGAAGGCCTGTCGCCTGACGAGGCCGACGCCGCCCTGCGCCGAATAATGACCTCAAATCTCGACAAGTACCAGTCCGTTCCTCCGCTTGACTGACTTCGTCGAGCAGCGCAGGACGGCGTGGGAGGAGTGACGGCATGACCACGATCTCGATCAGCGGCCAAGCCGATGCGCCGATAGAGGTGGTTTGGTCCTTGGTGGCTGATGCACGCAACTACAGCTCATGGGCGCTTCCACGGTCGACGACGTTGGAACGGGAAGGAGCGTTGACTCCTGACGGCGTGGGCGCCATTCGCCGTTTTGGCGCGTGGCCCGTCTTCAGCCGGGAGGAGGTCGTTGTGTTCGAACCACCGCAACAGCTTTCGTATGTTCTGTTGTCGGGTCTTCCGGTGCGCAACTATCGCGCCGATGTCGAGTTGCGTGAGGTTGTCGCTTCCCCCGGGGGTGTTTCCACCGCCGTCTCATGGACCTCGTCGTACGAGGTACCCCGTCGATGGCTCCGACGCCCGATGCAGCTGTTCCTGAACCTCATCCTCAAGGACTTCGTGCGGCGCTTGGCCAAGGAGGCAGCCAAGCGGGCGGCGTAGATCGGTGTCGACTTCGCGCTTCGGAAACGTCCACTGTTACACTGCTACAGAGCACCGGGCCGATCATGACGGCGCTGCACCGCAGATGAGTTGGGAGTCCACAGTGAGTGATCCGTACGCAGTTATCTCGATCGACGGGCATGCGGGCGCCGAGCTCCGCGCCTACAAGTCGTATCTCCCATCGCAATGGCACGACGAGTTCGACGCGTGGGCCAAAACATACGTGAACCCGTTCGCCGATCTCCAGGCGCCAACCGCCTACCGCAACTGGGACAGCGAGCGCCGTCTCAAAGAACATCATCAAGACGGCATCGTTGCCGAAGTGCTCTACCCCAACACGGTTCCACCGTTCTTCAAGGCGAGCAATCTCACCGCACTTCCCCCGACCGACGCCGAGTATCCGCAGCGTTGGGCTGGCCTCCAGGCTCACAACCGATGGGTGGCCGACTTCTGCGCCGAAGCTCCCGGCCAACGTGGCGGCATCGTGCAGGTCTTCCTCAACGACATCGAAGCGGCCGTCAAGGAGATCCGTTGGGCCAAGCAGAACATGAATGTCTTCGCCGGCGTGATGTTGCCCAACGTTGCACCCGGTACATCCTGGCGTCCGTTGTGGGACCCCTATTACGAGCCGCTTTGGAACGTCTGCGAAGAACTCGAAGTCGTCTGCAACATCCACGGCGGCAACGGCATTCCCGATTACGGCGACCTCGAAGCAGCGCGGGCGATCATGCTGATCGAGCTTCCCTGGTTCGCGCACCGGGCGATCTGGCATCTGATCTTCTCCGGTGTGCTGGAGAACCATCCCAAGATGAGATGCGTGCTTACCGAACAGGGAACCGGCTGGATTCCCCGTGGCCTTGAGACACTTGACTGGTTCTACCGTCGAATGACCCACAAAGACGCGGCCGAGGCTGTGTACTTCGGTGCGGTGGCCAAAGGCATGACGATGAAGCCGAGCGAATACTTCACCAAGCACTTCTGGGTCGGTTCCAGCTTCCTTCGCCCGTCGGAAGCTGCGCTCCGCTACGAGGTCGGGGTCGAGAAGATCATGTGGGGCGACGACTACCCGCACTCCGAGGGTAGCTATCCCTACTCGCGTGAAGCGTTGCGGGCGTCGTTCGGCGGGGTTCCGGAGAATGAAACCCGCATGATGGTTGAGACGACGGCAGCCAATGTGTACGGCTTCGACCTTCCGATGCTGAAACGCATCGCCACTGAGATCGGAAGTCCCACACCGGAGGAGATCAACGTGCCGCTCACTCCCGACGAGTACCCTCCGCTGTCGACGTGCAACGCCTTCGACAAAGCTCAGGTCATCCGGTCATGGTGAGTCGTGGGGTTACGGCTCGGCAGGGCAGCACCATCCACTACAGCCCAGGTCATCCGTTCCTGGTGAGTCGTGGGGTTACGGCTCGGTAACGCACCACCCGCTCACGACCGGAAGGGTGGGAACCCCCCGGCCTTGTGTCCCTGATCCTCAGCCTTGTGGGCGATCTTCCACCCGCTCGGTGTGCGGACGCATGTGTCGCGGTACCAGCCCCCGACGGTGAAGATGTGCTGTGACGTGCCGGTTGCGTCGAAGAACCCCTCGCTGTCCGTCGGTACGCCCATCGGGTTGTGGAACAGGGTCACGCAGTTAGCCGTGTCCGTCCCGTCGAACTCGACCAGGGACTTGCCGACCAGGTGCTGCGTCATCGGAAAAATCGCGAGCGCATTTTTCAGCCACGCTTTCATCGCCGGATAGCCGCCCTTGGCGTCAGGCCCGCCCGAGCTGGAGTAGTCGAGCAGTGCGTCGTCGGTGAACACTGTGTCGAGCAGATCCCAGTCTTTGCGGTCGATGGCGACCGTGTACCGCACGATGAGCTGCTCAAGCTCCATCCGGTCGGAAATCTCTTGAATGTCCACGGTGTCCCCTTCCAGCGGCAACGTCTCTCCTGCAACAGTCTCAGAGTATCCGGACGCGTCATGAGCGCAACAATCATTGGGACTCGGGGCCCGACCTCGGCCTCACCCCGACGGCTGGCTTGCGCGCATTGAAGGAATGGCCCGCCCTGCGAAAAGTGCGAGCACGGTGAGCGCCGCGCAGAGGGCGAATCCGGTGCGGAACCCGGCCGCGCTCGAATGCTGAGCATTGAGGGTGGCTCCGACCACTCCTGTTGACAGCGCTGCGAACAGGGTGCCGGCCAATTGGGTGGCGCCGCTGGCAAGTCCGACCCGGTGCTCGCCGACCATGCGAAACGTGGCTTCGGTGACGGACGAGAAGGAGAGCCCCATACCAAGCGCGCTTAGTGTCCAGGCAACATAGCTGACCGTTGTGGGAATGGTGTCGACGGTGAGGCTGATCATCCCGAGGATTCCTCCGCCGAACACCACAGTGGCGCCCATGCGCCATGTCGGGTCGGCCCACCGGGGCGGATTGTGGGCCTGAAGCCAGGAGCCGACAGCCCACGAGGTGGTTCCGCACGTAAGGATGATGCCGGCCCACGTGGAGCTCATCTGGCGAAGGTCGCTGAGGGCGAGGGGAAGAAACGATTCGACCCCTACGAAAGCTCCGAACAGCAATGCGTACGTCGCAACGACGGCGGGCAACCCGTCAGCGGCGTGCCAGGTCCCGGGTGGAAAGAGTGTGCGCCCTCCAATGAGGACGAGGATCAGGCCGACGCTGACGCCGCCCGAGAGGACCGGCCACCGGGAGCTTTCCAGTCCGCTGAGGGTCACTGCGGCGCCGGCGGTGATGACGATCGCCGAGATGCCCTTGTCCCGACGGCTGGCGTCCCAGAATCGCTGACCGGTAAGGGCCAGCGTCTCGGATCCGGAGCGTCGGAGTTGGTGAGCGGCCGGTAGGACAAGTACGGCGACAAGAACCGTAGGACATAGTGGTGCGGCGAAGACCCATCGCCACGTGAAGCTGTCAGCCACCCAACCCGAAAGCGCAGGTCCGACAAGGCCGGGCACCACCCACGCCGACGAGGCAACGGCAAGCATCTTCGAACGTATTGATTCCGGGTAGACACGACCGATCAGGGTCCAGTTGAGTAACGCCAGTGCACCCGCTCCGACGCCGGCGATGAACCGGCTCAGCACCAGCAGCGGCATGGTTCCAGCGACGGTTCCGAGGACGAGTCCGCCAACGAATGCTACGAACGCGGCAACGTACGCCCGGTGAGGGCCGTGTTCGTCGGCGTCGCCGCTCGCGAAGACTATGCCGAGAAGGTTGCCGAGAAGTAGCGCGGTGAAGGCCCAGCCGTAGAGCGACAAACCATCGAGCTCGCGGGCTGCTGCGGGCATTGCGGTTGAGATCCCTAGCGTTTCGAATCCGACCACGGAGATGCCGAGCGCGATGCCGATCGTCAACCGCCGATGTGCGCTGTCGAGGAGCTTGGGTATCGACGTCGGTACCGTGTGTTCGAGCCGGGAGCTCACGTGTTGGTGCTTCGGTGTCGGTCGAGATCAGCCTGGATACCGTTGAGAATGCGGTCGAGGTTCCGCTCGAACCGGTCCGGATCGAGCGAATGCGCCTGGACCTGCTGCCACGTCTCTTCGAATCCTTCGTCGCCAATCCACGCAGACAGTTGCGGAAAGTGCCCGGTCTTCAGAAGTTCATCAATGTAGAGCTTCGTGTGAGCGTCTTCGGCGCCCGAGGCGTCGGCAAGGTGGCTGGCCGGTGCATTTCGTTGTTGCAGACAGTGACCGAAGACGTACTCGTCGACGGTGGTCAGGATATCGAGTCGATCGCGCCTGCTGACCGAAAGTGACGACAGAGCCTGCAGCGACTGATCGAAATGGCGCACGCTGTTGGGTCCGAGGTTTATTTCGTCGGTGATGTCGAAGATCCACGAATGGCGCATCATGGCACGTCGTGAGGAGTTGGCAATTTTGGTGATGGCCGCGCGCCAGTCGACCGGGAGCGGCTCTTCGACGACTACTTCAGCCATGACACGGTCGATCGCGAGCGTCAAGAGTTCATCCTTGGTGCGAACGTAGTGATACAGCGTCATGGTTCCCGCATCGAGTTCGGCGGCCAGCCTTCGCATCGAAAGCGCGTCGAGTCCCTCGGTGTCGGCGATGTGCACCGCTGCCACCGCGATCTCGTCGCGGGTGAACCGGGGTTTCCTGCTCGTTGGCTCAACGCGCGTCCAGACATCGAGGGAGTTCAGGTGTTCGCCGAGGCGATCGAGGCGCTCGGCAGTTCGGACCGCATGTGCACTTAGTTTCTCGGCCTGGGCGCTGAATTTGTCGGCCTGCGCGGTCATCTTGTCGGCCTTGGCGCCGATCTTCCCTGCTTGCCGGCCGGCTGAGTTGGTGATCTTGGAGGCCACGGTGTCGGCAACCCTGTCGACAATCGTTTGCCTGGGCTGACCTGGTGCGGGGGGATGGCCGCGCTCAGCTCGTGGCTTCCGTTTGGATGAATTATTGCTTGCCACGTCGTACATCGTACTGCTACGTTTGGTCGTACTATGTACGACACGTTGGTACACACTACGAATAAGCCGCTCGGTCGCTCCGGATCTGGGCGCCCCGGCGTCATGGCCGAAGGGTTGAGCAAACAGTTCGGCGACCTTTGGGCACTGCGCGACCTGAACCTTCAGGTTCCGCCGGGTACGGTGCTCGGGCTCCTCGGGCACAACGGGGCAGGCAAGACCACCGCCATCCGCATCCTGACCACGCTTTCGCAGCCGACAGCCGGTCGGGCCGAGGTGGCCGGCTTCGACGTCGTCGGCGACGCGTCGAAGGTCAGAACGATGATTGGCGTGGCCGCGCAACAAGCGACCGTCGATGGGCTGATGAACGCCCGGTTGAACCTCGAGATGGTTGGCCGTCTGCACGGCATGTCAAAGGCACAATCTCGTGTGCGCGCAGATGAACTCCTGGAACGGCTTGACCTGACTGAAGCGGCAAGCCGCCTTGTGAAGACGTTTTCCGGAGGTATGCGTCGGCGTCTCGATCTCGCGGCGAGTCTGGTCGCAGCGCCCGAAGTGTTGTTTCTCGACGAGCCTACGACGGGTCTCGATCCCCGAAGCCGCAATGATCTGTGGGACATGCTGCGAACGCTGGTTCGCGAAGGGACCACGGTGATGCTCACCACCCAGTACCTCGAAGAGGCCGACCGCCTCGCCGACGACATCGTGGTGCTCGACCACGGCCAAACTGTGGCTCATGGAACACCAGCGGAACTGAAAGCGCGCATCGGTGATGATCGCATCGACATCAAGGTGGGAGCCGCCGGGGACCTGGTGGTCGCAGCGGCAGCAATCGGGGTCTTTGCATCAAATGTTCCGACAATCGATGAAGGTTCGCTGATCGTGACTGCGCCGATACACAGCGGGACCCGGCTCATCGATGTGGTCAGAGCCGTCGACGAGGCCGGTATCGATGCAATCGACATCAACCGGCGCGAGGCTACGCTCGACGATGTCTTTCTTGCCCTGACCGCCCCGACGTCCGACTCCGGATCTACGTCCGTCACGACACTGGAGGTTCCGGCATGACCCTCACGATCGAACCCGGGTCGGTCAATACTCGAACCGACGGGAGTAGCCGGTTGACCGAGTCTTCGATGGACTCGGGTGGGTTCGCTAGACTGGTTAGACACACGTGGGTATTTGCTCGACGAAATCTCGAACACACCCGGCAAATTCCCGAAAAGCTCCTTGATGTGACCATTCAGCCGCTCATGTTCGTGTTGCTGTTTGCGTTCGTCTTCGGCGGCGCCATCGATGTGAAGGGCAGCAACTACCGCGAATACCTGATCGGAGGCATTCTGATCCAGTCGTTGGCGTTTGGATTGATGGGCCCGGGCATGGCGATCGCGACCGACCTCACCGAGGGCGTAATCGACCGGTTCCGGTCTCTCCCGACATCGCGCTTTGCCTATCTGCTCGGGCACTATCTCGCTGAGCTCGCCGGTATGGTCCTGGCGATAACGGTGCTTCTCACCACCGGCTTCATCGTCGGCTGGCGAACACATACATCGGTGGTTCAAGCCGCGCTCGCGCTGTTGCTCCTTCTGGCATTCGGGTCGGCGATGATATGGATCGGCACATGGGTCGGGATGATGGTGCGCTCTCCTGATGCCGTGCAGGGCGTCGCTTTCACGATTGTTTTCCCGCTGACCTTTTTGAGCAACGCGTTCGTTCCGCTCGAGACGCTGCCCAACGCCTTGCAGTGGGTGGCGGCGTGGAACCCGGTCAGCGTGATGGTCGCGGCCGTGCGCGAGCTCTTCGGTAACCGGGCCGTTCCGCTCACGAAGAACGTGTGGCCGCTTCACCACCCGGTGGTATCGGCCTGGATGTATTGCGCCGTGATCCTCGCGGTAGCGGTCCCCGGAGCACTTCGACGCTATTCGATACGTACGGCCGACTGAGAGCACTCTCGTTGGGGATAGTGCAGTGGCGCAGACACCAGCGACTTCCCCCGGGACTGCTGGGGACGTGTTTGTTCGTTGGCCGGATCTTGCGGTCGGGTGCGCTGGGTGTTGTTGTGCGGGTTTATCGGGTGAGGGTGAGTTGGGTGGTGGGTGGGCTGTGGAGGATGATGCCGTTGGGCCATTCGATGAGTAGGGTCA
>JANMZO010000334.1:0-15244 GCA_031383405.1 Acidimicrobiia bacterium | reverse complement strand
CACATGCACCCTTCGATCGCGTCGTCTTGCAACCATCGGTCAGTTGTCAGCCGACTCCTGGTTCGGTGAGCCGAAGCCCTGTGGTTGTGACTCTACGACCGGAGAGAATTTTTCGCACGGGCGACAGGTACTCTGGGCAACTGAACGCGGCCAACTGACGTCGGCAGCGTCGGATCGGGTGACCGCGCGGGCGGCCGCGTTCACGAGAACCCCATGAGCGTGCCGACGTCGTGGTCGTCCACGGCCGCGAACGTACGACGTACGAGCGCATCGAACAACGCGGCGCCGCGTTCGTTGGCCGGGTCTATCGTGAGCAGGCTCGCGCCGAACGACACGGCGTAGAACAGAAGACCTTCGAGGTATCCGCTTCGTACGCTCTCGACGGTCACCGCGTCAGCGGGTACTCCCGCTGCATGCAGCCCGGCCACATACCGTTCGATCAATGCTTCTTCATGGGCTCGGCGCATCTCTACGCTCAGATTGTTGGCGCAGAAGTACACGAGGTCGGTCTGGCCCGGCGCCTTCATGCTCATCTGCCAGTCGATCACCGCGACGCTTCCGTCGTCGAGAAAAAACAGGTTGTCGAGCCGGAAGTCTCCATGGGTGATCGTGACGCGATCGTCGTAGTGGCCGCGGATCCACTCCGGGATCGTTACGACAAACTGCTCGCACCAACGCAGGCACCGGTCCGGAAGCTCGCCGGCGAAACGCTCGAGGAACATCGGCCAGCCCATTGCGAACGTGTCTCCGAGCGTGAGAATAGCCGGATCATCAAGACCGGGCATCCACGTCAACGACGGGAGAAGCGGGTGTTCGAACCATGCGGCATGATGCCGCGAAAGCAGGTCGATGGACCGTTGGGCCTGGTCCAACGTTGCGCCGGCAACGTGATCTCCGGGTACCGCCGGCGCCAGGTCCTCCAATACGAGGCACGGTGGCTCGGCGATGTTGACGAGCGCCCGTGGAACCCGGATATTCAGCTGTGGCGCGACATCGCGGTAGAAGCAATGTTCGCGTTCCCACACCCGCATCATCTCGCCTATGAACTGCCCACCGGGATCGGATGTGGGCAACTTGACGATCACCGATGATGGCGCGGTCGGATCGGGCGAGTGCAATGTCACCCGCGCCAGCTGCCCCATGAAACCGTGACCTTCGGCGATTTGGCGGACCTCGATCGATTCGAGCGTGACGCCGAGCGCGGCAGACAACCAATCGTCAGTTATGTCAGCCAGGCACTTCGGAGTCATGTTCACGCTCGGTAGACGCTCTGTCGAAGCCGGTGGTCGGGTCGGGGGTCCGCAGGATTCCGAAGGGTCAGTCGGCCACTGATGCGTTGACCCAGCTGCCATGGAAGCCGAACGGCACTCGTGGTAGGTGGATCGCCGCGATCGGTTCGTCGCTCATGGTCGCGGCGTCGTAGATGACGCATTCACTGTGTTCGGTGTTCGCGTCGTAGACGTAGGTGATCAGGTAGCCATCGTCTTCAGTCTTCGCACCGTCGGCCGGTACGAACACCGCTTCGCCGGGCTGACGGCCGAGACCCACGTTGATCGCTGAACGGGCACCCGTTTCCTGGTCGTACTTGAGGAGCGTTCCCGCCTGGTTCTTCGCGTTGTCCAGGCTCATGCCGACATCGAAGCCCATCAGGTACCCGTAGCGGTGCTTGAGGCCGATTCGCGAGTCGGGAACCCGCGGAAAGTCGGCCGGATGGTCGTCGATCTGCCGCTCGGCCACGGAGCCGGTCTTGGTATCGATCGTCCATCGCCAGAGCATCGGGCTCGGAAAGTCCATGGGTCCGTCACGCCACACATGGCTCATACGGGATACGTCGAGCACAATGTTGTCGCCGTCCTCGTAGGCATTGAGGGGATGGAACACGTAGCAGGGGTTGATGTCGTACCACACCACCGAAGCGTCGTTTCCGTTGCGGGGCATGACGCCGAGGCGGGCCGGATAATTGTCGTCCCAGTGAATCGGCATTTCGCCGCGCAATGCCATGTCCATGTCGAACACGGCCGGCAGGTCCATGAAGATGATGAAGTTCTGCGTGACGTTGAAGTCGTGCATCATCGTCGGCCCGCCGACGGTGATCTCCTCGCGCTGCACAAGTTGGCCATCAGCCGAAACTCTCAGGTAGGTGAGATAGGGCGGCATGGCCGAGTAGCCGAAGGCCAACAGCTCTCCGGTCACCGGGCAGATCTTGGGGTGTGCGGTGAACGATCCGGTCAGTTTGCCCCCGAAGTCCGTCGGCCCGACCGTCTCCAACGTTCCGTCGAGTACGTACGGAAAGTGACCCTCTTCGAGGGCGAGAATCTTGCCGGCGTGTCCAATCACATGGGTGTTGGCTTTGGACGACGCCATGTCGAGTGCGACCGCAAGGTCCAAGATATCGAGTTGTGGGTTGGCGATGAAGGGCGTCTTCACATATCGGTTGCGGTACCACTCCGCCTTGCCGTCACGGAGTCGTACGCCGTGGATCATGCCGTCGCCGAAGAACGGATGGTCGCTCATGCCGGTGAACGGGTTTGCCCCGTTGCGTAGATAACGGCCATCGAGTTCCCGCGGGATGGTCCCCGAGACCCGAAGGTCGGTGAGGGTCAGCTCCTCGTGAACGGGGGCGCCGTTGCCCAGCAGATGAGCGGGGCGGGAAAGGTCTTCGGTCGTTGACATGGTGTCCTCTGTCCTGTGCGGTCTTGCCTCTATCTCGAATCACCGACGTCGTGAAAACACAACTCACCGAAGCCTTGGCAGTCCCGGCGACGGGTGGACGTATTCTCGGAAGACCTAGTGACCGATGGCACTAATTTACCTACCGTAAGTTTTTTCGTCAAGTGGCAATCCGAGAACCACGGACGAAGCTTTCACAGCCGTTGGAATTACCGGGCGGTCGGGGTCGGCCCGCCGCTCCCCGCGAATTCCGGGGACGCCTCGTGACCGAGAAAGATCCGGCCGAGTTCCGCGTACAGCGGATGGGCGACCCAACGGTGCGTCGCACATCCGTGCGCGTCACGCAGCTTGCGCTCGAGCGGGCTGTCCATGCGGATGGCGCTCGTTCCGCCGGCATTGTGAATGGAGTCGACGACATGCATCGACGCGTTGGCGGCGTGGGTACACGCGAGTCGCGCGATCTGGGTAGCTTTCGCCGAAGGTGCCTCACGACCGTGGATCAGTTCCTCCTCCACCTCTCCCATCGCCTCGTAAAGGAAGGCACGGGCGGATCGCAGGTTGGCCTCGCCCTCACCCATTCGCAAGTGGGCGACCGGGCGGTCACGGAGCAGAACACTTGAGAGCATGGGTGTCTTCGTATTCGCGAGCTCAACGAACGCGTCGAGCGCACCACGCGCGACACCTATCGCCACCGCCGCCTTGTTGTACGCGAGCCGCAACGGTACCGGGATGCGGTAGACGGGATTGGCGTAGTGGGCAGGCATGCTCACCAGATCGACGTCGGCGAACCGGGCCGGAACCACTGCGCCGTCGGCGCTCACCGCGTGACTGCCCGACCCCCGCAGGCCCGACACGTCCCAGGTATCCACGATCTCCCACTCGTTCCGGTGAAGCATCCAGGGCTTCACGACCGGCGCGCCGTTGACGATCTTCAGAGCGTCGTTCTCGAACACCGGCGCAATCATGAAGCACCAGGTTGCGTTGTGACAGCCACTCATGAACGTGGCCTGACCCCACACCCGGTAACTACCGTCGGGTTGGGCGACCGCTTTCGAAATACGGGTCCCGGGGCCTCCGCCGCCGCACATGATCACCCGAGGGTCGTCGAGATAGACCTCCCTGGCCAGATCGCGATCCATCCCTCCGGCGGCCATGGCGTTGATCTCTGAGCCGAGCATCACGTTCCAACCCACCGACGCGTCGATGGCGGAGATCGCCTCGAGCACTTCGATGGTTTCTCCGACTGATGCGTCTTCCCCGCCCAACTCACGGGGGATCGTGAACCTGAAGAAACCCCGGTCGATCAAGGCGTCGATGATCCACGATGGACAGCGGCGCAGCAGCTGCGCTTCGTCGCCCGCCCGGCGGATCTCATCGCGGAGATCCGAGACCCGTTCAAGCAGTGAACCCGGGGGTAGCACCGCAAGTCCAGAGGAATCTGTATTGAGTAGCTCAACATCGTTCATAGGGATTCAACTCCGAACGCGGGGTGGGTGGGTGGGACGCTTCCTGGGTCCGCCGCCGAGCCCGGACCACAGCAGTTCCGCCAACTGTTCCGCGACAACCTCAGCCGGTCGATCCGTCTCGGTGATCCACCAGAGGGACACCATGTTCAGCAGGCCGACAAAACCGTACGACCAAACCAGCGCGACAGACGGATCGCGGCCTTCGGCTTTCCGCCACGCCGCGAGCTGCTCGGCCATCGGCGTCGCTGACTGCTCGGCCAGGTACAGCGTGCGCTGCGGCATTTCCTCGGAAGCTCCGCTGGAGACGAACAGGAAGAGTTCGCGGTGCTCGGCCAGCGTCTCAAGGTTGGATCGGATCAAGGCAACCAGCCGGGTACGGCCGTTGCGACGCTTCCCGATTGCTGCTTCTGCAGCTTCGATGAGACGATCGGCAAGCCGTTGCGCCAGGGCGTCGGCGAGGTCTGTGCGCTTCCCGATCCTGGCGTAGACGATGGGTTTCGTCACGCCGGCTTCCTGGGCGATCGCGTCGATCGAAACGCCCGCGCCATCCCGCCGGATAACCCGCTCAGCTGCATCGAGTATGTGCGTGCGGTCAACCACTGGTTCACCGCCAGCGGGCCTCCCGGGTCGACGGCGGACTCGACCGGTCATCGGATCACTGTGCTCGACATCGCACTCCCTCGATTGGCTTGACGCGGATGACAGTAGCGCTTCCAACCATGATGCCATAGTATTTACCGCCAGTAAGAATCGGTCGATCAAGGAGCGCTCATGCAAGAACTGTTCAACCTCTCCGACGACGTCGCGGTCGTTACCGGCGCGGGTCGAGGCATTGGTGAGGGCATCGCGACCACGCTCGCCGACGCCGGCGCGGCCGTGGTCTGCGCAGCGCGGCGGGTTGACGAGATCGAGCGGGTTGCCGCCGGTATCCGGGCGCGGGGCGGACGCGCAATAGCCGTGGCCACCGATGTGACCGACCGGGCCGCGGTGGAGGCCCTCGCCGCGGCTGCTATCAAGGAGTTCGGCCACCTCGACATTTGGGTGAACAACGCCGGTGGATCCCCGATTCAGACGCCCCTCACCGAACTCGACGAGAAGGAGTGGGACGCCACGCTGCGACTGAACCTCACCGCGGTTTGGGTGTGCACGACCACGGCGGCGAAGCACATGCGCGATGGCGGCCGGGTCGTGAACATCTCTTCCCGTGCTGCGGTGATGACCGTTCCCGGGAGCGGTCACTACGCAGCAGCAAAGGCCGGCGTCAATTCGCTGACGGTTACCTTCGCCAAGGAACTCGGACCTCGGGTCAGGGTCAACTGCGTCATGCCGGGTGCGGTCCCGACCGAGATCATGATGACCGCCATGCGACTCGAAGACTCCGACCTTCCCACGCTCGAACGTCGGCTGCGACTTCCGATGCGCCGTCTCGGAACCCCGGAGGATCTGGGCGCCGCAGTGTTGTATCTCGTATCGCCGGCGTCAAGCTGGGTAACCGGACAGGTTCTCTCCGTCGACGGCGGTATGTAACGATGAGTACGCATATCAATCGCAAAGTTGTCCTTCGTCAGCGACCGCACGGCACACCGCTCGACACCGACTTTGAAGTGGTCGATGAGAACCTCGGGTCGCCGAAACCCGGTGGCGTGCTCGTGCAGGTCGATGTGCTGTCAATCGATGCGTTCATTCGCACGGTGCTCGACGAAGGCGGTTACCACGCGACGGCCCACATCGGCCACGCGGTCACGGCGCTCGGAGTAGGACGGGTTATCGAGAGCAACGCCGATGAATTCGAACCTGGTGACCACGTGTTCGGACCACTCGGCGCGCAGACCATCGCCGAGCTCCCCGGCGGTGCGCTTCGCAAGCTCGACACAACCTCGCTCCCACCCGCCGCGTACCTCGGTGCACTCGGTCTGACTACTGGAATGACCGCGTACTTCGGCATTGTCGAAGTCGGTGCGGTGAAGGCGGGTGACACGGTGGTCGTGTCAGGTGCCGCCGGTGCCGTCGGTTCGATCGCCGGTCAGTTGGCGCGCCTCTCGGGCGCCGCCCGTGTGATCGGTATCGCCGGCGGGCCGGGGAAGGTGGCGTTTCTCGTAGACGAACTCGGGTTCGACGCCGCCATCGACTACAAGAACGAAGAAGTGGAGATTCGCCTACGCGAGCTGGCACCCGACGGCGTGAACGTCTTCTACGACAACGTTGGCGGCGACATCCTCGATGCGGTCCTGATGCATATCGTCGAAGGTTCGCGCGTGGTGATCTGCGGGGCGATCTCGCAGTATCAGCAGATGGACCACGTGCGCGGCCCGCGTAACTACCTCAAGCTGGCTGAACGTCACGCCCGCATGGAGGGCTTCGCGGTCACACACTTTCACGAGCACTTTCCCCGGGCCGAGGCCGAGCTCACCGCTTGGCTGAACAGTGGCGATCTTGTAATGCGCGAACACTACGAACACGGCGTAGAGAACTTCCCGGCGACCCTGCGCCTGCTGCTGAATGGCGGGCACCAGGGCAAGCTCCTGCTGCAGGTCACCCCCACGGATCGATGACCGGCGGGCCGTTCCTCCGTGCCGTCGATAACGTTCACATCGATTTCTACACCACCACCCACCACCACACCGAGGCCCCAAATGACCAACGAAAATGTCGACTACGAAGACCTCACCAGCATGCGACTGGACGATGAAGCGCTGCGCGCTCTGGTCGAGCCCGGAGGCGAATGCATCTTCAACTGGACGACCACCGACGGCTACCCGGTCGGCGTCGTCGTCGCCTACGTCTACCGCGACGGAAAGTTCTGGACCACCTGCGCGCTCCGGCGCAAGCGAGTGCCGGCACTGCGCAAGCGCCCCCAGTCGGCCATCGTCATCAACCGCAACGGCAAGACCGCTTCGTACAAGGGTGACTCGATCGTGCACGCACCCGGTGACGACGGTTTTGACCAGCTGAAGACCTGGTTCTACGCCGCGCTTTCCGGTGTCGCAACCGCGCCCGAAGACGAATACCGTCGCAGCTTCGCCAAGTTCCTCGACTCGCCCCACCGCGTGATCATCGAAACCGACGCCCGACTCGTCGTCGCATTCGACACCGTGAGGTTCGGCGCGTTCACGGCCAAAGCGATCGCCGCCGGGCACGGAGCCTGATCGGACCCGCGCAACGGACCTCGGATCCGCCCACACCGACCCGACATGGCCGACCCGACATGGCCGACCCGACATGGCGGAACCGGTCAGATCGTCGAGCCGCCGTCGATGACGATGGTCTGGCCGGTCAGGAAGGCTCCGGCCCGGGCGGAGAGCATCACGGCGGCACCGGCGATCTCGTCGGATTCGCCGATGCGCCGAAGCGGCGCGCCATCGGTCGAACGCTTCAAGATGTCGGGACTCTCCCAAAGGTACTTGGCGAAGTCGGTGCGAATCAGCCCGGGAGCAATGGCGTTGCACCGGACGTTATAGGGACCGTATTCGACGGCGATGTTACGAGCCAACTGCATATCGGCCGCCTTGGAGATGCTGTAAGCCCCGAGAATCTCCGAGCCGCGGAGCCCTCCGACCGATGACACGATCGTGATCGAACCGTCGCGCCGCTCCTTCATTTCGGGTAGGACCATCGAACATAGCCAGTGGTTGGACCTCACGTTCGATCCCATGATCTTGTCGAACGCTTCATCAGGACACTGGGCCATCGGTCCCGCGTAAGGATTGACTGCTGCGTTGCAAACCAGAATGTCGATCTTTCCGAACGAGTCGTGGGTTTTGTCGACGAGAGCCTGCAGTTGATCTTTGTACCCGATGTTGCAAGGGATGGACAGCGCACTTCCGGGAAAGGCGGTGTTGATCTCGTCGGTGACCTGCTCGCACGCGTCGGCCTTGCGACTGGAGATCACGACCTGGGCGCCGTGCTGGGCCATTCGGTAGGCAATCGCTTTGCCGATACCTTTGGTTGAGCCGGTGATGATGGCGGTCTTGCCGGTCAGGTCAAAGAGTGAATCCTTCATGGCCGTTAGGGTAACCACGGTTCGATCGAGGTACACAAACGAGTGACACGTGACCGGAGAATGCGGCGAGCCGCCGGTCGAGGGCGCTAGAGGGTCTTACGCCGGAGCAGGGCACCAAGCATGGATGTGCCGAGCGCCCCGGCAATAAGTCCGCATATGATAGTTGTCGAATAGCCGTTCGTGCGGTCGACCAGCCACGCTCCGAGAGTCGGACCGAGTAGCGCGCCGAAACCCGCTGCGGAATAGTTGATGCCGGTCAGGCCCCCGAGTTGATCCGGCCCGAAGACCCCGGCCAGAAACCCCGGTGACAGCGAGATGAACCCTCCGTAGGCCCCTCCAAAGAGTGTGACAAACACCGCGAGACCGAGGTAACTCGAGCCGGACGACAACCAGAGGAACTGAGTTGCGGCCATGACAAAGAACGATGCGACATACACGACCGGAATACCGACCCGCTGAGCGACGGCGGCGAGCCCGAGCCGTCCGAGAATCGATGACCCACCGATCAACGACACGAGGGTGGCGGCCTTCGCCTTCGACATTCCGTGGTCCTCGGCGTAGGGAACGATGTTCACAAACACGGAGAACAGCGGAATCGCTATCAGGAAGACACTCGCATACGAAAGCTTGAAGCTCTTGGTTCGCACGGCCGATCCAAGCGAGTACGCGGGCATCTGACCGAACGATGGCGGGGTCCGGATGAACACCGCAACCACCGCCAGCAAGACGGCGGTACCGACAGCAAACACGACATAGGCCTGCCTCCAGCCGTAGAGTCGGATCAGCCGAGCGGCCAGCGGGGCGCCCAGCAGACTCGACAGTCCGATTCCCGAAACCGCGATTCCCACCGCGGTGGCACGCTTGCGCTGGAACCAGCCACCGACCACGGCGACCATCGGCACGTATCCGCACGCAACGCCGATTCCGACTCCGAGACCGTAGGTTACGTAGGCCTGCCCCAGGGAGTGCACACGAGAGGTCAGCAGCATTCCAACCACCTGAACCGCTCCGCCGAAGATGATCATGCGACGCGGCCCGACCCGGTGCACAAGTGGCCCCGTCACCGCTCCGAGAACAAAATAGAGAAACGACGTAATCCCGAACACCAGGGCGATTCCGCCCCGTTTGGCATTGAACTCGGCGGCCATCGGCCTGACGAAGGTGCCGAAGGAATACGGGGTGACGAACACCACGAACATCGACAAACACGCCATCGCCACATCGAGCCAGGCCCGACCACCGTCGAGCTGAGCCCCCCGACGGGTGGCCGCGCCAGTTGACGAGGCCGATGGTCTCGGAGGCAATGGAACAGACGGTGCTGACACGTAGGGCAAGCTACTTCACATGAGCAACGATGCGCCGACTGGAGACCAACCATCCGTTTCCCGCAAATGGCTCAACCTCCGGACCCTGAAGTCCTTCGCACTGGGTTCGGCAACCGGGTGCCTGCTCGTGTTCTTCGCGCTCGATGCCGTCGGGTTCCTCTCGTACACGAAGCTCATGGCGTTCGTCGTCGTCAGCGGACTGGTAGCCCTGCTCCCCCAACGACGGGTTCTTCTCAGGGTCACCCTCGCCAACGCAGTTATTCTAAGCGCACTTATTATCTTCACTCCGGCCATGGACTTGACGGTCGGTTGGCTCGATGTGTCTGAGGCGCCCCACAGCGCCGATGTCATCGTGGTTTTGGGGGCGGGTATCCACTGCGGTTCGGGCCAGCTCGACGGAACGTCGGTGGCGCGCACGACCAAGGGCCTGAGCCTCTGGAAAGCCGGGTTCGCTCCGGAAATGACCGTGTCAGACGCCGACGCATCCATTGTCGGCGCCGGTTGCCCATCCGAGGGCAAAGCGACAGTCGACTTCATCGAAACGATTCTGGGACAGAACGGCCCGCCCGTGCGTGTGCTCGCACACATGCGCTCCACCCGGACGGAGGCACGAGCCATTGCCAAACTGCAAGAAGAGAAGAACTGGAACACGGTGATGGTGGTCACGAGTCCGACGCACACCCGCCGTGCCCTCGACACGTTTCGCAAGGCCGGGGTCAACGCGTTTGTTGTGGCGGCCGACGAGCCGAACTTCGACCTCAAGTTCAACCGCCCGGCCGACCGGTTGCGGGCCTTCGCTCCCGTGCTCCGAGAGTTGGCGGGGATGATCAAATACCGACTTACCGCCTAGTGTCCCGAGTCAGAAATCCGCTGCGTAATTATCGGCCAGCTTCGGCCCTCGCGGCGTCCTCGTCCTCACGCGAGGGTACGGCTAGCGCCTCGTCCTGCGTCCTTGCGAGGACCAAACCATGGCTCGCTAATTACGTGACTTTTCTCTAACTCGGGACACTAGCGACAGCGTCCAATCCGACGGCCTGCGCCACAAGTTCGAACGATCGCACCCGGTGAGTGGGATTGTGCGTTGAGGTGGTTACCATCAGTTCGTCAACACCAACCCGCTCGGCCAGCGCGAACAGTTGTTCTGCGACCTGGCCGGGAGAGCCAATGATCGTCTGCTGCATTCGAGAGTCGACCAGTGCACGTTCCGCGGCGTTGTAGTCATACACGGCCGCCTCTTCGGGAGTCGGCATGCGGCCCGGTCGACCCTGTCGGAGGCGCAGGAACGAAAGAGCTCCGGCACCGGCCAGGAAGCGAGCCTCCGCCTCGGTAGGCGCGCATACGACCCCGACACCGATCATTGCGTATGGAGCATCGAGCTGGCCCCCGGTTTCGAAGCTCGAACGATACGCGGCCAGTGCCGCTTCGGTTCCGCCCATGGCAAAATGGTGGGCAAACGAATACGGCATTCCGAGCTGACCGGCCAGTTGCGCACCATAGTCGCTGGAACCGAGAATCCAGATGGCCGGCTCGTCGCCTTGACCCGGCACGCTTACGATACGGGAGTACGGGTGCTCCGAAGGGAACGACCCCCTGAAGAAGGCGAACAGTTCGCCGAGTCGGGCGATGAAGTCATCGGACTCCGCCAGCCGAGTTCCACGAAGCGCCCGCGCCGTCAACGGGTCGGTGCCGGGCGCGCGCCCGATTCCGAGGTCGATGCGTCCGGGGTGGATCGCTTCAAGCATGCCGAATTGTTCGGCAATGGCCAATGGGGCGTGGTTCGGCAGCATCACGCCCCCCGAGCCGAGCCGAATCCGAGACGTAACCATGGCCAGGTGGGCGATGAACACCGCAGGCGACGAGGACGCAATTCCGGGCATGTTGTGGTGTTCGGCGACCCAGTAACGGTGGTAACCCAACTCGTCGGCGCGGGCCGCCAGCGCCATTGAGGCACGCAAACCGTCGCCCACGGTAGAACCGGACGAAACAGGAGCCAGATCGAGAACAGAAAACCGAACCATTCCTACATCCTGCCTCCAAACCGCGCGTGGTGGCACATTGTGTCGCGTTCGGAACCACTGCCGTTGCACCCAGTGCGTCGACTCTCACGCACGCGTCACGCCAAGGGGAAATCCGATCGGCAGTGGCAGCAGAAGTGAGGATGAGGCGACTGCGATCGGGGCGCGGCTTCAGTCGGCTTCGAGGTCGGCGATGTACCCCAGCTCCAGAGACGCACGGAGCTTTTCGCCTGTCTCGGCTGACAGGTCGAGTTGGCAGCTCAGAATGTCTACGGCGTCGGGCGCATCGTCGTACGTCGACCAGCTTTCGCTGTTCCAGACTCCACCCCGACGAAAGGCCTTGGCGCAGTGGATGAACACTTCTTCGGGGTCAACGACGATCGCCGATTTAGGCGGACGCAACTCAGCGGTGAACTCGGCGAGCACGACAGGATCCGCCGTCACGAACGCCGTCCCGTTCACCCGAAGCGTCTCTTCCCGGCCGGGGTGCATCACGAGCAGGCCGGCTCTCCCGGACTCGACCACCGCCCGGAGTGTGTCGATCAGGTTGTTGCCGTTTAGATCGGGGATGGCGATCGTACCGTCAGTACGTACACGTATGAATCCAGGGGGTCCCCCGCGGGGTGACACATCGAGCTTCCCGTCGCCACCCAACGTTGCGATGAGAACAAACGGTGCACGTTCGATGAACCGGCGGCTCGCAGCGTCGAGCGTGGCCTTCACCTTGCTCTGCACCAACCGGCTGGGTTCGCGGTACAGCTCCCGGAGTTCTTCGACAGTGCTCACGCGCGTGGTCATATGACAATGTTAGCGATAACCGGTTTCCCTTTCGCCTCGCCGAGAAAGGGAGTAAGAAAGCACCCATGGGAACATCTCGCACCTCGCACGCAAGAACCCGCCTGAAGCGGAGGGTCGGGTACGCGCTGATGACCCCGGTGCTCGCAGGAGCGACCCTTTTTGCAGGAACCGCGAACCGGGCGCTGGCGCAATCCCCGGGCACCGACTACTTCGTGTCGGCGTTTGGCGACCCGATGGACTTCTCAAATCAGGAAGACCTCGTGACAGACACCAACGAAGCGATGTTCATCGGCGGCACGAACAAGGCGATCTCCGACGGCCAACTCCACTTCGGCACCGCCGGTAACTATGCCGTCGACCTGGTGTGGCCCGGCTTTTCAACAGGAATCCCCCATGGCCGCGAAGGCGGGCGGGTTCCGATCGACGCATCGCTCTACGGTCGAGTCGTTATCCGCATGAACGTTCCCGGAGGCTCGTCACTTGGGGTCCGTTGGTACAACTGCCTGAACCTGGCGCAGTGCGAGGGCGGGCAGGCCGTAGCGTCGGTTCCGGGCTGGAACACCTACGACATCGCGCTCGGGCAGGGCGCCAATTCAGGCACCGTGCCATGGTCCGGCAACATGCTCGGTCTCCGGCTCATCGGGTTGGGCAGCGGACGCGTCGACGTCGACTGGGTGCGGCTCGTTCCGGCCGGCGCGCAGAACGTCGGCGAAATCGTAGGGGGACCTACGATCAATCTGGCCCCGACCGATCGCCTCGACTACGCAACCGCCACGGGCAATCCGTGGGACATGGACTCTCTGAACGACGTATCGCTCGCTGGAATCAAGCCCGGAGCGACCGTGTCCAACAACCGCCTTCGGGCCTGCACCATAGGTACCGCGAGCGGCCAGTTCCCCGGCCTGGTCTTCAATCTCAACGGCGGAACCATCGATGCGAACCGGTTCAAGACCCTGACGTTCGAGTACTCCTATGAGGGGCCGTTCTCGACGAGGCCGATCCCCGGGGGTGGCACGTTCGCCCGGGTGTTCTGGTTCGACGAGCGAGGATTGCGCCACCCCACGAATGCCATTCATCTGTATCCCAACGAGTCCATCGTGCAGATTCGTCTGGACCAACCGGCTGCGGTCTTCCAGGGAAGCGAAGCCGGCAAAGGGGTGGCGACCGGTGCACCGTGGACCGGAAAGGTGACCCAGTTCCGCATCAACCCGAACGACACAAAAGACTCACGCTGCTTCACGATCGGTCGGGTTTGGTTGACCGCAGACGAACCGGCTGGAGCCGTCGTGACCCCCGGTCCGGTCCTTTCGCCGAACGCGGCGACCATCCGCACGCCAACCACGAAGCCATCGCCGAAAAAGCGCGTCGTGGCCAAAAAGATCACGAAGAAGTCCCCTAAGAAACCCACCATCACCAAGACGAAGTAGCCCGTCGATACCGGCGAGGCACCGGTCTTGCTCAGGTCTTGCGCAGCTCGGACAGTTCAGACGCCCCGTAGGCGGAACCGGTACGCACTGGTAGCAGCAACACCGCAGGCGATCTGGATCTGATAGCGACCGGCTCGTCTAACCGTGAAATTAGCCACATCGTTGCACGCTGTATGCCCGCTGTCTGCTCCTTTGGAGACCTGCTAACTAATCGTGATCGACCAGGGGACGCCCCTGACGGGAGGTCGCCCTTCGAATGGAACTACACTATTTACCCGTTCCAAACCGCCGGTAGGCCTCCGTTCGCTGCGAATCCTTTCGACGGAGCGTGGCCGGAAGAGCACACCCAGAGCGAAACCGATACTGTTGGCGCCATGCGAGCCTCCACCGTTAAACCCGGCAGGTGCATCAGTAATGCTCGAAGCAGGCGCAACAGTCGCATCCTCCTCGCCGGTGTCGTGGCCTGGGTTGGACTGGGCGCTGCCACGAGCCCGCCACAGGCGAACGCCGCAACCGGTAGCGCGTTCTGCACGGAGGCCCAGACGGAGTTGGCCAAGCTCGGCGCAATCGCCAAGAGTTCTTCTTTCACCGCAACGTCTGCGAAAGGAACGTCGGCCACCCTGAAAGCGCAACTCGAACCATTTCTAAAAACCTACCGCGACAGCTCGTCGAAGCTACAGAAAGACTCACCAGCGAACTTGCGGACCGCGGTAAAGGCCTATCTTGACCAAGGCGTAAAGGGGCTCGTTGCCCTCCAGAGCGCCGGGTGGGACATTAAAAAGCTGCCGCAACAGATTCCCGATCCTGCGAACTTCACGACCGTGATCGCCCCGCTCGTCTCCTACGCCAAATCGACCTGCGGCGTCGCACTGGTCCCGATGTCACAGCTCAGCCCAGGTCCATCCGGCGTGGGCACGTCGAAGGCGTCGAAAAAGGGCGGCAAGCATGCTGATCCCGTCGAGCTCAAGATCCCCGCCTGCAGCCTTTACTCCAAGACAGAGGCAGAGAAGCTGATCGGCGTCGCCGTAGTCCAGCTCGAGCCCGGCATCAACGGTGCCTCCCAGTGCACCTACAACGCCGTGAAGGCAGGCCAAGGTCAGGTGAACGTCAGCGTGGTGCCTCCGTCAGGATGCAAGCTCCTGATACTCGCCCTCGATGGAAACCTCTTCGGCGGCAAGCAAGTCCGCGTCGACGACATCGGCGACGGCGGCATGCTCGTCAAGGGAAACGGCAACGTGCAGTTCACCACAAATGGAGGATGCGTCGCAGTCAGCGCCCGCAACGCCACTGGCAACCTGCCCGATGACACCGTCCTCGCATTGGCGAAGCTCGTCGAAAGTCGCGTCAAAGGCTGACAGCCACGCGCTGCGTCGCCGGCTTCGCGCCTGGCCCGCCAAACGCGTCAACGGTTCCCGTCGCGGGTCGTTCTGGAGCGCCCGGGGTTTCCGCAGGGCTCCGGTGTACCCTGAGTCCCCGCGTAGTCATCTGCTTGGTCCCAGGCCTGGTTCGTGTTGGCAGCGCTCGTACTCCTCGGTAAATCGTA
>JANMZO010000281.1:0-23180 GCA_031383405.1 Acidimicrobiia bacterium | reverse complement strand
GAGCAGGGCGAGCAACTCCGCGGGTAGCATCACGAGCGTGCCATGCACCCGACGCCCGAGGAGATGTTGGGTGGTCGCCGGTCAGAGTTGACCGACGCGGGCCTCGTCTTGTCAGCCAGTAGCGGTGGCGGTAGCGCGAACGTGGAACTCGGGGAGTCGTTCACGTCGCTCCTCGGTTCCAACCAACAGTTGGCGATTGGTCAGATCGTCTACAGCCTGACCGAGGTGGCCGGGATCGGCAGTGTGGCCTTCTCGTTGGGCGGTAGTGCGCTCGAGGTTCCCGGGATCGACGGTGGGCTCATCAGCGGCCCGATTTCGCGAGACGACCTGCTGAGTCTGGTGGCCGAGGCGACAACGACATCGACATCGACGACGATCGCGCTGCCGCCGAGATAGCGAGCCTTCGGACAATACGCGTCCTGGCGAGCCTGTGGCTGTTCGCTTGACAAAACGTAAAGTATTCTCTCCAGGCGAATCAAAGAAATGAGAGAAGTCACAATGGGATCAGCCACGGCGCTTGCGCAACGGATTGCCAATCTGGGTACGGAGAACGCCTTTGCCGTGTCGCTTGCGGCAGCTGACTGGGCGGCGCGTGGCAACCGGGTTTTTCCGTTCCACCTCGGCGACCTCAATTTCGAAACGCCGGCGAATGTGGCCGAGGCACTTTCCAAAGCGGTCGCCGAAGGTAAGACCACATATTGCCCGGGCGCTGGCATTCTGCCGCTTCGAGAGGCGCTGGCCGAGAATGTGGGCTCGCTTCGGGGGATGAAATTCAGCCCCGATCAGGTCGTGATCCAGCCCGGCGGTAAGCCCGTCATCACCAAATTCATTCAAGCCATGGTAAATCCGGGCGAAGAAGTGCTCTATCCGACGCCAGGTTTTCCCATCTACGAGAGTCAGATCGAGTACTACGGTTGCACCCCAAAGCCCTATCGCTATGTGCCGACCGATACCGGGTTCGCCGTAGACATCGACTTCCTACGCGCGCAGATCACTCCCAATACCCGGGCCCTGATATTCAACGACCTCCACAATCCACTCGGGACTGAAGCGACCCCGCAGGAGCGCGCGGCCATCGCCGAGATTGCCGTCGAAAACAACCTCATCGTGCTATCCGATGAGGCTTACTTCGAAACGAGATATTCAGGATCCAGCGAAAGCATCGCGGCGCTGCCCGGCATGGCCGAGCGAACCGTCATTCTCTACACGTTTTCGAAAAAGTATGCGATGACCGGATGGCGGCTCGGAGCGGCGATCACCCCGCCCGACATCGCTCCGGTATTCGCCCGGTTGAATACGAACGACGAGTCGTGCACCGCCCACATGGTGCAGTACGCCGGGGTTGCGGCGCTGACCGGTCCTCAGGAATCGGTGGCGACGATGATGAACGAGCTGAGAGTTCGCAGAGATGCCGCTGTGGACGGTCTGCTCACCATTCCCGGCGTCTCCGTCGCCCGGCCCGAGTCGACGTTCTACCTGTTCCCCGATGTCACCGACACCATGACCGCAATGGGCATCGACGATCTTGCGGTATTTGCCGAGAAGGCGCTGCACAACACCGGCATGAGCTTCTGCACCAGGCGCCATTTCGGCCGCCAACAGGTTTGGGAGACCCGCAACTACATCCGCCTGGCCTACTCGGGCATCAACGCGACCGATATCGCCGAAGGCCTCGAAGGTATGCGCGCATGGATTGTGTCCGAGATCGAAGATCGGGCTTCGAGGTGAGCCCGGTCCGGCCTAGGGTCGTCATTACCGGACGCGTACCGCAGCCGGCCGTAGATTTGCTCACACCGGTTGCCGAGGTGTGGATGAACACCGACGACCTCCTGCCCCGCGAACAGCTCCTCGCCCAGGTCGCCGGGGCCGACGCGATACTGAGTCTGCTTACTGCCAGGGTCGACGCAGAACTGCTCGCCGCGGCCGGACCCCGTTTGAAGGTCGTGGCGAATGTGGCGGTCGGTTACAACAACATCGACGTACCCGCGTGCCGTGCCGCCGGGGTAACCGCCACAAACACGCCGGGTGTACTTACCGATGCCACGGCCGACATCGCGATGGCGCTCGTGCTGATGGCGACACGTGGTCTCGGTTCATCGGAGCGAGTCGTTCGTTCGGGCACGCCGTGGAAGTGGGGAATGTTCGAGTTTCTCGGCGTTGGCATCCAGGGCGCCCGGCTGGGACTGGTCGGCATGGGCCAGATCGGTGTTGCGGTGGCTCGGCGCGCGAAGGCCCATGGCATGACCATTGCGTACTCCAACCGCAGCGCCGCCGACCCGGCTGTTGTCTCAGAACTCGGCGCTGAGCGGTTGTCGATCGACGAGTTGCTGGCGACGTCTGACGTAGTATCTCTCCACTGTCCCTACGGGCCGGAGACCCATCACCTCATCAACGCCGAGGCTCTCTCCAAGATGAGGCGTACGGCGTTCCTGATCAATACCGCACGCGGCCCCGTGGTCGAAGAAGCCGCTCTGGTGGTTGCGTTGCGGGAGGGTCTGATCGCAGGGGCCGGTCTCGACGTCTACGAACGGGAACCCGAACTGGAAGCAGGTCTGGTCGATCTCGACAACGTCGTGCTGTTGCCCCACGTCGGCTCGGCCACGATCGAAACCCGAACTGCCATGGCGACGCTCGCGGCCCGCAATGCGCTTGCCGTGTTGAGCGGACAGCCCCCCATTACCCCGATTACCTGATCGCTCTGATGTCCGGAGTGGTTTGACTTCTTAGCCTCCGGCTAAGGGATCCCACCCAATCTCAGTTGGTTGAGCCTGCGGCGATAAGCGTTCGGATGCGTTTTTCGCTCACCTTGCCCTTCACGCCGACGGTTTGCGCAAACAGTGAGAGGCGGAATTCCTCGATCATCCAGCCGGCTGCTTCCAGGTTGTGGTTCATGCCGAAACTTGCGACGGCACGGTCGAACTCGGCTTCCACCGTTCGGCACTGCACCATTGCGCTGCGATCCTGACCGGTCTTGTCGCCGACGCGCTCAAGGCGGCGTTCGACGCCGACCAGATACCGCACCAGATCCCCGTGGTGCGTAGCGCTCACCGCGGCCAGACACCCCGGATAGACGAGCCTGTCACGGTGGTTGCGTACATCGGCCACGACGTCGGTGAGCGCTCGGATCCGTTCGATCTCAACATCTATGGCGACATAGCTCTGCGCCATCATGACGCCGCGACGAACCACCTCGTCGAGCACATCCGGAAACGCTGCCTTCGTCGAGCCCTGCAGAAGGGAGAACTCGTCGGCGGACCACACGGAGTCGGCCGTATGCGCGCTGAAGAATCGGCGCATGCCTTCCTGAACGCTGGCCCGCACGCAGTCGTCGGCAAACGCCTTGACCGATCCCCAGAAGCTGGTGGCCAGCGTCAGGCGCTGTCGGTTGGTGAGCAGGCGGTCGACCTGCTTGTTCCCCGCTCCGAGGGCGAACGTCACGAGTCGAAGGGTGCCATTCCAGTGTGATTGTTCCTGCTCGTCGAGGGTGGTCACCGCCTGGACCCGGACATGGTCCGTTCCATCGACCAGGGTCGGGTACGCGACGACAGTGCCGCTGGGTGAGGTGATCGTCGTGGTGTGACGGAGCGTTCCTATGCCGTCGTTGTCCCAGGTCGTGAACCGGCCTTTGGGGAGAGTGAACGCGAGGGGAGCGGTGGCGAAGGCCTCCTTCTGTGCCGTTGTGTGTCGTGCGCGTAGTGCGACGAAGTCCTTGTCCTGCGCTATCACCGAGCCGTCGGTGCCGATGAGGCGATATGTCAACCGCAGGTGCGGCGCGATGATTTCAAGACGGAAGTCTTCGGGCCTCACGGGTGTGTCGCCGATCCGCGTCAGCTCACGGGCCACTGCCGTGTGGGCCGATTCCTGCCCGATGCCCCGCCCCGGCCCCGATTCAAGCATCAGGGCCTTGAAAACGGCTTCAGCAGCTTCAGCGGCGGGAACGAACTGTCGGCGCAACTGTTTCGGCAACGACCTGATCAGCGCGTCGACGAGTTCTTTCCGGACCCCGGGAACATTCCAGCTCAGCTCGTCGGGGCGCACTCCCGACAGGGCGGTCACCGGGATGTCGATGGTGATGCCGTCGTTGAGATCTTGAGGGGCGAAGACGTATTCCAGTGGCAACGCAAGGTTGCCCTGCTGCCACGTGTCGGGAAAGTCGGCGCGCTTAGCAAACATTGCCGCGGCGTCGTCGGACGTGTCGGGGTCATCTGACGGCCCGAGAGGTGTCAGCAGGTCGTCGATCGAGACGTCGAAGAGTGTCGGCTCCTCGGCGCCCCTACGTTTCCACCACTTGTCGAAGTGGGCGACGGTCGTGATGTCGGCGGGAAGGCGGGAATCGTAAAACACCCACAGGGCCATGTCATCCAGTTCGATGCTCCGCCGCACCCTGGAACCAAAAGCACGCATGTCCTCCAGCGCCTTACGGTTCTTGGCTACGAACCGATGGCGTTGGTGCCATTCGCCGTCGATCAGCGCGTGGCGGATGAACATCTCCCGTGCCGCGGCGGGGTCTATCCGGCCGAGCGGCACCGGGCGCGCGCCAACCAGAATAAGACCGTAGAGGGTGACCCGTTCGTTGATCGTCGCCGATCCGCGCTGGGCGTCCCACTGCGGCGTCGTGTGCGACTTCGTGACGAGGTGCTCTCCGGCCCGCTCGATCCACTTCGTCTGAACGGGAGCCACGCAACGGCCCCACAACCGGTTCGTCTCCGTGAGTTCGGCCGCGACGAGCCACGGAACCGATGATCGGAATAGTGCTGATCCTGGCGCGACGGCGAACCGGGTAGAACGTGCGCCCCGGTACTCGGGCCGGTTGGGATCGCGGCTCCCGACGTGCGAGAGGAGGCCCGGCAACACGCTCTGGTGGATCTGATCCGGTGTCGCATCTTTGGTGTTCGGCGTCCACTTGAGTTCTTTGGCGGCCGACTGCAATTGGGTGTTGATGTCCTGCCATTCCCGGAGGCGCAGCGCGTTGAGGAAGTGCTCCTTGCAGAGCTTGCGGAACTTGCTGGTCGACCGGGCGGCCCGTTCTTCGACAACGAAGTTCCACAACTTCAGCCAACTGAGAAAATCACTCGACGGGTCGGCAAATCGGGCGTGCGCCGCGGATGCGGCGTCTCGCTTCTCGCTCGGTCGTTCGCGTGGATCGACGATCGCGAGCGCGGCGGTGATGATCGTCATCTCTTTGAGAGCGCCCAGTTCGTTGGCGGCAATGAGCATGCGACCGAGACGGGGGTCGAGCGGCAGTCCGGAGATCTGGCGTCCGATGGGGGTGAGCCAGTCGGGGGTGCCGAGCCCTCCCTGTTTCACGGCGCCCAGTTCTTCGAGGAGGGCGATGCCATCGCGGATCTGGCGGGTGTCGGGTGGGTCGATGAACGGGAAGGACTCGATGTCACCAAGCCCCATGGCGGCCATTTGCAGGATGACCGACGCCAGGTTCGTGCGCTGGATTTCGGGTTCGGTGAACAGTGGCCTGCTGGTGAAGTCGGCCTCGTCGTACAGTCGTATACAGATCCCCGGGGCTACGCGGCCGCACCGTCCGGAACGCTGGTTCGCTGACGCCTGGGAGATCCGCTCGATGGGGAGCCGTTGCACCTTCGTCCGCTTCGAGTACCGGCTGATGCGGGCCATACCCGGATCAATTACATAACGGATCCCGGGAACGGTGAGCGACGTCTCGGCGACATTGGTTGCCAGCACGATCCGGCGCCCGGTATGTGGAGCGAAGATCCGATGTTGCTCGGCCGAGCTGAGTCGGGCGAAGAGGGGCACGATTTCGGTGTGGCGGAACTCTTCAGCGGCGATGGCTTCGGCTGCGTCGCGGATCTCCCGCTCGCCGCTGAAGAACACCAGGATGTCGCCGTTGCCCTCTTCGCCGAGTTCTCGGATCGCGTCACAGATCGCTTCGTTCTGGTCCCTCGCTTCGACTTTCGACACCGGCTTGCCGGGCAAACCGACGGCTTTGGACTTCGGGCGGGACTGACTGTGTCGAGGCCCATTATCGGGATCCGGCTCCTCGTCGTTGTCGAGGTTCTCGTCGTCGGGGGCTTCGACGGGGCGGTACCGAATTTCGACGGGGTACGTGCGGCCCGAAACTTCCAGCACGGGCGCGTCGTTGAAGTGCGCGGCGATGCGCGCGGTGTCGATCGTGGCTGACGTGATGACCAGCTTGAGGTCGGGCCGCTGTGGCAGTAAACGATGGAGGTAACCGAGCAGGAAATCGATGGTGAGGCTCCGCTCGTGGGCCTCGTCGATGATGATCGTGTCGTAGGCAAGGAGCAGCGGATCTCGGGAGATCTCGGCGAGCAGGATGCCATCGGTCATCAACTTGATATAGGTATGTTCGCTTACTTCATCGGTGAACCGGACCTTGTAGCCCACCATGCCGCCCACTCTCGAACCGAGCTCCTCGGCGACACGTTCGGCGACCGACCGGGCGGCCAGGCGGCGGGGTTGGGTATGACCGATCAGCCCCCTGCGGCCTCGGCCGGCTGCGAGGCACAGCTTCGGCAGCTGCGTGCTTTTTCCCGAGCCGGTCTCACCGGCGACGACCACGATCTGGTGTGCATGCAGGAGTTCGATGATGTCGTCGGCCCGCTCCGTTATCGGGAGCTCGGGCGGAAGGGACACGATGGGAGCGTTGGAGACACGCGCGGCCAATCGTTTGACTGACCGATCGATCGATGCCGCCACCCTCGCCACTTCCGACGCTCGGCGACTCTCCGGTTCGCGCTTGGCTCGTTGCAGCCGCTTGCGAAGACGGGCTTCGTCGGCCCACATCACCTCGCTCAGTTGTTCGAACAGTCTCGGCAACGATGGCGTCGGCTCCGAGTCGGTGGCGACGGGTTCAGTGGGTGGTGGATCGGGGGACATGGCGGCAGAGTTTTCGCGGGGCGGACCAGTCTGCCACTCGTTCGACAACGTCGGCCTCCGGTTATGTCCGTTCGGGTCTCGTAGGTGCCGCCCTACGACGAACACGACAGCATGGAGCTGCCGACGCGGTTACGGGCCCATTCCGGGCGCCGGGAGGCGAGGCGGTTGTGCTCCGGCTGCTCGTCGTACGGACGTCGGAGCACCTCGAGCAGGAGGGGAATCTGCGAGGGGTCGCCGGCGTGGGCCTTGTCGATTGCTTCCTGCGCCATCCAATTGCGCAACACGAACTTCGGATTCACCGAGTGCATAAGGGTCCTGCGCTCCTCATCAGGCAGCCCACCGACGGTTACGCGAGAACCCCAGCGCCGCAACCATCCGGCGATGCGGGCCAGTACGGCGCCCCGCAACTCGTCGGGCCGGTAATACGCGTCGATAAGCGGGCTTACTAACTCCTCGTCGGTGATTGTCTCCACCCGGGAGGACAGAACTCGCACGTCGGCCAGGAGCCGGCAGAAGAGCACGTAGTCGGTTTCCGTCGCCGACAGAACGGCGAAGAACTCGTTGATCAACTCCGTGTCGCCGTCGGCTGGTTCGCCCCAGCCGAAGCGGGTAGCCATCATCACCGCGAAGCCTTTGCCGTAGAGATCGCCATACTCGTCGAGGGCCGCTTGGAGTCGCTCGCTATGTTCGACAAGCGGAACGAGTGCGTTGGCCAACTGGGCGAGGTTCCAACCGACCACATGGGGCTGGGCGCCGAAACGGTAACGGCGCTGTCCCGCGTCGGTCGTGTTGGGGGTCCAGTTCGGATCGAAGCTCTCGAGCCAGCCGTAGGGTCCGTAGTCGATCGTAAGTCCGACGATCGACATGTTGTCGGTGTTGAGCACTCCGTGGACGAAGCCGACGCGCATCCAGTCGACCACCAGGCGCGCACTGCGACGCGACACTTCGCGAAAGAACGCGACCACCCGGTCTTCGGGATTGAGCGTCTGGTCGGATTCGATCTCAGGAAAGTCAGCACTGATGGTGAAATCGACGAGCTCTCGCAGCAGATCGGTATCACCACGTGAAGCAGGAAGCTGAAAGTTGCCGAAACGCGTAAACGACGGAGCCACCCGGCAGACAATCGCCCCGGGCTCAGGAGCGGGGTTGCCGTCGTAGAGCATGTCGCGCACGACCAGATCGCCGGTCGCGACGAGTGACAGCGCTCGAGTGGTCGGAACTCCGAGGTGGAACATCGCCTCACTGCACAAAAACTCCCGAATCGAAGAGCGCAGGACCGCGCGTCCGTCAGCGGTGCGTGAATACGGGGTGGGTCCGGCGCCTTTCAGCTGAAGGGTCTGATGGTTGCCGTCGCGGTCGATCACCTCGCCGAGCGCGATGGCACGGCCATCGCCCAACTGCCCGGCCCAGTTGCCGAATTGGTGCCCCCCGTAACATGCGGCGAAGGGGTCGGCTCCGGGCAGAATAGTGTTACCGGAGAACACCGCGGCGAACGCGCTCGAGGAGGTGGCCGCCTCGGCGTCTAGGCCGAGCAGTTCCGCAACTTCTCGCGAAACGCAAACAGTTGTCGGAGAGTTGACCGGTGTCGGTAGCACCCGACTCAACGCAGCCCCAAGGACCTGACGGCGATCGTTGTGGCGGACCGGATCGACGGGAAGTCGCGTCGAGAACCGGTTATCGAATCGCAGGGTCCCAAGCCCGGCATCGGGTGGGGTCGAGCCATCGGCTGACCCGCTCGTCGGGCGCGGGTCTAACGGCGACTGGTCGGTTGCGTTCACCCCCAAACGCTATCGGCTTTTGTCTGGCTAATCGTGCGGCATTCGAGCTTCGCCGGTTTGGTTGGGCGCCGTCCGAACGACACCTCCGAATGGCCGATAAATCTCTGTCAAGTCCCGACCCGGGCAAAGCGCGGGTCGTAGAGTCGGCTTGGCGACCGAGTCGCAGTTGTACCCGCAACAGGTCAGGAGCTTTTCGTGCCCAAAGAAGCCAAGCGCCCACCAAGCAGAAGCAGGCGAGTCGTTCCCCTCGGCCGGTCCGACCGGCTGGGCGCTGCCGCCGATGAAGGAGTCGATCCGGTTGCGAACCCTGATGCGCGCTGGCAGGAGGTCGTCGGAAGCATTGTGGCTTCCGTGCGTCGCGCTCCACCTGGGACGTCAAAGCGTGCACTGGGCAAATTCTTGCGGTTGTACTACGCGAACATACGTTTGGACGAACTTGAAGCACGCACACCCGCTGACTTGGCCGGCGCCGCAAATGCCCATCTTCAACTTGCGCGGTTTCGCCCGGGGGGAGCGGCGCTGGTGCGGGTGACCAACACGGAGCCTGAGCGCGATGGTTGGCGGAGCGGTCACACGGTGATCGACATCGTGTGCGATGACCGTCCGTTTCTCGTCGATACGGTATCGATCGTGCTGGCCCGTCGCGACATCGGCACGGTCCTGCTCGTCCATCCGATCATCGAGATCCAGCGCGGTGCCACCGGTGAGCTCGTAGGCTTTCCCGGGTCGTCCGGCCCAGCCGAGTCCTGGATGCACTTTGAGGTTGAGCGTCAGGCCGATCCCGCGCTGCTTTTGCAGCTCCGAGCTGAGATCTTGAGCGCGGTCGAAGACGCGACGGCGGTCGCCGACGACACCGAATCGATGCGGGCCACGGCCCGGAGCTTGGCAGCGTCGCTGCCGACCGCAGTATCCAATATCGACGATGATGAAGTCTCGAGCGCTACCGCACTGCTGTCGTGGTTGGCCGAGGACAACTTTCAGTTCCTCGGGTACCGTCGCTACGAGCGGGTCCGAGACTCCGGCACCGAGGTGCTGCGGGCCCTGCCAAACACCGGCCTTGGGCTTCTGCGCGAAAGCTTGCGCAAACCGATCGGCAACCGCCTGATCGACATGCCAGCTGATATGCGAACGCGGTTCGAGAAGCCGGAGCTCGTGATCGTGACGAAGGACATCAGTCGGTCCACCGTGGCCCGCAACGAGTATTTCGACTACATCGGAGTCAAGATCCTCGGACCGAAGGGCCGCGTCGTCGGGGAGCACCGGTTCCTTGGTCTGTTTGATCTGCGAGTCTTCCGGTCGAGCGTGTTCGACATCCCGATTCTTCGCGCAAAGGCGGAGCGGGTGATCGCTGCGAGCGGTCTGTCGATGGCGAGTCATCGCGGACGCGAGCTGATCGACACACTCGAAGCGTTCCCGCGCGACGACATGTTCCAGATCTCGGTCCCCGAACTCCAGCGAATAGCCGTCGGGATCACAAACCTGCAGGAACGTAAGCAGGTTGCCCTCTTCGCTCGCCGTGACAGCTTTGGGCGCTTCGTGTCGTGTCTCGTCTACGTGCCCCGCGAGAGGTTCTCGACCAGGGTCGCTGAGCAGGTCGCCGAAGTCGTTCGCGACTCCTACGGGGGTAGTAGCACGGAGATCGATCCCCGGGTCACCGAGCGCATCCTGGCCCGGGTACATATTCGGGTTCAGCTACGCGAAGATGCTCCGACATCGGTCGACGAAGAGATGGTGGAAGCGCGAATCGCCCGCGTCACGCGATGGTGGATCGATGATCTGCACGACGAGTTGATCTCGGTCATGGGTGAGGCCGACGGAGTTGCCTGCTACCAAAAGACCGGGGAAGGGTTTCCTGCGGCCTATCGCAGCGCGTACCCCGCCGAAATCGCAGTGTCAGATCTCCTTCGAATCAACGAACTCTCCGACGAACGGCCGTTGGTCACGGCGCTGACGCGATCCATCGATGCAGCACCCGGCGAGTGGCGATTCAAGGTCTATGCCAAGGGTGGTGCTCTCCCGCTTTCATCAATGCTTCCCTTACTCGACAACCTGGGGCTTACCGTTGTTGATGAGCATCCGTTCGCGCTCGCCTTCGAGGGGGGAGTGTGGCTGCATGACATCGGGGTGGTCGTACCGCCGGGTGCGAGTTTGACCGAGCCTGCCACCCAGACCGAGGTACGCGCGATGTTCGATGCGCTGTGGCGGAACGAACGGGAGAACGACGGCTTCAATCGCTTGATCGTCGACGCCGGGCTGACCGGACGCCAGGTCGTGATCCTCCGCGCCTACTCTCGCTATCTGCGCCAGGTCGGTACGGCGTTCACTCCCTCCTACATCGAGTCAACCGTGTGCGCCCATCCTGCGATCGCACGGCTCCTCGTGGGCCTCTTCGATGCGAAGTTCGATCCCGGCGCGGGCAGGGGCGATGGGGGCGAGCGCGACACCCGCGCCCTTAAGGATGAGCTGTTCGAAGGGCTCGAGGCAGTAGCCAGTCTCGACGAAGACCGGATCCTTCGATCGTTTGCCTCCGTCATCATTGCAACCGTGCGGACCAACGCGTTCCGCGCTGAGCATGCACCTGAGGTGCCGTGCTCGATCGCCCTCTCATTCAAGCTCGATCCCGAGCTTGTGCCCGACCTTCCGCTCCCCAAACCGATGTTTGAGATTTGGGTGTACTCGCCGAGAGTCGAGGGCGTGCACCTTCGAGGCGGTCGAATCGCGCGTGGTGGCCTCCGATGGAGCGACCGTCGCGAAGACTTCCGCACCGAAGTGCTCGGTCTCATGAAAGCCCAGATGGTGAAGAATGCTGTCATCGTGCCGGCAGGCGCGAAGGGCGGTTTCGTGGTTAAGCAACCTCCGACCGACCCGTCGGCCAGAAAGGCGGAGGTCGTTGCGTGTTACGAGGCGTTCGTGGGAGGACTGCTGGATGTCACCGACAATCTGGTAGGTGGCGCGGCAGTTCCTTCGGCAGGCGTCGTGCGCTACGACGGCGACGACACGTACCTTGTCGTGGCGGCCGATAAGGGGACGGCGACGTTCTCCGACATCGCTAACGGCGTCGCTCAGCGTTACGGGTTCTGGCTCGGTGATGCGTTCGCCTCTGGCGGCAGCGTCGGCTACGACCACAAGAGCATGGCTATCACGGCCCGTGGCGCTTGGGAAAGCGTCCGTCGTCATTTCATTACCCTGGGAAGAAACGCCGATACCGAATCCGTCAACGTGGTAGGAATCGGTGACATGTCGGGCGACGTGTTCGGCAATGGAATGTTGTTAAGTGAGCATATTACGTTGGTGGGGGCGTTTGATCACCGTCACATCTTCATCGATCCGGATCCCGATGCGGCCGGCTCCTTCCGGGAACGGTCCCGCCTGTTTGCGCTCGCCGGCTCCAGCTGGAATGACTATGACCGTTCGGTCCTGTCGGCCGGTGGGGGGATCTTCCCCAGGACCGCAAAGAGCATTGAGCTTTCCCCTGAGGCCCGGGTCGTGCTTGATGCCAAGCACGCGGTCTACTCGCCACTGGAGCTGATCCGACTGATTCTCCGGGCCAGGGTCGATCTTCTCTGGAACGGTGGAATCGGGACCTACGTGAAGGCGACCAACGAAACCCACGCCGACGTCGGCGACCGGTCCAATGATGGTCTGCGTATCAACGCGTCGGAACTTCGGTGTGCGGTGGTCGGCGATGGCGGCAACCTAGGCTTCACCCAACGGGCCCGGATCGAGTTTGCCCTGAACGGTTGCCTGATCAACACCGATGCCATCGACAACTCCGCCGGAGTCGACTGTTCCGACCATGAGGTCAACATCAAGATTGCGCTTGACCGGGTGGTCGCCGAGGGTGATCTCACGCTGAAGAAGCGAAACGCACTCCTCGCTTCGATGACGTCGGATGTGGCGCAGTTGGTCCTCGACGACAACCGGTCGCAGAATCTGGCGCTCGCCGTCGCCCGCTCCCAGGGCTCATCCATGACCAACGTGCACGCCCGTCAACTCCGGGCGCTTGAGGTCAACGGGGAGATCGACCGCCGCGTCGAGTTCCTGCCTGATGAGAAGGAACTCGTCGAACGAGTCGCGGCTGGAAAGGGTTTGACAACGCCAGAACTTTCGGTCCTCCTCGCCTACACGAAGGAGACCACGTCGGCAGCTGTGCTTCGATCCGCCCTGCCCGACGACCCGTTCCTCCATGGAAATTTGCGCGCATACTTTCCCCGCCTGATGCAGCGGAGGCTTCCCCACGCCATCGATGCCCACCCGTTGCGGCGCGAGATCATAACAACCCGTGTGGTGAACGAGATGGTGAATCGGGCCGGGCTGTCGTTCATCCATCGCATGACCGAGGAAACGAGCGTGACGGTTGAGGAAATCACGGTGGCTCACGTCACTTCGGCGGCGATCTTCAATCTCGTTGAGCTTTGGTCGTCGATTGAGGGGATCGGGGGCCGCCTCGCACCTGGAACCGACATTGAGTTGTTTCTGTCGCTTCGTCGGATGACCGAGCGCGGAGTGCTGTGGCTCCTGCGCAACCGCCGTCCTTCGATCGATATAACCGCAACAGCGGCTGCGTACCGACCCGGTGTGGCTTCGGTGGAGCGGAACTTCGACGCGATCGTCGTTGGCGCATTTGCCGACGATGTACAGGCCTCGGCGAAGCGTTACGTCGAGGCCGGTGTTCCAGGGCCCCTGGCCGCTCAGGCCGCGGCGTGGCCCTACATGCACACGGCGCTCGACATTGTGCGCCTTGCAGCAGAGCACGTTACCGACACGATCCACGTCGGCTCGATGTACTGGTCCCTGTTCGACCAGCTGGAACTCCGTTGGATGTGGGAGTGCGTCGGTCGTCTGCCCCGCTCCGACCGCTGGCAGGGTCAGGCACGGGCCGCGCTCCGCGATGACCTGTTGCTGGGCATGCGGGAACTCACCGGCCAGGTACTCGGCACCCCGGGTGGGATGGCCGGATGGAGGCTGCGTCATTCACTCGCGTTCGATCGTGCCATGACGGTGTTGCACGAAGTGCGTTCTCAGGGTGTGTATGACGTGTCGACGCTGACGGTCGCGCTTCGTCAACTCCGGGGCCTCTCCTCGTGAGAGATAGACGGGAATTTGGAACCGGTCATGTCGTTCGGTGGCTGCTCCCCACCTTCCGCCTGGTTTAATGGCGGACCATGACGGACCTTCCCAATCGCCACGCTTCCAACCTTGAACTGTTTCTCGACCTTGTCTTCGTCTTTTCCGTTACCCAGGTCACATCGTATGTGGCGCTGCATCTGACGCTCGCGGGGGTGAGCAAGGGAATCCTGCTCGGCTTTCTCGTGTGGTGGCAGTGGACGGCCTTCACGTGGGCGGGTACGGCAGTCGATTTCCAGTCTGATCGCAAGGCACGTGTGCTCGTGCTGTCGATGGTGCCGCCCATGCTCGTCATGGCGGTGTCGGTACCGCAAGCGCTCGACTCCCAGGGTTGGTGGTTCGGTAGCGCGTACATGGTCGTGCAGTTGTTCGTCCTCGGACTGCAGGCGTTGGAGGCCCGGAAGGCGAAAGAGACCCTTATCCCGTTCCTTCGTTACGCGCCGCTGGCCGCGATAGCGCCGGGCCTACTGTTTCTCAGTTCCTTCCTCAACGGCGATCTTCGGGTGACGGGTTTCGGTCTCGCAGCTGCGGGGATGATTGGGAGCGCGGTTGCGGCGACAAACCGATCCGGAGGCGAATGGACGGTCGATCCGACCCATTTCGCGGAGCGCCACGCACTGTTCGTGATCATCACGCTCGGAGAAGTCCTGGTCGCCATCGGAGCGACCGCAGCCGGGGTCAGTTCCCGAAGCGGCCTCGACGCTCAGACGCTTCTCGCGATCATCGTCACGGCGGCCGTGGCGTGCGTGCTGTGGTGGGCCTACTTCGGGTTTATCCCCTCGGTGATTGAATCGATGCTTGACCATGCCGCGCCGGGCGAGCGGGGACCGGTCGCCCGCGACGTTGGAAGCTTCGGCCACTTTCCGCTCGTGATCGGTCTGATCCTGTACGCGGTGGTCGCCAAGCACCTTGTGGATCACCCGATAGGTCACCTTGCACCCGCCGATCGTTGGCTGCTCCTGGCCGGTATGGTGTCGTTCGTCGGGGGACAAATGGCGATCCAGTACAGGCTTCGGCGGGTCGTAGTTCCCGAGCGGGTGGTAGCGCTCGGGGTCGTAGGTCTTCTTGCGCTTGCAGCGGGAGTGCTCCCGGCTACGGTGATCATTGGACTTCTCGCCGCGACCCTCGCTGTTGTCGCAAGAATCACCGATCGTCGTTTCCGCGGTTCCGAACTGGCCCGGGCACTCTCGCTCGATCTCTGATCGGAACCTTTCTCACCGTTCTCTAGGAAAGGCCATGCCCGAATCTAACCTTGGTCACAAACACTCTTAGACAAGCACTCGTAGCCAAGCACTCGTACACGAGCAGCACGACCATTGCACCGTTGAACTGCCGATCTTCCTCCGTTTCGTCACCGTATCCTCGCCGGCCGCCGAAGCGAATCCGTGAGGGAACGAACGCGGACACGTTCCTCCCCAGCGAATCCCAAACATGCCCGCAAGGTCAACAGACCCAATCAAGAAGTCGACAAGACCCGATCAGAAAGGGCTACGCAATGCCGCCAACCTACCGGGTGCTCTACGCCGAAGACGATCGCGCCATTCGTGACTCCGTCGTCCGTGCCCTCGAATTGGAGGGCTATGCAGTGGTCGCCGTGCGGGATGGCATGATGCTGCTCGACGCTCTGGAGGCGGCGGATCCCCAGGTGATCATCCTCGATGTGATGATGCCGTACATGGACGGACTCACTGCGTGTCGCCGACTTCGGGCTGGTGGCAACACGACTCCGGTACTCATGCTGACCGCACGGACGGAGACCACGGATCGCATTTCCGGGCTCGACGCCGGAGCCGACGCGTACCTGGCCAAGCCCTTCGACGTGGAAGAGTTGCTGGCATACGTGCGTGCGCTTATCCGGAGAGGAACCGCGGTCGAGGAGTCGAACTCGCTTGTCGTGGGTTCGTTGAAGATCGATGAGTCCGCCCGCCGGGCCTGGCGGGGTGACCGTGAGCTCGAACTCACCAAAACCGAGTTCGACCTTCTTGCCACCCTGGCCCGCAACGCTGGTGTCGTTCTCAGTCATTCGTCGATCTATGACCTTGTCTGGAACTACGACTTCGGTCCCGAATCGAAAACCCTGGCGGTGTACATGTCGTATCTTCGGCGCAAGATTGACCTCGAAAACGAACCGCAGATGCTTCATACCGTGCGGGGCGTCGGGTATACCCTCCGGGACGGCTGAGCCGTGAACCTCAACACCCGGTTGGCTCTGATGCTCGCCGCTCTCGCCGGAGTCAGCGCGACCCTCGTCGGCGTGGTCGGGCACCGCCTGACGTCTCTCAGCTTTCGAAACGAGATCAGAAGCTCGCTGGATTCCTCAGCGGCGCGTCTCGCGAGCCCCGGGGGTCTCGATGCGCGACGCATCTGTTTGACCCGCGGGGACCGACGATTTGGGGGGCTCGTTCCGCTACCCGGGCCCGCCGCCGGCGGCGGCAACCGTGCCGACGGCAACGGCAACGGCGGCGGCGGCAACGGTGACGGCGGCAATGGTGGCGGCGGGGTCGATCGCCGCCCGTTCGGTCCGGCCACTGCGATCCTCGTCCAGTGTCTCGACTCCTCTGGCGGGATTACGTTCGCCCCCCGCCAACTCGACCTCCCGGTGACCGATGCCGACAGGTTGGTCGCCGCATCGCCGCGGGGAACGAGGATCTCGCGCAAGGTCACGGTAGGCGGGGAACGGTTCCTTCAGATCACCGTTGCGGTTGACCCTTCGGGTGCGATCCAGCTCGCCCGTCCGCTCTCGGAGAACGACAGCGTGCTTTCTTCACTCGTGATCCGCTTCGGCTTCCTGGTCGCGGGCTCCACGGCCCTCGCCGGGCTCGCCGGGCTCTGGGTGGCCCGTCGCACGACCCGACCAATCGTTCAACTGACCGCCGCGGCCGAGGAAATCGCAGCCAACGGTCATCTTGACGTGGTGCTGCCCAACCCCGGAGGCAACGACGAAACCGGCCGACTAACGCGCTCGTTTGCAACCATGGTCGACGCGCTGCGTACATCGAAGACCCAGCAGACGCAATTGGTCCACGATGCCGGCCACGAGCTGCGCACGCCGATCACGAGCCTCCGGACCAACATCGGTGTGCTGCGGCGTCACCGGGATCTGCCGGCCGAGACGCAGGCCCGTCTTGTTGACGATATGCACGCCGAATTGGCCGAGCTCACGAGCCTCGTTGAAGAACTCATCGCGCTGGCCGCTGACAACGGGACCGATGATCCAATCGGGATGGTCGATCTCGGCCAGCTTGTCGAGAGTGCGGTCGACCGTTGGACAAGGCGCTCGGGTCGGACAATCGCGTTGGCGGGTAGGGACAGGGAGGGCTTCCCGATCAACGGTCGGCCCAAGATCCTCGGCCGCGCCGTATCGAATCTGCTGAGCAACGCGACGAAGTTCAGTCCGGAGGGCTCACCGGTTGCGGTAACGATCCGCCGTATCTCAGGGTTCTACGAGGTTCTTGTGCGCGACTCCGGGCCCGGGATCGACGCTGAAGACCTCCCTCGGATCTTCGATCGCTTCTACCGGTCGACGCTGCACCGTGACCAGCCCGGCTCCGGGCTTGGGCTGTCGATTGTTTCGTCGGCCGCTTCGATGCACGGTGGAACCGTAAGCGCGCGAAATAATACCGATGGGCCCGGAACGACGTTCGAACTCCGGCTCCCGGTCACCGCTTGACCTGGTGTTTCGAGATGGCACCGACCATCGGACTCCCGAAAATCTCCGGTGGTGTTTCGCACGCCGTGGTCGAGCGTGATACACACGTTGCATGACGGCAAGGAGGGCGACAGGCGACACCGACAATAGCCCGGGCCTGTTCAACAGCCTCAGGTATCCGGGGGCGAAGCGGTACTTCGCCGGGTTGGCGGCATCGATGGTGGGCACATGGATGCAGTCCATCGCGTTGTCGTGGATGATCGTCAAGGTGCTCGGCGGCGGCGGTCGGGAATTGGGCCTCGTCACTGTTTTCCAGTTCGGCCCGATGCTTGTCCTTGGACTGTACGCCGGTGGTTTGTCTGACCGCATGGACAAGCGCAAGCTCATGTTCGTCACCCAGTTCTTCATGGGCGGCGCTGCGCTGCTCCTGGCCTTTGTCGACTTCACGGGCCGCGAGTCGCTCGGCCTGGTCTATGCGTTGTCGGCGGTTTCGGGTTTGGCGTCGGCCTTCGATACGCCGGTGCGTCGGTCGATGATCGGCGACATCGTGCCGAAGGCCGCTGTGCCCAACGCGATGTCGCTGAACACCGGGGTGATGACATCGACCCGGGTGCTTGGCATGGCGGTCGGCGGCTATGTCGTTCGATACGCGGGAACCGAATGGTGCTTCCTGATCAACGGCGTGTCCTACCTTGCGATGATGTTCGCGTTGTACGGACTCGGACACCGATCGCATGCCACCCGGGCGTCAGCGGCCGACGGTGGAGTGCGGAGCGCCCTGGTCCATGTTTGGCGAAACCCCGAGCTTCGTCTCGTCATGGTTGCGACCTCCGTCGTCGCCACGCTCACCTTCAACTACCAGACAACGTTTCCCCTTCTGGTCAAGAACGTGTTCGATCACGGGGCCGACTCCCTCGGCAGCATGTTTGCCATGACCGGAGCTGGGAGCTTTCTGGGAGCACTGTTCTCCGCCCGTCGACGGCAACCTTCGGTTGGAGTGTTTCTCTGCGGCGTTGCGCTCATGGGAGCAGGGGCGTGTCTGCTGAGCGTCGCGGGTTCGTATGCGGTGGGCCTGGCCATGGCCCTACCCCTCGGCATCGGTGGAGGATTGCTGATGTCGCAGATGAGTGGGTTGTTAACATCGCGATCGGCATCGAGCATGCGGGGGCGGGTCCTCGCGCTTCAGTCCGTCGTCTTTCTCGGATCTACGCCGATCGGCGGCCCACTCGTCGGCGTCATAGCCGACCACGCCGGTCCCCGCTGGGCCACTGCAACCGGTGGTATCGGAGGGCTGCTCGCCGCTGTCGTCGGAGTCGTCGTGTGGAGGCAGTTGCGCGTTGCGACCGGCCGCTACCCGTTTCTGGCCGCCGACTGACCACTACCCTGACGGAGCCTGCGAACAATTTCCGGTTCGACCCGGGAACGTGACCGGTCTGGTCTTTGCGAGGGGTTGACAGTAGGGTCTTTCCATGACTACAGCTGCCCCCGGACCCGTTCGTCAGGAGAAACTGCCGGCTCGGACCGAAGTGGAAGCCGTGGCCCCCGGCGTTCTTCGTGCCCAGTTGCACATTGAGTTCCCGGGGCTGGCGCACATCAACACCTACCTGATTGAAGGACCCGACGGTTTCGACGTGATCGATCCGGGTCTTCCCGGGCCGGCTTCGTGGAACTCGTTGCTGGAGCGGCTCGCCAGCGTCTCGTTTCCGGTGGAGCGGGTCCGGTCAATCGTCATCACCCACAGCCATCCCGACCACTTTGGCAACGCGGAGCGACTCGCCGAGGCGAGCGGCAACGCCATGATCATCACCCATCGGGCCTTTCGGACGATGTTCGATCCGTTGCATGTGTGCGTCATGGGTGACGATTGCGACGACCCGGCCCACGCCCATCCCGATGAGGGGCAGGCGCCGTTCGAGGCGGGTCGCCAGTTCAGCTCCGACATGTCGGTTGCCGCGCCGTGGGGGAAGGTGTGGGCCCCGCACAACGACGACAGCACGCTGCGCAAGAGTCAGACGCAGATCCTCAGCGAGCGGGGTTGGCCGTTTCCCCAGCCGAAACGACGGGCCCGTCACGGAGAGGAGATTATGCTGGGCGGGCGGAGCTGGGAGGCGGTGCACACTCCCGGGCATACCCTTGACCACCTATGCCTCCTCGACCGGGAGAACGGCACGTTCATCTCCGGAGACCATGTGCTACCCACTATCACGCCGCATGTCGCCGGCATCGGAGCAGGTAAGACGGCCCTCGCCGACTTCCTCAGCTCGCTCGACAAGGTGGCGGCGATTCCGGATGTCACCATGGTGCTACCGGCCCACGGACTCGAGTTCACCGACCTACCGAACCGGGTCCGGGAAGTGAAGGAACACCATCAGGACCGGCTTGAGTTGTTGGCCCGGGTGTCGCAGGCTGAAGGATGGGTCACAGTCGAGGGCTACAGCCACTTCCTGTTCCGCCCGGAACGCTGGGGCTCAATGGCTGAGAGTGAAACATATGCACACTTAGAGTATGCCGTGCAGGTGGGCGACGCCGACATTCGTATGGGTGCCAACGATCAGGTCGAGTACCAGGTCCACGGTTCGCCTATCTTGACCTGAGGACCCGGCGGCTGGGTGGCCCGTCTACTCCGGCCTACTCTACGAAGGTGAGTCTTACCGGGGGCCTTACCGGCGCCTCGACCTCTGTCGTGGCCCATCCGAGGTAGATAAGCGCGCTTATGTGTGTGTCAGCCTCGAATCCGCACAACTCGCCGACGGGACCGTGGGCGCCGTCGGGGCACGAGCCCCAGTACGTGGCCAGCCCGAGCGCGGTTGCGCCAATCAACAGGTTCTGCACGCCGGCGGCGACCGCATCACGGTTTTCCGACGTACGGTTGGTCGTATCACCGATTGCGGATCCGACCACCAGCGTGGCGGGTGTTCGCAGGTACTTGCCCCGTGTCTTGGTGACCTTCTCCGCTGGATCGCCCCGTAGTTCCATCGACTCGGCAATCGCGTTGCCGAGCCTGATTCGGCCGTGTCCTTCAACCAGCGCAAACCGCCACGGCCAGGTCCGCTTGTGGTTCGGAGCCCACTGCGCCAGCTCACAGAGTTCGCGAACCAGCGCCTTCGGTACGGGTCGGTTGCGGTCAACGAGCATGCTCGTGCGCCGGCTTCGCATGAGCTGGGCAACTACGGCGAAATCACTACTGACGCCCGGGCCCCGGTCGGTGCCCGTATCCCGGTTGCCGGAGTTCATCGCAATACCCACACCCCCACCTTACCGGCGCCCGGGGAGTATCGGACTCGCGTAGGCTTCACCTGTGGTGTGAATGGCTCCGACTTCACATTTCAACACGAGCGGCTGCCCTTTGGCCATCGGAGCGAGTCGGTGAAGAGAGGCTTCCACGTGCGAGAGTTTGATGTAGTTGTTGTCGGTGCGGGGGCGATGGGTTCCGCGACGGCATGGCAGGTCGCGAGCCGGGGCCGCTCGGTACTGCTCACCGAGCAGTTCGAAGTCGGCCACAACCGAGGCAGCAGCCACGGAGCTGTGCGTATCTTTCGTCTGGCCTACGACGACGTGCACTACGTGCGAATGGCCCAACAGGCGTTGCCGCGGTGGCGCGAACTCGAAGCCGAAACCGGCGAGACCCTGCTTGACATGACCGGTGTCTACGACCATGGGCCCATCGGAACTGTCAGCACCATCGCCAACGCTCTTGAAACGGCAGGCGCCCGGTTTGAATGGCTCGATCCCCACGCCGCCCGCGAGCGCGTGCCGGGTCTGGTCTTCGATGACGAAGTCGTGTTCCATCCCGATGGCGGCAGATGCTTCGCCGCCGAAACGCTGCTGGCCCTTCAGCGTCGCGTCACCGAGTTGGGAGGCGAGGTGCAGTTCTCCACGAGGGCGACGATCTCGAACGTGGCCGACGATCACGTCGAGTTGTTCATCGGTGATGAAACCGTGCGGGCTGGTGTCGCCGTCGTCACCGCCGGAACCTGGGTCGCCGACGTTCTCGGTGGCCGGGTCACGCTGCCGAAACTCGTCTTGGACCGTGAGCGCGTCACCCATTTTCGCCCCCACGATCCTGATGCACTATGGCCTTCGTTCCTGCACCACGTCGATCCGTGGCGCTACGGCTTGCAGACGCCTGGCGTGGGCTTGAAGATCGGCGGGCTGCGCGAGTTTCAGCTTCCCGAAGTTGCTGATCTGGCGCAACCGACCGGTCTTCCCGATCCGAAGACGATCGACGCCGCCCGCCGTCACGCCGAACGCTGGGCGCCCGGTGTCGACCCGGAGCCTTTTTACGGACCGGTGTGCTCGTTCACATCAACGGAGTCCCGCGACTTCATCCTCGACCGGGTGGGTCCGCTCGTTGTCGGTTCGCCCTGCAGCGACCATGGCTTCAAGTTCACTCCGCTGATCGGCTCCCTCTTGGCTGACCTGGCCTGCTCGACCGAGCCGTCGTTCGACCTGACCCGCCACCGTTTGTCAGCGTTCCACTGACCGCTACCGAGCCGCGACCCTCGATGGGCCGGGTGTGCGAAGGTGCACTAACTTGCGTGCATGAAACAGGACGAGTTTTCCGGACGCACAGTTGTCGTTACCGGAGGAGCCTCCGGCATGGGCGCCGCGTGTGTACGCCGGTTTGCCGCGCACGGCGCTTCTGTGGTGATTGTCGACCGCAACGGTCCGCTGGCTGCTGAAGTAGCGGAGTCGATCGGATCGGGTGACCCGATGATCGGCGACGTCGCCGATTCCGCGTTCTGCAACGAGGTCATGGCCGAGGCAACCCGCCGTTATGGCGGTGTCGATGTGCTGGTCAACGCGGCGGGCGTGATTGTCCGGGCGAACGGCGAAGACACGACCGATGTCCAATGGCATCACATCATGGGCGTCAACGTCAGTGGAACCTTCTTCATGTGCCGGTCGGCGATCGCCGCCATGAAGGTCCGCGGCGAGGGGGCCATTGTCAATTTCGGTTCCATCTGGGGTGATCTTGGGTCGTCCGGTGTGGCCGCGTACTGCGCGTCGAAGGGAGCCGTGCACAACCTCACCCGGGCCCTTGCGATGGATCATGCCCGCGACAACATTCGTGTGAACGCAGTGTGCCCGGGTGAAGTCAACACGCCGATGCTGTCGTCGGAGCGCAACGGTCCGGTGACCGAGGAGATTCTCGCCGCCATCGCCGCTTCGGTCCCGATGGGCCGACTCGCTCAACCCGAGGAGATCGCCAACGTGGTCGTGTTCCTCGCGTCACGCGAGGCCAGCTACATGACCGGTTCGTTGGTCAGCGTCGACGCGGGCTACGGCGCCCGGTAGGGAGCGATCATGGAATACCGACGCATCGGCCGATCGGGCGCCAAAGTGGCGCCTCTGGCCCTCGGCACCGACAACATCTTGAACCCGACCGACGAAGCCGAGTCGATCCGCATGATTCACTGCGCGCTCGACGCCGGTTTGAATCTGATCGACACGTCGAACAGCTACGCCGCCGGCGGGTCGGAGACGGTCATCGGAAAGGCGCTGGCCCAGGGTCACCGTCGTAATCAGGCGTTCATCGCGACCAAAGTGCACTACCCGACGGGGACCGGACCCAACGACCGCGGTAACTCGCGGGTCCACATTATGCGGGCCTGTGATGAATCACTTCGTCGTCTGGGCACCGATTGCATCGACCTCTACCAACTCCACCGACCCGATTTTTCGGTGACGATGGAGGAAACGTTAGGGGCACTTACCGATCTGGTGCGGGCCGGAAAGGTCCGCTACATCGGATC
>JANMZO010000273.1:0-1584 GCA_031383405.1 Acidimicrobiia bacterium | reverse complement strand
GTTGCTCGACCCCGTGGGGGATCAACGGCCACCGGCGCAGGGATCGGACCGCTACAACCGAATCTTGGAGGGTGCAATGCACGCCGTGACGCCTCGCGACCACACGCCGAAACTTGACCAGCCGTCGCGACCGCAGCGACGTCCGCCACGGCGCACCCGCCGGCTAGTAGCTGTACTTGCGGCTGGAGCGCTTACGGCTGGTGGCGCAGTTGTCCTTGTGCAATCCAGGGATCTTCCGACCGCACATGCCGTGCTCATGACTGCGGCTCAGCGGACCGGTGCGGTCACCTCACTCGAAGGCTCGGCAACTCAGATCCGATCCGAGAGTCACAGCACGTCCCATATTCAGATGAACGGCGACAACTTCAAGGTCGTCACGGAGGGTCGTTACTCGGACGGGCATCGGGAAGGCTCCACCTTCGTAGCCATCGACGACACCGGCTATGAGACCGTTGAAGGGCAGACAACAGCGTCTCCGCTCGACCCTCAGGACCGTCTTGAGCCGTTCGGAAAGGCTTCAGCAGCCGTCGTCTTGGCCGCACTTGAGGGTTCCAACGTCGTGCAGCGCGGCGACGAGACGGTGCACGGCGTCGTCACGTCTCGGTACCAGATCGAATTGACGAGGAGGTCGATTGCTGCGTTGTCCGCCCTGCCGCCGAGTCAGCTTGCATGGTTTGAGTTCGAGAATCCTGGTGAGGTGCAGGGACTCACGGTGTGGGTTGGCGCCGGCCTCGTGCGCCAGATCGAGATCAAATCCGGGGATCGCGCCACGCGAGCAGAGTTCTTCAACTTCAACACAGACATTCGCATCACCGCTCCGCCCGGGCCATACACCACATCGGGCGAGCGCTGAAGGGTCTCTCCGCAACTTGAGGGCTGCGAACCGTGCGCCGCTCGTCGTACTGGACCAGATCGGAGCACAACGCCGAGGTCGGTGACGATTCAGTCGGCCAACGTCAACACACGAGCGAGCGGAACGAAACACCGGCAGCCGCGTCGATTCGTTGACGAAACAGTGCTACCTGAGGGTCCCCGGAACAGCGAGGTCGTGTATCAATGCGTGACCGCCATGTTCGCGAGGCGCACGATATTGAACGGGTCGACAACGAGCGCGATATCGGGCAGCAGATCCGTGTTGGTGATCGCGGACCGGTAGCCGTCGTGCGGATCGACGGACACGACCTGCACGGCGGCCCGCCACGAGGCGGGCATTCCCGCCAGCCAGCCCCGCAGGTCAGCCGTATCGCGTCCTTCGAAGGTGTCGATGATTTGGCCGCTGGTGACGTCCACGACCGCGGTGATGCACGTTCCTCGAACGAACGCCATCGCTCCCAGAGCGTCTCGAGTGGCCCACCAGTACTCACCAGGGTTCGCCAGTGAGATCAGCGCGGCGAGGTGTTGGGGTGGTTCCGACGTCGAGTCTTGGAGAGGTGAGGCAAGAATGTTCTACCGTCCGGTGTCCAAGATCGCGGGTCAACTCCAGGTCGCGGAGTCGGCGGCCTCATGGGTCACACCATCACCCGCGACGGGCTCCGAATCAGGAGCGACCTTCAACATGGCGCGCAGGGCCTCGACGGGATCGAG
>JANMZO010000272.1:0-3693 GCA_031383405.1 Acidimicrobiia bacterium | reverse complement strand
GGTATTTCTCGAAGGGCATCTTCTTCGGCTGCACGGGCTGCGGTGACATGTGAGGTTCTCCAGGTTGTGTTTGGTTTGGGAGTTGATCCGGGCCCACCACTGTTTGAACACTTTCCGACAACTGTTGTCGTCTTGCGTTCAAACCGGGGCCAAACCCGGGAAACAAAAAACCCCTGGGCCACGAGGGCGCAGGGGCGATGACGAGCACCTATGTGGGGGCCCGTCGTTACATAAGTAGAAGGAGGCCGAACGTCGACATACCCTGATCATGCCAGCGAACACCCGAATGGTCAACCCACATCTTCGCGACTCGGTTACGACAGCAGATCCTCGTAGTTGCGGGATGCGAACATCTTGGTGAGGCTCGGCGACTTGCGGACCATCTCCTCCGATACCCGGTCGGCAATCGAACGCTGCACCTCGTAGTGATGACCAGCGGCTTCGAACATCCGGCGACGGACTTCGAGCTGGGCCGCGGTCGGCTGATCCTCACCGAGGAAACCGAACAGCGAGAAGGCCACCTCAAAATCGTGGATGATCGGGGCACGCCCGAAGAACGAAGCCCGCTTGTTGGCCACACCAAGGCAGCCAAGCATGACATCGTGTTCGTTTTCGCCGGAGCTCAGGCGGAGTCTGCCGTGGAACCGATTGCCGAGTTTGATGGCGTAACCCTGGCTCGGGCCTGGGCTACCCAGCTGGTCACCGGTCGGTTGAGGACCGTTGAGTTCACCGGGACGGTCCGGCAACCAGTTCAGGGCCGGAGGCAGGTGTTGCCCGTCTCGGAAGGCGCCGATTCGGGCAACAGGAACAAACTTGGGTGCAGACATGATGACCTCAGTCTGTCAGACCGTGGGATGAACAACGGCCTGATGAACAACGGCCTGATGAACAACGGGCTGACGAACGACAGGCGAATGAAGGAGCCCGTAGACGATCGAGTCGGCAAGAGCCTTCCAGGAGGCGTCGATGACGTTGTCGCTCACACCGATGGTGGTCCAGGTCGTTTCACCGTTGGACGAGTCGATGAGCACACGGGTTCGGGCTCCGGTACCTTTGGCCGAGTCCAGCACACGGACCTTGTAGTCGGTGAGGTAGATGCCGGCGAGTTCCGGGAACCGGTTGCCGACGGCTTGACGAAACGCCGCGTCGAGAGCGTTGACCGGGCCGTTTCCCTCCCCGGTCGCGATTACACGGGTAGCGACATGACCCTCCTGGAGCGGCGGCAGCGTGACCTTGACCGTCGCTTCGGTAAGTACGTTGTCGTTGTCACCGACGCGGTCGGTGATGACGCGGAACGATTCGAGCGAGAAGAAATTTTGCTCCCATCCGTTCGCTGAGCGCAAAAGCAACTCGAGGGACGCGTCGGCTACTTCGAAGTGGTAGCCCTCATACTCGAGGCGTTTGAGCGTGTCGAGAACGTTGCCCATCGAGACGCCGTCGATCTCCAGCCCGAGTTCCTTCGCCTTGAACTCGAGGGTAGAACGACCGGCCATTTCGCTGACCACGAAACGGGTGCCGTTGCCGACGAGGTTCGGATCGAGGTGCTCATAGGCATCGCGGGCCCGGGCGATAGCCGACGTATGCAGGCCGGCCTTGTGGGCGAACGCCGACGATCCAACGTAGGGGCGCTGCGACGGCACAGCAAGGTTGACGATCTCGGCTACGTGGTGCGATACCGCGGTGATCCGCTCGATCCGGCCTTCGGGGAGGGCCTGAATGCCCATTTTCAGCTGCAGGTTGGGCACGACAGCCGAGAGGTCGGCGTTGCCGGTGCGCTCCCCGTAGCCGTTGATGCAGCCCTGCACCTGGCTCACCCCGTAACGGACCGCTGCCATCGTGTTCGCCACAGCGCAGCCCGAGTCGTTGTGGAAATGGGCACCGAGCGGAGCGGAAGTACGCGCGCGTATGAACTCCACGATCTCCTCGACTTCGTCGGGCAGGCAACCGCCATTCGTATCGCAGAGCACCAGTGCTTCGGCGCCTTCGCTCTGGGCCGCATCGAGAACCCGGATGCCGAACTCGCGATTTCGTTTGAACCCGTCGAAGAAGTGCTCGGCGTCGAGGAACACCCGACGCCCTTCGCCCCGAAGGAAACGCACCGACTCGCGCACCATGGCGACGCCCTCTTCGAGGTCGGTCTGGAGCGCATTGATCACGTGGTAATCCCAGGACTTCGCAACCATGCAGATCGCCTCGGTCTGCGCGTCGAGCAGCTCGCGCAGCACCTTGTCATCTTCGGCGCGACCACGTGGCCGGCGCGTCATGCCGAAGGCCGTGAGCGTCGCGGTGTGGAGCTTCAACTCACCTTTGGCGGCCCGCCTGAAGAACTCGGAGTCTTTCGGGTTGGCTCCCGGCCAGCCACCCTCGATGAACTTCACGCCGAGGTGGTCGAGTTGTTCAGCGACACGGATCTTGTCGTCGACGGTCAGCGACAGACCTTCCTGCTGCGATCCGTCGCGCAAGGTGGTGTCGTAGATGTCGACCGACTTGGGAAGCGCGTCGAGGATTTCACCGAGTTCATTTTCATCGTGGGTGTGCTGACCGGTCATTGCCACGTCCTTGAAACATCCCACCGGCCGTGTGGCCGTCGGGTCTGAAGATCAGCTCTGTAGGTTAATCCGCTTCACCGAGGTCCCGTCACTACGTTCTCACGGGTCTATGGCTTGATGACGATTCGGTCGAGGGTTGGCAGGGTGGCCGGGGTACCGAGCGATATGAGGTACTTCTCCAACGCGTCTATGTCGACTGCGCCACCGAGGCGCTCGGTGCCCTTCGCTAGTTCAAGGAAGCTGTCGCCGCCATCGGCCAGGAAGCTGTTCACCGTTATCCGGTACTTGGTGGCCGGATCGACCACCTTGCCGTCGATCTTGATGCTCGACGCATCGACCTTCGACCCGAGTGGCGCCGACTTTGAGTAGCTGTATGTGAAACCCTTCGACACCTGCAAGATTCGCTGGGTACCCGCGGTTGGATTGTCGAACTGCTGCTCGAGGACTGTCTTCAGCTGAGCACCGGTGACGGTGATCGTCATCAGGTTATTGCCGAAGGGCTGCACGGCAAACGCTTCGGCATAAGTCACCTGACCGCTCGATTCGCCGCCGCTGATCTGCTCGTAGACAAGGTCCGTTCGGATACCGCCCGGGTTCATGAGGGCAAGTTGGGCGCCACCGAGCACTGGGTCCTTGGTGGCGGCGAGTTGGGAGTCGGCGATCAGGTCGCCGAGGGTCGTCTCGCCGCCAGCGCTCTGCACCCGGTCGAACGTCGCTGCGATCGATCCGAGCACACGGTTGGCCCGCGGGGCTGAGAGCCGCTTGTATTTCTCGATGATCGTGGTGATGTCCGCGGCCTTGGGAACGTCGCGGGTCACGATGACGTTTGTGGCCTTGGCGCTGACGACCCGACCGTCTTGTCCACGCTGTACGACGAGGTCGAGCTTGGTCACAAGACGGCCGAACGACGCGCCCTGCATGACCGGCTTGCCGTCGATGATGCAGTTGTAACCCTCATGGGTGTGGGCCGTGAGGTAGGCATCGACATTCTTCGATGTCTTCTTTACGATGTCGATTATCGGACCGGTGAAGTCCTTGCAGTCGTTGGGAGCGCCGGTTGCGCCCCGCCCGCCCTGGTGGATGGCGACCATGACTGCATTCGCACCGCGTTGTCGAAGGAGCGTTGCATTGGCGTTGATGACCT
>JANMZO010000261.1:0-11278 GCA_031383405.1 Acidimicrobiia bacterium | reverse complement strand
AGCGCCACTTCCGCAGTGGCCAGCGCCGCCTCTTCGACATCAGCGACAACCAGGTTCATACCCTCGGCCCCGAGTAGGTGCGCCGTCGCGAGTCCAATGCCGGATGCGCCGCCTGTGATGAATGCCGTCTTTGCGCGAAGTTCGTCCATGGCGCAGTGTCGCAGGGTCCGTTCCGGGAGAGCCAATCCATCGCTTTGACCACAAACCGACAACTGTCGTCGGTTTGTGTTCAAACCGAGAAGCCGTTGCCAGTAGCGTTTGGGTGTCATGGGGAGTGCTCTGGAGGTCACGGATCTTGTTGTCCGCTATCCGTCGCAACCCAACCCCGTGACAGCGGTCGACGGGATCTCCTTCACCGAGGAAGCCGGTCGGGTGCTGACGCTCCTTGGTCCGAACGGGGCGGGAAAGACATCGACCGTCGAGACACTGGAGGGGTATCGCATCCCGACCTCGGGTTCGGCCCGGGTTCTGGGTCTCGACCCCCGCCGCGACGCCAAGCAGTTGGCCCCACGGATCGGGGTCATGCTGCAGCGCAACGGCGTCTACGTGACCATGCACAGTCGCGACGCCCTACGGCTTTTCGCGTCGTACTACGGCGTGCGTGCCCAAGATCCCGACGCACTGCTTGAGCGGGTTGGACTCGGATCCGTCGCCACGACACCGTGGCGACGACTCTCCGGTGGTGAGCAGCAACGCCTCTCACTCGCTCTCGCCATCGTGGGTCGCCCTGAGGTGGCCTTCTTCGACGAACCAACCGCCGGGGTGGATCCATCGGCCCGACTGGTCGTGCGTGACATAATCCGCGAACTTCGGGGCGAGGGAGTGTGTGTGCTGTTGACCACTCACGATCTCGACGAAGCCGAGCGGCTCAGCGACCGCATTCTCATCATCGACCACGGGAAGCTCATCGCCGACGGGAGTCCCGAACAGTTGATGTCGGGAGGCGAACCAGCCGCGATCCGTTTCGGAGGCCCGGCGGGTCTCGACACCTCTGCGTTGGCCACACACATGAAGGCGACCGTCGAATCGACCCAGCCGGGCGAGTTCACGGTGGCATGTGCACCGACACCCGCGAACGTAGCTGCCCTGACCGCGTGGCTCGCTGCGCACAACCATTCGCTGGCTGATCTCCGTGCGGGGCGCCAGTCGCTCGAGGACGTGTTCCTTCGCTTGACCCGATCGGCCGACGACGCTGCGCAGACCCGTGCCGTCGCGCCCGGGTCGCCGCGCTCTCAACGCCGCGGTCGTAGCAACCGGACCGGCGGCGGACCCACCGGCACCGGCTCGGGTGGAAGCGCACCGTGAGCCCACTCGCCGCCCAGATGCAGGCCGAAGTCCGCATGACCCTCAAGCGGGGTGAGTCGCTGTTGTTGACGTTGGGCATCCCGGTCATGCTGCTGGCGTTCTTCTCGCTCGTCGACGTTCTCCCGACCACGACCGACGATCCGGTCGACTTCCTCACCCCCGGGATACTCGCTCTTGCGGTCATGTCGACGGCCATGGTCAGCCTGGCGATTTCGACCGGATTCGAACGGCAGTACGGTGTGCTGAAGCGCCTCGGCACGACTCCGCTCGGGCGCACAAACCTTCTGCTCGCCAAAACCGCGGCCATCGTGGTCGTCGAGTTGGTCCAGGTCGTCATTTTGACCGCTGTCGGCTTGGCACTCGGGTGGCGGCCACCGGTCAGCGGCCTGGGCGTGGCGGTGATCGGAGTCGTCCTCGGGACCGCCGCGTTCAGCGGAATCGGTATGACGATGGCCGGCACCTGGTCGGCGGAGAAGACACTCGCCGGGGCGAACGGTTTGTACCTGCTCCTCCTCCTGATCAGCGGGATGGTGATCCCGCTCACCAAATTGCCGGCCGCGGTTCGTACGATCGCCCGGTTGCTTCCGAGCTCCGCGCTGTCAGATGTGCTTCACGGTTCCATGACCCAGGGCATGTCGGTTCCGGGCCAGGCGTGGGTGGTGCTCCTAATCTGGGCGCTGCTCATGCCGGTATTGGCAGCGAGGGTGTTTCGATGGGAATGAAGAACAGTCTGTCGCGGCGCAACCGATACCGGACGGGTGCGGCGGGCCTGCGCCTCCGGAGACTCCGCCTCGCGGCTGTCATGGTCGCGGTCGGTCTGAGCGTGGCAGGGTGTGGGTCGGACTCCAACTCGTCGAAATCGTCGACTGATGGGGTATCGGTCGGCAACGGCGGGCCCGACGAACTGTTCGCCGAGACGGCGAGCTTTGAGGTGATCGCCGGAAAGCCGCAGCGGATCATGGTTGGCCTGAGCACCACTGATGGCCGGATTCTCCACGGCGGGAGCGTCGACATGGTGTTCAGGCTGGCCGACGATCCCGCGTCCGTTCCTGAGATCATCGCGACCGCACGGTACCTTCCCCTTCCGGGCAGCGTCCCAACCGGTGATGAAGCGAAGATTGGTCGACCCAGCCAAGGTATCGGCGTCTACGCGGCCCACGACGTGACGCTCCCGAAGGCCGGTCTGTGGACGATTGACGTGCTCAAGCCAGGGGCGAAGGCAACCCGGTTGGCCCAGTCGGCCGTTGATGCCGTTGCCGAAGCCCGCGTGCCCGACGTCGGCCAGTCGGTCCCTGCTACCGACAACCCCACCGACAGATCTTCGGTGCCTCGTGAAGTGCTGGACAGTCGATCGGGCCCGAACGGTATGGGCGACGAGTTGGCCGACCCGGTGCTTCACCGGGACGTGATCAACAACCTGCTGAAGGACCGTCGTCCATTCGTCGTAGTGATCTCTACTCCCGTTTACTGCCAGAGCAAGTTCTGCGGTCCAATCACCGATCTCATCGACGCGATCGCCAACGAGAAATCCTCCGATCACGGTGATATCGCGTTCGTGCACCTCGAGGTATTCGAGAAGTTCGACAACGCAGCCGGCACCCGCCTGAACCCGTGGGTTGTCCGTTGGATCGACGGCAACGGTGACGGACATGAACCATGGGTCTTTGTCGTCGACCGCAACGGTAGGGTGGCGGCCCGCTACGACAACGTCATCGACGAAGCCGAACTACGCGCCGCTATCAAACGGGTAGCCCCGAGGTAGCGCTCCTCCACAAACCCGTGGCGCTCCGCACATTCATGTCCACGTTTTGACACGTATGCAACGCGAAACGTGGACACAAACCTCACGGCGCACATTCATGTCCACGTTTTGACACGCATACAACGCGAAACGTGGACACAAACCTCAGGGCGCACGTTCAAGGTTGTTGGGTCGCGTCGATCACATCGAACTCGGCCTTCACCGATTCCCAGGTGAGCACTTCAGGAACGACCCGCTTACCGGCAATTGTCATCCCGGCGATCTGCGGCCTACCCACCGGCTTGCGGGGGATGGAGATCGCCGATTCCGACAACGAACGGTCATCTTCGAGGCCGTCACGTGAGTCTTGCCACCATCGCACAAAGAGGCCGGCGACCACCGACCACAACAGGAATCCGGCGCCGAGCTTCATGATCGCCGCTGCGATCTGTTGATCACCCACCGCGTCAAGACCATGGATCATGCGTGGTGCTTCGAGGTAGGTCCGGTACAGCGGGGTCGAGGAAAACGTGAGAAACGATGCCGGCACCGTCGGCACAATTGACTGCGCGAACAGGTACATCATCTTGACCGGCGTACGCAGCCGGGGGAGGTCGGGGTGCGTATTGATCACCGGAATCCACATGAGTGTCGCACTGGCGAAGAGCACGAAGTGGACCGAGAAGTGGAAGACCTCACTGTGGAGGCTTCGCTCAACGACGCTCGGATAGTGCGTCACGGCGATGAGGGTGTTGAAGACCATAAGCGCAACGACCGGCTTGGCACCGAAGCGCGTGAAGGAGCGAAGCGCCCGGTTTCGAAGCGCCCATCGCCACAGCCACGGGGGTGAGCCGAGCAGGAAGCAGGCCGGTGCCACCAGCGTGAACACCGTGTGTTGAGTCATGTGCGCGAGAAAGAGGTACTTCTCGGCAACGTCGTGAAGCGGCCAGTAGGAAAAGACGAACGTGGCGACGAACCCGAAGACGATCCAATTGCGCTGACGGGGGGTCGAAACCGCTTCGCCTGTCTGCACTTCTTTCGGCCCGAGGCGGGTGAACGCCCACCAGTAGAACACGGCTACTCCCCCCATGACGAGCAGCACCGAGGCGTGCGGGTGGAATCGTAGCGACACGGTGGTTTCAGCGAACACTGAGGCGAGGTCCATTAGCAAACAGCTTTCCGCAGTTCAAACAGTTGAGCCAACAAATCGGCGAGGATCCAACGAGACCGGTGTTGTCGACTGGTGTTGTCGACTGGTGTTGTCGTCCAGGAGAGTCCGACCCGAGCGGAATCGGCACGCCCGATCGGGACCGCCGACCGGGATCAATGGGCGGGAGCGTGACCGCCATGATCGTGCTCGGCATGATCGTGCTCGGGATGGGTGTGCTCGGGGTCGTCATGTTCGGGGTCGTCAATCGTGCCGCCCGAGAAGACCCACACGACCAGAAGAACCAGACTGAAACCGACGAAGATGAGCCAGTGCGCAAAGCCGTGGAACACATTGAAGGCCGAGAGCACGGCGATGTAGCAGAAGCCGGCCAGGATTGCCCCCATGATGAACAAGCGCCGAAACACCGGTGAGTCGAGCTTCAGGTGCATGAAGAAGCCCGCGACGATGATGAACTTGATGGCGGCCAATGCAAGAAGTGGAAGCGCCAGCGTCGCGTGTTTCAAGCCGGCGTAGGACAGGCCTACTTCGATGGCGGTCAAAAAGCCCAGCCCAAGGGCGACCAGAAGATACTGCCGGTCATGGGCGTCAAACAGCGGGAAGTGTTCCGATGTGTCGCCCTGCTCGACGACGTGGGTGGCGGTGCTCATGAGGTTCCTTGTATTACGGAATGAGATAGATGACCGTGAAGATGACAATCCACACAACATCGACGAAGTGCCAGTACAGACCAACGATCTCGACGACCTCCGCCTTCTCCTTCGGAATCTTCCCTTTACGGGACAGATTCGCGAGGGCGAGAAGCATCAAGATGCCGATCGTCACGTGAGCGCCGTGGAATCCGGTCAGCACGTAGAAGCTCGACCCGAACAGGTTCGTCTTGAGCGTGAGACCCTCACGGATGAAAGCCGTGAACTCGTAGACCTGACCGGCGAGGAATGTCGACCCGAGGAGCGCCGTGCCAATCAGCCAGATACGAAGTCGACGCTCGTCGCCGCGACCGATCGCCGACAGCGCCAACACCATTGTCAGTGAACTCATCAGGAGCACAAACGAGCTCACCGATGTGAACGGGATATCAAAGATACCCCTCACTTTGACGCCATCGACGATCGTTTCGTGAGGGAACGGCCCGTTGACGCTTCGGCCTTTGTACACGAGGTAGGTCGCGATCAGGGCACCGAAAAGGAGACATTCCGAACCCAGGAACACCCACATGCCCAACTTCTCGTTGGAGACCCCGGTGGCCGTGGCGTGGTGTTCGCCTCCGTGCTCGTCGTGAGCGGGCGCGTGATCAATTACTGCGGCAGTCATGCGACTACTCAGCTTCCTGCCGGCAGTGCGCCAGCGAACGAGGAGGTGTCGGGACCGAGGTCGTCGGGACCGTGTGCGTCGTGCCCGTGGTCAACGTGCGGCGCCGCGCTCGGTTCAAGCGACCAGCCGAAGAGTCCCCCGACAATTACAAGAGCACCCGTGACCGCCAACGGCCAGGCCCGATAGATCATGCCGTACGCGATCGTCGGCAAACCAAATGCAGCGACCAGGGGCCAGAACGAGGGGGAAGGCATGTGAATGGTCGATGGGTCCACCGGATCGGCCGTGAGGACCTGTTCGGCGGTGGCAACGCGGCGCATCTGATGGTTTTCGTCTTCGGCGTACTTGCGGTGCCAGAATTCGTCGATGGTGTGCACAACCGGCACGTGGTCGAAGTTGTGGGGCTTGGGCGGGCTTTCGGTCATCCACTCAAGGGTGCGCGCATCCCACGGATCGCGGGGTGCCTTCGTCGGGTTCTTCGTCGTCTTGTAGATGTTGAAGAAGAACATCAAAAGCGAGCCACCGATGATGAAGGCACCGATGGTTTCAACCATGTTCCACATATCGAAGCCCATGCCCTTGTCGTAGCGGTACATACGACGGGGCTGGCCCTGAAGACCGACGATGTGCATCGGGAAAAAGGTTATGTGCATGCCGATCAACATGGTCCAGAAATGGACCTTTCCGATGTTCTCGTTGAGTAGCTTGCCGAAGATCTTCGGCCACCAGTAGTAGAACCCGGAGAACAGGCCCATGAGCGCTCCACCGAACAACACGTAGTGGAAGTGGGCGACGATGTAATAGGTATCGGTTTGCTGGGTGTCGGAGGCGACGAGTGAGTGCGTCACTCCGGAAAGTCCACCGATCACGAAGGTCGAAATGAAACCGACGGCGAAAAGCATCGCGGTCGTAAAGCGAATGGCACCCCCCCACAACGTCGCCGTCCAGTTGAAGATCTTCACGCCGGTTGGAACCGCGATGAACATCGTGGAGATGCTGAACGCCGAGACGGCGACCGGTCCGAGGCCGACGGCGAACATGTGATGGGCCCAGACGCCCCAGCCCATGAAGCCGATGGCGATTCCGGAAAACACCACGACGGGATAGCCGAAGAGGGGCTTGCGGGCAAAAGTCGGAAGGACTTCCGACACGATGCCCATGGCGGGCAGAATGAGGATGTACACCTCGGGATGGCCGAACAACCAGAACAGGTGTTGCCAGAGAACGGGATCGCCGCCGGCACCGGCATTGAAGAAGTTCGCCCCGAATATCCGGTCAAAGCTGAGGAGGAATAGCGCCACGGTGATGATCGGCATGGCGAACAACATGAGGAACGACGAGACGAACGTCATCCAGGCGAACACGGGCATCTTCATGAGGCTCATGCCAGGTGCCCGCATGTTGATGATGGTGACGATGAAGTTGACCGCGGAGGCGGTCGAGCCGATGCCGAGGATCTGCAGACCGAAGATCCAGAAGTCGATGTTGTGACCCGGCGAGTACGTGATCGACGTGTTCGGCGCGTAGCCGAACCACCCACCGTTCGGCATGCCGCCGAGGAACATCGAGGTGTATATGAAGACACCGCCGAGGATGTATGCCCACCATGAGAAGGCATTGAGTCGCGGGTAGGCCACGTCTCGAGCACCAAGTTGCAGCGGCAGGAAGAAGTTGAAGAACGCACTCGACAACGGCATGACCAGGAGGAACACCATCGTGGTGCCGTGCATGGTGAACATCTGGTTGTAGATGTCGGCCGAGAGCACATCACCGTTGGGGGCGGCCAACTGCAAACGCATCAGCAGAGCCTCGAGACCACCGACGGCAAAGAAGAACAGCGAGGCGACGCCGTACATGATGCCAATACGCTTGTGGTCGACGGTGGTGACCCACGACCAGACGCCTTTTTGCGATTCGACCGGGCGACGCAGCAGACCGCTGTCGACCGGACCGGTCAGCGGGCGTGGTTCCGGGATACCCGGTAAACCGGCGGGGGGGGCAATAACGATGGTCATCAGAGCACTCCAGGTGCGATCAGAGCGGGAGAACAAGACACGGGTTGATTCACGGATTGAGGCGACCGGGTCACTATGAGGGTCACTTTGAGGGTCATTTCAACACGGCCTACTTCAGCGACTGGACGTAGGCGACAAGTTTGTTGACTTCGTCTTCCGACAACTTGCGGATGACCATGCGCGAGCCAGGCTTGAACTCCTGTGGGTTGCGCAGCCACGCCTTCAGGTTTCGGGTGTTGGACTCGGCAATGGCACCGGCAAAGTGCTTGCGGAGGCCGAAGTGGGCGAGGTTCGGGCCGATGTTGTTCACCAGTGACTCTTCGCCGGTGGAACTCTTCACGACTTCGTAGCCATTGGTCCGGCTCGAGTCGGTCCAGTGGCATCCGGTACAGCCCCCTCCGCCCTTGAACAACGCTTCACCGGCCTTGGCGAGTTCGTTGGACGTTTCAACCGCGGGCTTGGCCTGGTTGGCGAGCCACGTGTCGAAGCCCGCGGGAGAGTCGATCACGACCTTGAAGCGCATGTTGGCGTGCGACGTGCCACAGAATTCGGCACATTGGCCGTAGATGATCTTGCCGGCGTCGTTCGCATCGGAACTGAGGTTGAGATGATTCAACCGGCCCGGGATGGCGTAGATCTTGCCAGCCAACTTCGGAACCCAGTAGTTGTGCATCACGTCGCGGGACGTGATGAGGAGGCGGACTTTCTTGCCGGCCGGAATGTGCAATTCGTTGGCCGTGGTGATGACCGGCTTGTCCTGTTTGAGAATCTTGCCGAGGAACTTGGGATCACGATTTTCCTCCTTGGCCTTCGCGAGGTCGTTCGGGTCTTGAATCGATACGAGCGAGGGATTCATCCGGGTTTCACCGACCTGGGGGTACTGGTACTCCCACCACCACTGATGGCCGATGACCGTGATGTTGTAGGCATCTTTCGGGTCTTCGGCCTGTTTGAAGATCTGCGGAACCGAGAAGAACCCCACAACGATGAGCATCAGGGCCGGGATGACACCCCACACCGCTTCGAGCTTTCCGTTGCCGTGAACCTGAACCGGCACATGGTCGTCGTCGCGCCGACGGAACTTGATCACACAAATCGCAAGCAGGGCGTAGACAAAAATACCTACTCCGATGGCGATCGCAAAGACCGGAACGGCCAGGCTATGAATGCGACGCGCTTCAGCACTTTCGGGCTTGAACGTGTCTTGGGGAGCGTTTTGCTCTACCGCGCAGCTAGCGAGGACCAGGGCGAGGGTCGCAGCAGACGCGACCTGTCGCCAACGAGAACGACCTGGGAAATGCACGTTGTACAGCCTCTCCTATCTGGAGACAACACGCAAAAGTGGAACGGCGCTCAATGTACATGGGAAGTATTGAAAAGTGCTCCCAGTTCGCTATTTAGTCGTTCCGCCGACACCTGTCCGAGGATACGTTTGACGACCCTGCCGTCGCGGTCCACGAGGAGCGTCGAGGGAAAGGCGGTCACTCCGGCCAGAGGGGCGAGTTCACCCGCCTGATCCCAGGCCACCGGAAACGAAATCGCCGTCGACGTCAGCAGCTTGAGTCCTTCGGCCCGAGGCTCGAAGTGGTCGACTCCCACGAAGTCGATCTTGCCCGCCCACACCTTCGAGGCTGCATCGAAGCGCGGCAGTTCCTGAACACACCCGACGCAATCCGAGAAGAAGAAGTTCACGACCATGGGGCGTACCTGCGGTCCACCGAAGCGATGCACCGGAGCGCCCGGATTGCGGAGGTCCGGCAGTTCCTTGAACGCAAGGGCATAAGGCTTGAATGCGACCGCTTGCGGTTGCAGGAGCCAGACGAGGCCACCCGCAAGAAAGGTGAAACACGCGATGGCCCCGGCCAAGTACCGGCGACGCCCCTTCAGACTCATGTTCCGATGATCCCAGAAACCACAGTGTTCGGGGAACGCTCCGCGAACCGAAGAACCCGTTGTGGTGCCTTGAGCGTCTGGATCAGCGGGACGTCAACGCGATCGCGTGTTCGTGTTCGCCTTCGTGGAAGCTACGTTCGCCGGCCGCCAAGCCGACTACGGCGAGAACCACGACCGCCACGACGGCCACGACGACGAGCGCCTGGCTGATGACCTTGTTCGCCGGCTTCCAGGCCCAAATCATCAGAGCGCCGAAGATGAGAACGCCGAGAATCGCGGCGAGGATCCACGAGCCGGTCTGGGAAGTCGCGAGCAGCGAACGGGAAATCGAGATGGCCGTAATCGCAATTACACCAATAATCGCAAGGGGCATAAGGAACGGAAGGTTGAAGCGGTCGGCGATCCGGGGACGCATCGCGGCAACCATGTCGGGGTGGCTACGCCAGGCGGCGGAGAACCAGATGACGGCTGCGATCGTCGCCACCACGCCGCCAGCAACCAGGGCCGGCGCGCCTAAGGCGATGCTCAAACCGGTAAAGCCGAGGCCGAGCGCACCGAGGAACGGGGCGAACGTCGGCTCATCGGCCGATGACTGCTCGGAACGCGCAAGAGCGAACCGATCGGCCGAGCCCGTACCGGCCAGGGCAGCCATACCAACGCCGACAAGGGCAAAGTCGGCGAGGAGCAGCAGGGTGAAACCGGCGATGTCGGATCCACCGAACGCGTAGACCACGGCCGCCATGAAGCAGAAGGCCGACATTCCGAAGAAGGCTTTGGAACCAAGGTTGAACACGAGAGAATTCCTTCAGGCGAGACGTTGCGAGTTACTTGAGCAGGTAGATCGTGGCGTACACGGCAATCCAGGAAGCCGTGGCCAGGTGCTGTCCCCATGCCGCGATCACGCCGTAGTGAGGTTGTGATGTCGTGGCCTGTCCACTGAGCGCCCGAAACAGTCCGCTCAGCGACGCCGCCAACCCAATCAGGGTCGTGAACGCCGCGACGATGAACAGGCCGTAGAGAATTACTTCGTACACCGCTCCACTCGCGCCGAGTCGCAGTTCTTTCACGAGAAACCACAGCAGGTTGCCCGCGGCCAGATTCATGAAGGCGGCGATTCCGAAACCACTTGTGGACCAACGCCGCTGACCGACCCTCATCGAGGTGACAGCCCACCCGGCAGCCGTCGATGCCAGCACCAGAGTCAGGGTGACCATGAAGGCGACGTAGTTGTTGAAGAGCATTTTCGGCGCAACGAATGACCCGGCGTCTGACTTGTCTCGCACGCTTAGGTAGGTGCCACAGGCGGCGGCCACGAACATGCCCACCCCGGCGTAGGCGGTCAACGCACCAACCAGCGCGGGTGAGCCGGCCCTGCCGCGCAGAATCGGGCTCGCGTCGTTTGCGGTGACTGTTGCGTTTGACATCAGTGGGCTCCTTCCAGGGCGGTACCAGTGGACAGGTCGGAAGAGGGGTCCCGAGGAAGGCCGGATAACGGGTCAGCCTCGACACCCCTGCCGGCGACGACGCTACCAAGCAGATTCAGGATCGTCAGGGCGAGCGCACCTGCCAGGAGGAACGCGCCGATGCCGGCGACGGCCGAAGCCACGGTCGCTTTGTCCGCGGCGGCGTCTTTGTATGCGACCCCGGCTATGCCGCCACCGAGAAGCACCCCTCCGGCGAGGGCCGCGAGGCCGGCCAAACCACCGAGTGGGGCCATTGTCCTGCGGCCCCAGACCAGAGGGGCGAACTCATGGAAGCCCCCGATGGCCGCAGCGATCGGGGCGGCCACCAGAAGAAGCAGCGTCTGCCCGATGGTCCACGAGGCCTTGAGGTCGCCATTGA
>JANMZO010000259.1:0-59319 GCA_031383405.1 Acidimicrobiia bacterium | reverse complement strand
AGATCACCAAGTCAGCGATTCAGCGTGCGGTAGAGGAGTCCCGTGACCTCGACCGAGACCTCGTCGACGCCCAGGAGTGTCGTCGGATCCTCGACCGCCTCTACGGATACGAGGTCTCCCCGGTCCTCTGGAAGAAGATCATGCCCGGCCTTTCCGCGGGGCGCGTGCAGAGCGTCGCGACCCGGCTGATTGTCGAGCGGGAACGGGCCCGCATGCGGTTCCACTCCGCGGGATACTGGGATCTCACCGGTTTGTTCGCCACGCCAGGAAACGACACGTTCTCGGCAACGATGGTCGGACTCAACGGGGTTCGCCTGGCCACCGGTAAGGACTTCGGTTCCGACGGTCTGCTTGGCGCCAACGCGAACGTCGTAGCCTTGGATCAGCGGGGGGCCGAGGGTTTGGTCGAAGCCCTCTCGGGTGTCCCGTTCGTAGTCCGGTCGATGGAGGAGAAGCCCTATCGGCGCGCGCCTTACGCGCCCTTCATGACGTCGACACTGCAGCAGGAAGCCGGCCGCAAGCTTCGCTTCTCGTCGCAGCGCACGATGAGCATCGCCCAGCGTCTCTACGAAAACGGCTTCATCACCTACATGCGGACTGACTCAACGAATCTCTCCGAAACCGCGATTGCGGCGGCCCGGGCGCAGGTGGTCCAGTTGTACGGCAAGGACTACCTTCCCGACGCACCGCGCCTCTACGCAAAGAAGGTCAAGAACGCGCAGGAGGCCCATGAAGCCATCCGCCCTGCGGGCGAGTCATTCCGCACACCGGCTGAGGTCGAGCGCGCGCTCAACAACGACGAGTTCAAGTTGTATGAGTTGATCTGGATGCGAACTGTCGCTTCCCAGATGAACGATGCCCGCGGAACCTCGGCTCAGGTTCGACTCGGGGCAACCACCACCAAGGGTGACGACGTCGAGTTCTCCGCTTCTGGCAAGGTCATCACATTCCCCGGCTTTCTCCGGGCCTACGTCGAAGGGGCCGACGACCCTGAAGCCGAGTTGGAAGACCGCGAGGTTCGGTTGCCACATGTCGCTGTCGGTGACCCGCTTCGGGTCAACGAGATGCGCTCCGACGGCCATACGACGCAACCTCCGGCCCGCTACACCGAAGCGTCGTTGGTCAAGGCCCTCGAAGATTTGGGTGTCGGTCGACCGTCAACGTATGCCTCGATCATCAGCACGGTGCAGAACCGTGGATACGTCTGGAAGAAGGGCACGGCGCTGATCCCGTCGTACACTGCCTTCGCCGTGATCGGATTGTTGGAGCAGCACTTCGGTGACCTCGTCGACTACGCGTTTACGGCCCGGATGGAAGACGACCTTGACGCGATCGCGAACGGCGACGCCCAGGCGACCCCCTGGCTCACCCGCTTCTACTTCGGCGGTGGCGAAGACGGGACGACCGGAGCGTCGATCCCGGCCAAACCTCTCGTCGGTGGCCCGCGACCGGGACTGAAGAGCATGGTCAACGACCGGCTGGGCGATATCGACGCGGCTGAGATCAACACGATTCTTCTGGGTACCGACGACGAAGGTCGCGAGATAGTTGTCCGACCGGGCCGATACGGTCCTTACGTGAAGCGCGGTGAAGATACCGCGTCGATCCCGGAAGACCTTCCGCCCGATGAGCTTACGGTTGAGCGGGCCACCCAATATCTTGCGGCCCCAAAGGGCGACCGGGTGGTCGGTTCCGACCCCACGAGCGGTCTTCCGATTTTCGCGAAGGCCGGGCGCTTCGGTCCCTACGTCCAGCTCGGCAACGTCGAGCTCCTGACCGCGCAAATGCCCGAACCGGTGCCGGAGTTCACCGTGAAGGGTCTTCCGAAGAAGCCGAAAAAGGCTGAGGCCCCGAAACCGCGTACCGCTTCGCTGTTTCAGACAATGACGGTTGACGATGTCACTCTGGAGCAGGCCCTCCAGCTCTTGACACTGCCGCGCGTCGTCGGCGTCGATCCAGCTACCGCCGATGAAGTCGTGGCGTCCAACGGAAAATTTGGGCCGTACCTGCGTAAAGGAACCGACTCCCGGAGCCTCACGACCGAGGAGCAGTTGCTTACGGTGACCCTCGACGAGGCGCTCGCTATCTATGCGCAACCAAAGACGTTCGGTCGCCGCTCAGCCGCGCCCAAAGCGCCGATGGCGACGTTCGGCGACGATCCGGCGTCGGGCCAACCCATCGTTATGAAAGAAGGCCGCTTTGGTCTTTACGTTACCGACGGCACGACGAATGCCTCGTTGCGTCGTGGCGACGATCCTGAGACCGTGACCGCCGAACGGGTACAGGAGTTGCTTGCCGAGCGTCGCATTAAAGACGCCTCGGATCCCGGCCGAACTATCAAGCGGGTCGGGGCGAAGACTCCGGCCAAAAGGAAGGCCGTCGCCAAGAAGATGCCGACGACCACGGCTCGGACGATTGCCAAGGGTTCAGCGGCCAAGGGTTCAGCGGCCAAGGGTTCGGCCTCGAAGTCGAAGGGTTCGGCCCCGAAGGCCAAGGCCGCCAAAGGCCTTCGTCCGAAGATGTCGTCGAAGTAACGTTGCACGACCAGACCACCAGGCGATTCCACGATGACCATCCCGACCGATTCGAGTGGCGCGACCGACGGGCGCGCGCGCTTCGTGGTCTTCGAAGGCTCCGACGGCTCGGGTAAAAGCACGCAGGCCGGGCGTCTGGCCGCCCGTATCAACGCTGTGTTTACTCGCGAGCCCGGCGGGACGCCGGCCGGCCTTCGCATCCGGGCTTTGCTGCTCGATCATTCACCCGAAGGAGCGTCGTTGACCACTCGCGCGGAGGCCCTTTTGATGGCGGCGGACCGGGCGCAGAACATGGCCGAAGTGGTCTTGCCCTCGTTGGCTTCGGGTCGACATGTCGTGAGCGACCGTTCCTATGGTTCATCGCTTGCGTATCAGGGATTCGGTCGCGGTCTTGACGTGGCCGATGTGATGAACGTGTCGCGCTGGGCGATGCAGGACCGCTTACCCGACCGCATCGTGCTCCTGCGGGTCCCGTTGGCGACGGTCATGGATCGCATGGCCAGGTCCGGCTCACCCGACCGGTTGGAATCCGAAGGGCCGGGATTCCTGGAGCGTGTCATCGATGGTTTCGACACGCTGGTCGTGGCCGATCCGGACCGCTGGTGCACGGTTGACGGGGTCGGTGACATCGACGAAATCGAGGGCCGCGTCTGGACCGCGGTCGAAGACCTGTTTCACGTCGCCGGTCATGACCCGTGGGTGAGCTGAGCCGACTCGTCCCGGGTCGTGGAGAGGAAGTGCGAGGATAGGGACGCCATGGACAGTCTCTTCGATGCATCGCTGTTCGACGCGCCATCGTCGGCCGTCGTAGTTGATCCTCCCGAGCCGGAACCGCTTCCGAGCCCGTTCGATGCCGTTGACGATGAAGTCCCCGCTACGTCGGCGGGCGACGGGTCGGCCATCTCGCTGCCGCCTGCCGCACCGGTCGCCGAACCGGATGAAACGGTTGTTGCGTCCGGCGAACCGGAACTGCCCGAAGACGGCGATGTCACCGAGGTCCTGAACGACCCGAACTGGGAACCACCGCTCGACGAAGTCAACGAAGGGAGGGCGAGTTTCTGGTCCGACGTGATCGGGCAGAACGCGGCAGTGTCGTTGCTCCAGGCGTCCGTGGCCAAACCGGTCCACGCGTACCTGTTTGTCGGACCCGCCGGCTCGGGTAAGCAGGCCGCTGCCCTTCGTTTCGGGGCCGCTCTGGTGTGCCCGTACGGCGGGTGCGGGCGCTGCAATTCATGTGCCCGCGCTCTGGTTCAGGCACACCCGGACGTGTTGGTGGTGGAACGTGAAGGTGCCTCGATCTCGGTGGACCAGGCCCGGGAAATCATCAGACTGGCGGCGAGGTCGCCGCTTGAAGGGAATCGCAAAGTTCTGGTCCTGGTTGATTTCCACCTCGTAACCCAGGCCGCGCCCACCCTTCTCAAAATCATCGAGGAGCCTCCGCCATCGACGGTATTCGTCGTGCTGGCCGAACAGATCACACCGGAGTTGGTCACCATTGCCTCGCGATGCGTGACCGTTGCGTTTGCTCCTCTGAGCATCGAGGCGATCACACGCGCCCTTGTGGCCGAGGGGGTTCCGACTCACGTGGCCGAGAAATCGGCGGCCGTTTCGGGTGGTCGACTCGACCGGGCGCGTCTTCTGGCGACCGATCCGACACTCGGTGAGCGGATGTCGTTCTGGCAGATGGCACCGTCTCGCCTCGACGGCACCGGAGCCGCCGTGTCGGTTCTGGCCGACGAGGCGCTCGCGCTGCTCGATGCAGCTGCCGTCGGACCGCTCGAAGCCCGACAGGCGGCGGAGTTGATGCTGCTCGAAGCGCGTCTTGAAGCAACGGGCGGGCGCGGTGGTACCGGACAGCGAAAGGAGTTGCTCGAAAGGCATAAGCGCGAGTTGAAACGCCTCCGCGATGACGAGGTTCGCCTTGGACTGGGCGTCATCCAGCAGGTGTACCGCCACACCTTGACGCAACCCGACGTAACCCCGGGCGAAATGAAGGCGGCGTTGACGGCGATCGAACGCATCAACCGGGCCAATGAGTGTCTGGTTCGCAATCCGAATTTGGCCCTTTGGTACCGGGCGCTGTTCCTGGATCTCCCGACTGGCCCGGAACGCTAAGGGCCCAAAGCGCATCAGTTGGGGATTTTCGTCAGCTACGATTTTCCCGCCCCGCCCGGGTAGCTCAGTCGGTAGAGCAGCTCACTCGTAATGAGCAGGTCAGCGGTTCGAATCCGCTCTCGGGCTCCATGTCGAAGCAATCGCTCGGATCCGTTCGGTCGATCTGAGATCGATCTGAGATCCGAACCGATGGCATTGGCTGGTTCCCAATCCCGTTCACCCGCGGGTCTTACGGAGAAGGTGCGTGTGCCCTTGGGAGTCCCCGCGTACTTCGGTCCCTGGGAGCGCGATCGCTGGGGGGGCCTTCTGGCCGACGTCCCATCGGTCGTCGTGCTGAATCCCGACAATGGCCCGGGTCGGATTCCTTCGCCCGACTACCGGGCACTGTGCGAGTTGTTGCGGAAACGTGGGACTAGAACGCTGATGTATGTACACACCGGGTATCTGAGTAGAGACGTGGCCGACATCGCTGTCGATGCCGAACGTGCGCTCTCGTGGTTCGGTGTCGACGGGGTGTTCTTCGACGAGGTCCCGGTCGACAACACGCGCCCGACGTTGTCGAAGCTCGACCGTTTGGCCGATCTCAGCTCCGCTGCCTGTACCTTCAACTCAGGCCGGGTTGTTCCGGAGCGGTGGTACTCGCGCTTCGCAACGGCGACGTTTGTGACGTTCGAGGGTACGCCGCAACAGTTCGACGGCCGCTTCCCGGTCGGGGCGCGGCCGACGGTGGCGGGTCCACCGGATCGTCAGTGGTGGCTTCTGCACTCCGCTCCGCTGCGGACCCATCGGAGCTACTGGAATCTGTTTCATGAACTGGGGTTGGGGCATGCCTATGTCACGAACGATCGGCTCCCCAATCCGTGGGATGCGTATGTCTCACCCCGGTACCGGTGACAGCGCCGAGCGGGCCCGACAGCCCCGCGTAACTCTGCGGGATTTCGAAGTTCGGCGTAACCTTCAACCCATGCTTGCTGTCGCATCTCTCGCCGATCTCGACCGTCACGTAACCCGGGCGCGTCACCCTGAGACGCAGGCCCGCCTGTCAGCTGCAGTTGGTGGCGTCCTCGATGCCGGACTCGGAGACGCGATTGTCCCGGTCGAGGTATCCGCGGCAACCGTTGACGATGCCGCACGTGTGCACAGCCGGACCTACCTCGACCATCTCCAGGCGTTCTGCCAGGCCGGTGGCGGTCAGATCGACCCCGACACCGATGCGTCGATCGGCTCGTGGGACACCGCAGTGCTCGCCGCCGGAGCGGGGCTGTCCACGATTGCGGCACTCGACCGTCACGAAGCGCTCGCCGGGCTCGTTCTGGTCCGTCCCCCGGGACATCATGCGCTCGTTGACCGTTCGATGGGATTCTGCCTGTTGAACAACATCGCTGTTTCGGCCGCAGCGCTGACCGCTCGGGGTGAACGGGTGCTCATCGTCGATTGGGACGTCCATCACGGCAATGGCACCCAAGCAATGTTCTGGGACGACCCCAATGTGCTTTTCGTGTCGAGCCAACTCGACGACCACTGGCCGTTCTCCGGTCGGGTCAACGAGACCGGGGGACCCGGGGCGCCCGGTCGAACGATCAATCTTCCGCTCCCGCATGGTGCAACGGGCGACGTGTTGCTGCGGGCCTTCGATGTCGTTGTCGCCCCGGTGGTCGAGGAGTTCAAGCCGACGTGGGTGCTCGTTTCGGCCGGCTTCGACAGTCATCGCGACGATCCCCTCGGCGGGCTCGGATTTTCCGCCGGTGACTTCGCCCGGTTCGCAAGTCGTCTCCGCGGGTTCGCTCCGGCGGAATCACGAATGGTGCTGTTTCTGGAAGGCGGCTACGACCTACCGGCGCTCCGCCACAGCGTGGGGGCCACGGTGAACGCCCTGCTCGGCGGAACGAAGAGCTTTGAACCTCCGACCAACGGTGGTCCCGGGGACCATGTCGTTCGGGCCGCCCGTGAAGCGAACAACATCGCACGTTGGGGGTAACCCAACCGTTCCGAAGGAGCGTCTGGCCTTGAGCGGAGGTGAGTAGTTGCTGCGCGGGACCAGGGGAAGCCCTGCGCAGCAACTACTCGGCACCTCAAGAGGTGCCGCTCTGCCGGTACCCACGAACCGGCACGTAACACGGTATCGGAGCAACGTTTCATCTGTGTGAACGAACTGCGACAGTTCTGCGTCGATTCTCTGGTTACGACGGTTCACGCCCAAACGTTGCCGTTGCGGTGGCCCCCGCCGGCGATCCTTCGGACGATCAACCTTTGATACCCGACGACTGCCCGGTGACCTGATCCGTCGGGCCGGATATTTCGGGAGGTTCGTCATCCGGCGTTCGACGGGGCAACCCGACCTCTCTCCGACGATAACGCCGTCGTCCGGCCCGTCGTCCGGCCCTGCGTTGTTCGCGGAGCGTCGTGCTCGTTCGCTTCCGAACTGCTTTGGCGCTCGCCCTCGCCGCCACAAGAACGCGTTGTACCGCCTCGACGCGGTCGTCCGCAAGACCGGGGTCTGGCAGTTGAGGCGGCCCGAAGGTTCGCCGATCGAGATCGGCGCCGACTCGGGCCAACGTGCCGCTCATGTCGAGTTCCCGGTCGAGCGACTCCGAGAATCGGCAATAGCTCAGCGGTTCGGTCGGATGGCGGTCGAGCAGTCGTCCGATCGAAATCAGGTCGTCCCAGATTCGCGCGTCAGCCGATACTTTTTGACCTGCGCGTCGACGGCGGTAGATCACCAGTACCGCGATGGCGAACCCGGTCAACGCCAGGATCGACAGGATCGTCCGGGCGGGGATCGTCTCACGTGAAGGACCCACCTCGGTGGCCCCGAGTGTCGTGTCGTTGACTGCCCAACCACCGCCGATCAGGGGAATCTCGGCCCAGGCATGGGCATCTTTCGCCAGGACCGATATCTGGTTCGGCGCGATCTGCGTCTGCCCGACAAATCCCGTGGCAATGCGGGCCGGAACACCGACTGAACGCAAGAGGGCGGCTGTCGCCGTAGCGAAATGGGTACATGATCCAGCTTTGGACCGGAACAGCAACTCGTCGATGGGGTCAGTGCCCGCCGCGGGACGGTCAACCGATAGGTCGTACTGAATGTTGGTGGTGACCCACGCGCTTATCGCACGGGCCTTCGCCTCCGGAGTGGCCAACCCCCGGACGATCTGGGCGGCGAGTGCTTTGGTTCTTGTCGAAATGTGCGTTGCGCCGAGGAGGTCCGTCCGGGAGAGGTCGATCCCGGTGACCGCGCTCGGAACGTTCACCACGACATAGACACTCGGTCCCGCGCCATCAGAGGTGATCGTTCCATCGGACCGCCATTGGCTGGTTGGCCGGTCGCTGTCGGCGGCCATGGCCACCGGCTCAATGGGCACCGGCGTGTAGCCGTTGAAGATGACCTTGGTTTGGATCACCATCTGCCTCACCCCGTCGGGGCCGAGGGTCGGTTCGTTCGCAGGGTTACGGCCTCGACGTTGCTGCATGAACGCGGACAACTGGTCGCGATACGAGGGTCGTACCAACCAGATACCGGACTGGACAAGGTCCTCATTCGTCGTCGACTCACTGGCCTTCCAGGTTTTTCCGGTCCAGCGGTCGAAGGTCTGTGCGCGTAGGAACGCGGGAGTCGCCTGCGTGGTGAAGAGGGTCATGACCTCCTGAGTGCTTCTCGTCGGTCTGTAAGCCAGATCGAGTTGAGAGTCGGCGCTCAACGCGCGGAACCGTTCCCGAGGGGTGTTCTTATCGCCCGCAGACCCGATGCTGTCACCGGTTCGGTTCGTGCCGTTGGGGCTCCAAGCCAACTGTCGGGCTTGACCGCGCAGCAGGGTTGCTGTCAAGAGGGACAGCGCAATCGCGCCGATCACAGTTGCCGTCGACCGATGTCCTCCGAAGGGATACGACGGCAAGCCGGAGCCACTCGTTTCCGGAATGCGTGACGTGGACGATTCACTCTCCGCCCGGGTGCTCAACGCGATGCCCAGCATGATCAGCCCCACAAAGATGAGCGTGACGGTGTTGGGATGGTTCCACGGGTGCAGGACAATGGTCAACACCGAAACACCGAGGAGCCAGCGGTTTGCGTGCTCCCCCACCACTGCGGTGACCGCGGCGCCGAGCAGGAGGCGCGATGACATGCCGAATGCCTTGAATCCGCTCGCTTCGAGTCTTGGAATCAGGGCGAGGGCGATGCTTGCGAAGAGGAGGACCCACTTCCTCGCTCGAGGAGCGCGCGTCAGGAAAGCAGCCAGTCGGGAGGAGCCCGCTCCGAGACCAACGAGCGGTGATATAGCAATATTCTGACTGGTCACCAGCATCGAAGCCAACACTATGAATGACACGAAACCAAATATAATTTCCGCTATATCCAACGATCCGACCGAAAGACGGCTGAGTATTTGAGTTCCGGTGAACACCGACAGAGTTAGCGCCCGGATCGCCAGGCTGGAGTTGCGGTCGCTGGAGAAATCCCCCGGGTTCGTTTGGCCCCGATTCATAGAAGGACCCCGGGTCGGGTCGCCGTGGGCCGAGGAATGTTCGTGGGATCATAGTCGTCGCTTACGACAAGAATGCCCCGTCGACGAGCTTCGTCGAGGTCGTTTCGCCACGCACCCACATAGGCAACGATGTCATCGAGGGGAACGGGCTCACCGGGTACGGCCGCGGCCAGCGATGCGCTCACGTCGTCCGAAGTGGCGATGTCGAGCAGTGCGATGCCCTGACTGTCACGAACGACCAGAGCAATTGGTCCCCGCTGAATCATCTGATCAAGAATCGACGCAGCAATTTGAGCAAATCGCTCCGCCTTCGGTCCGTTGGACGGGCCTAAATCGACCGCGACTCGGGTAGCGACAATGGGTGCAATAGTGGTCGTTATCATGGGTCGCCCCTCTCGGGCGCTGAGCCGCCAGTGGATAGAGCGAACATCGTCGCCCGGCGTATAGAGGCGTACGCCGTGAAGTTCTTCGGGTTCATCGTCGGGCCAACGCAATGTTGAAGCCGCCTCCGACCAAGCGGTCGGGTCGAGGGTGATCCGGCTGGGTCCGACACACACAACCCCGTGCTCGTTGGGGGCGAGTTCCTTCGTCCGTTCGAGAAGTCCGAACGGTCCCCCGATGCACAACCGAACGTCGCGGAGCCGGAAGATGCCTCGCCGTCTCGGGCTCCAGTACAAGGTGGCATGCCCGTCGGAATCAACGACCGCAGTCGAAAAATGGCGGACGCGTAACACTCCCGATGCGAACCCGTGCGCGTGGATCTCGATCGGGTGGTCCCGGCCCACTTCGAGAATAGGGGCGACTGTTGCGGTTCCGTCGATTGCCCCGTCCCGGGCTCTGAGCATAACCGCTTCGGTAAGTAGAAGAACGAGAAAGGCGATGCCGACGACCGGGCGTGGGTCCTCGGGTCCAAAAGTCCGGCGCGGCAGCAGCAGCGCCGCAAGACCGAGCGTCAACATGCACCAGCCGAACGGGGTCATGAGCCAGCGTTTGCGACGCTTGGTTGCGCCAGCGGCTTCGTTCCTCACGCGACCGGCACCTACACCCTCGGCGTGGGCACGGCGGCGAGGTAGCCCGCAATAAGCCGGCGCGCCGACTGCTCAGTTTGGTCACGATGAAGCCGCATTCCCCACGCAGGAAACAACGCGTTCTGTATGTCGTCGGGACTTACGTAGTCTCGCCCGTCGAGGACCGCCAGTGCTTTGGACAGCGCAAGGGCCATGAGGCTGGCACGCGGTGACGCTCCGGCGGACGCGCCCATCTGGGTGCGGGTGAACGTCGCGAGCGAAACGAGATAGTCGGCGATCCGCTGATCGACGTAGACCGTCGCGGTTTCCTTCTGTGCGCAGAGCAATTCTTGGGGGGTCGTGACCGGTCGAAGGTCGTGCAACTTCGCCGTGCCCCGCTCTCCGAGAAGCAGCGATGATTCCTGCTGTGGTGAAGGCATTCCCATGGTCACCCCGATCATGAACCGGTCGATCTGGCCCTGCAGCAAGGGGTAGGTCCCCGTCGAAGAAGAGTGGTTCTGGGAGGCGAACACGGTGAAGGGGACGGGAAGTGCCTGCTGCGCGCCGTTGATCGTGACGCTCCGCTCTTCCATGGCTTCGAGCAGTGCCGCCTGAGCCCGGGGTGAGATCCGATTCAGTTCGTCGATCAACAAGACGTTATGGAACACCGGCCCTTCGAGGAAACGGAACGGGTCAGCCTGGCCGGGCGTGAGGATAAGTGAACCGGTGATGTCACTGGGAAGGACGTCGATGCTGCCCTGCACCCGTGCACTGGTGCCGCCGATTGACGCCGCGACGGCTTTGGCAAGAAGCGTCTTACCTACGCCGGGTCGATCTTCCAGCAGTACGTGACCCCCGGCCAGGAGCGTCGCGACCACCAGGTGAAGCGTGTACTCGGCCCCGAAGATGACTTCCCGAAGCTGGGATTCGAGCTGGCGCCCGAGCTCAGTGGCGGTGACGTTGTTTGACGGGCCCACGTTCATCACACTTCATCCTGACATCAGCTGACGGTCTACCGTGCACGAAGTCGGGCGGGCGACTCGTCATCGGGCCCAGAGGTCGGGTCGCTCGAGTGCCTGGTCAGCGGTGAAACGTAGGTTTGGGGTGTTCACAGAAGCTTCGATCTCTTCCCAGCTGACCGGAGTTGACACGGTGGGCTCCCCGCGGGCGCGAAGCGACCATACGCAGACGGTGGTCTTCGCTCGAACGTTTTGGCTCCAATCGATGAGAACTTTTCCGGTCCTCAGCTCTTTCGTCATCTTCGAGACAATGAGATTGGGGTGCGCCGCTTCCAAGCCTTCGGCGAGTCGTTTCGCGAACTCGGTGGTACCCGTTGTTCCGCCGTAGCCCATTGTTGGTGGTATGCGCGCATAGATCTGCATGCCTTTGGAGCCGCTGGTTTTGGCCCGCGTCTCGAGTCCGAGCGGTTGGATGAAATCGCGAATGAGAAGCGCCACATCACAACATGTCCCGATGTCGGTGCCGGGTCCGGGGTCGAGGTCGAACACGAGATCGTCGGGATTTTCGTTGCCGTCGGCGATCCGGTGCATCGGTACGTGAAGTTCGAGGGCGGCCAGGTTGGCCATGAACACCAGGGTCGGCAGGTCCCGACACACTATGTAGGTGTTGTCTTTGAGCTTCACGCGCTCAATCCAATCGGGCGCATGGCTGGGCATGGCTTTTGCGAAGAAGTGTTGACCGTTGACCCCATCGGGCCACCGGACCATCGTAACGTTGCGTCCACTCAGATGAGGAAGCATGCGCGGTGCTATGCGCACGTAGTAGTCAATCATCTGGCCTTTGGTGAAGCCATTGGGGAAGAGCACCTTGTCGAGATTCGTCAGCTTCAGCGTGCGCCCCTCTATCTCCACAAAGGTTTCACTCATAACGGTGTCCCGGTCACGGTGATATGGGTTTGCGTCGGCTCATCACAATGGTGGATCGGCCCCTGCGCGCACTGCGGGCTAGGAAGCCTTTCGCGCCTTGGCGGCCGCGAGGCTGGCTTCGAGTGCGGCCATGAGATCGACCACCTTGGCTGGCTCCTCGGACTTCGGTGCTTCGAACGTCTGCCCGGCCGCTTTGGCGTCGATCATGGCCATGACCCGGTCGCGGTACTCATCTCGGTACTTGTCGGGTTCGAAGTCACTCGCCGATGTTTCGACCAGCATTTTCGCCATGTCGAGTTCCTTCTCCGAGATCTCGATTCCGGAGTCGGGGATGCCGTCGATTTCCGATGGAGACACAACCTCGTCGCCGAACAGCATCGTTTCCAGGCAAAGGGCATTTCCAACTGTCCGAATGGCCGTGAGGTACTCCCGGTTGTGCATGACGACCTTGGCGATGGCGACCTTACCGGTTACCTGCATGGCCTTGGCGAGCAGGGCATAGGGCCTCAGCCCACCCCTCTCCGGAGCGATGTAGTAGGCCTTTTCGAAATAGACGGGGTCGATCTCCTCCAGCTTTACGAAGTCGAGGATGCGGATGGTCTTTTCGTTCGCAGCGTCGCGGGGGGCCAGAGCGTCAAGTTCGTCGGATTCAATGAGCACATACGAATCCCCACCGAGCTTGTAACCCTTCACGATGTCTTCCGAAGCCACCTCCTCACCGGTCACCGACGACACCTTCTTCTGCTTGATGCGCGTACCGGTCGACTTCTCGATCTGATTGAAGCTGATGTCTTTCGACCGTGTGGCACTGTAGAGCTTCACCGGAACGCTGAGCAGAGCGAAGCTGATGGTGCCGGTCCAGATCGGGCGAGGGGCCATGGTGTTCTCCGGGTTCGTGCGGCGGGTTGAGACTCAAGCGATCGTACTAAGCCCGGCCCGGTCCGGGGCCATGGTTCCACACCGGTGATCCCAGTATCAGCGGTACCCAACCGCCTGCGGTTCATACCCAACCCGCCTGCTGTTCGTACCCAACCCGCCTCTTTTGGCCTGGATATGCCGCTGTTTCGGCCGAGTCGGGTACATCTTGGCGGGTGGTTGGGTCCGGCTGTCCGCGTGTAGCCGGAGGTCAGGTCGTCGTCGGTACGTGCTATTCGGAGGTTCCCCCTTCCACGGTTCGCTTCACCATGCCTTTGTACGAGGGGAGCCTCACTATCCCTGCGTGTGTCCATTCGTGAAACTCGACGCGGCAGGACTCGGTTGGTTCGACCCAGACGGCGGTCCGTTCTCCCGGGTCTTGGATGAACGGTCGGGTCGGCTGTCGAAGCGGTTTGAGGAGGTCGTGGATTCGGTCGAGCTCCGCTGCGGTGAATCCGGTTCCGACTTTTCCGACGAAGGTCAGGGGCGAGTGTGGGTCGTTGCCTGAGCGGAGCCCCAGGATAAGTGCGCCCATCGCCTGCTCGCGTCGGCCTTCGCCCGGCACCCAGCCGCCGATCACGAACTCGCCGACGGTGTTGTGCTTGATCTTGATCCACGCCGACGACCGTACGCCCGGTCGGTAAGGCGCATCGCTACGTTTGGCCACGATGCCCTCAAGGTCCGCAGCTCGCGTCGAATCGAAGAGCATTCCGCCGTCGTCGTAGACACTCGACAGCCGCCATGACCTACCCGCATCGAGGGGGAGCTGTTCGAGCAGCGCCCGACGATTGCGTTGGGGAAGCGAACGGGTGGAATGGCCGTTGAGGTGGAGGATGTCGAATATCACGAACACGACAGGATTCATAAGCGCGCGTGCTTCCGCGTCGCGTCCGCGTACGCCGATCCGCTCCTGGATCTTGCCGAACGAGGGCTTGCCTTGATCGAACGCGACGATCTCCCCGTCGAGAAGTACGGCCGTGTCGCCGAGCATGTCGGGAAGGCTTCGGAGTTCGGGATATGCACCGGTCGCGTCGTTGCCGAGGCGGGTCGTCACGCGGATCGGAGTAGGCGATGAGGCATCGATGGCGATCAGTCCCCGGACGCCGTCCCATTTGACCTCGTACACCCAATCGCCACCCTCGGGGAGAACCCCCTGCGTCGCCAGCATGGGAGCGAGATCGTAGGGCATCGCCTCACCGCTCATGACTCAGGACCCATGACCAATGACCCAAGATTCAACCGGGCGCGATTGCTGGCGGCGAAACGGGCACGGCGATGGTTGGTTTGGCGAGGGAACTCACGACCTTCTCCGCCGTGGCCTTGGCCGAACGGATACAGGCTGGAATGCCGATGCCCCGATACGACGCGCCGGTGAGATGTAGACCCGGGGTGTCGGTGGCGAGTGCGGCCTCGATGGCGTCGACCCGCTTCGCGTGGCCGCTGTCGTACTGAGGGAAGCCACCGATCCAACGCTGCACGTGGGCGTCTGTGGGCGGCGCAGAGATCGGCAGCATCTCGCTCAGCTCACGGTGAAGGTGCTCGACGAGCTGCTCGTCGGTGAGCTCTATGAAGCGGGTGTCGCCGTCACGTCCGGCCGAGGCCCGCATGAGCACCTGACCCTTGGTGTCGAGGTGGGGCCACTTCTGGTTCCACCAACTCGACGCGGTCAGGAGCTTGCCTTCAGATCGCGGTACCAGAACCCCGCTTCCGGGTGGGAGGTTCACCGCCTCCTTCGGGTACGCAAGGAGGGCGATGGCGACGGACGAGGTCCGAATCTGTCCGAGCAGCGAGGCGGCGTTGGCGCTGACGTCGGCGACAAGCTTCGCCGTGTCAGCAGCCGGCGACGCGAACACGATCTCCTGGGCTTGCCATTCATTGTCTGCGGTGGCCACGACCCAGGATCCACCGGCTGACCGTGTTAGCGATGTCGCCCCCTGGCCCGTCAACACGGCCGAACCGAGACGTTCGGCCAGTCGTTGGATAAGCGTGCTGATGCCGGTGCGGGGCGTGAGAAAGATCGGCCTCTCGGCGGCGTTCGTCTCGCTCCCGATGGCACCGCGCCGCGCCGCCGCATTGCTCTTGCGCAGTGCACGCATGAAGTAGGGCCGCTTCACCGCATCCATCAGGTTCGGCGCCGCCATAGCCAGGCTGAGTCGGTTGGAGTCGGACGCGTTGATTCCGCCGAGCAACGGATCGACCAGGCGCTCGACGACCTCACGGCCGAGGTGTTTGCCGATCGCCGACGCGACGGTCGGATCCTCGGTATCGGTCAGGCGGGTCGGAATGATCTCGCTGAGCGCGGCCCGGAGTAGGCCTTTCGGGCTGAGAATTCCTGATCGGGCCACGGCGAATGGCTTTGACGGTGCCCCGAGCACCAGCCCGTCGGGAAAGGCGCGAAGCTTGCCTCTGGCCCACAGCCAGGCCTTCCCGGTGCCGGGGGCAATGAGTTCGTCGGTGAGTCCGAGCTCGGCGGCGAGATCGACGGCGCCCGGCACGCGAGCGAGAAAGGCGTCTGGCCCGCAGTCGACGGTAAGCCCTGCGATATGCGCGCTTGCTATTTTGCCGCCGACCCTGTCGGAGGACTCAAGGACAACCACGCGTGCGTCGGGTCGGGCGCGCTGAACGTAGAAGGCGGCCGACAGGCCGGAGATGCCACCACCGATGACGAGCACGTCGACGGATTCACTCACGTCAAGCTCCCTTGCTCGTTGCGGTGACCTCATGAACGAGTTGCACGACCCGGGTCAGCACGGTGGGATCGACATCGGGCAGCACGCCGTGGCCGAGGTTGAAGATGTGGGTCTGCTCGAGGGTGGCTGCTTCTTCGAGAATGCGCCGCACCTCGGCCTCGAGCACCGGCCACGGGGCGAGGAGCGTGACCGGGTCGAGGTTGCCCTGTAGCGGCGTACCCGGCTTGACCCGTTGGGCGGCATCTCTTAGGGCGACGCGCCAGTCGACCCCGACCACCGTCGCGCCGGCGTCGTGCATCGCTCCGAGCAACTCACCGGTGGCGACGCCGAAGTGGATCATCGGAACTTCACGATCACGGAGGCCGTCAAAGACCTTCTTCGACGCGGGCAGCACATACTGCCGGTAGTCGGCCTCAGAAAGAACGCCGGCCCACGAGTCGAACAACTGGATCGCCGAGGCCCCGGCACCGAGCTGAGCCTGTAACGTGGCGAGCGCCATGTCGGCCAGCGCGTCGAGCAGCGCGAACCAGGTCGTCGGGTCACCGCGCATCAAGGACTTCGTGTGGATGAACTCCTTCGACTTGCCACCTTCCACCAGGTACGTCGCCACCGTAAACGGAGCCCCCGCGAATCCGATCAGCGGTACCCCCATCGGGTCGAGCTCGGCGACACACCTCTGCACGGCCTCGATGACGTAGGGAACGTCACGCTCGGGCCGGAAGTCACGGAGCCGATCGACGTCGGCCGCGGTGCGAAATGGCCGCTCGATCACCGGACCCCGTCCGGCTTCGATCGTGATGCCGGGAACGATCGATTGGGGCGATGTGATGATGTCGGAAAAAAAGATCGCAGCGTCGACGCCATGGCGCCGGACCGGCTGAACCGTGACCTCGGCCGCGAGGGCCGGGTCGGTGATCATCTGGTCGAAGGTCTTGCCTGCGCGCAAAGCCCGGTATTCAGGCAGAGAGCGGCCGGCCTGGCGCATGAACCACACCGGGGTATGGATGGAACGTTCACCTCGGCAAGCGGCCAGGAACGGTGACGAAGCAAGTGGCGTGCGCATAACTCCCTCCACGGTAGCGCCGGCCGGTCCGCTTCGATGAAGGCAACCACGTCGGTCGAGCACCGGGCCTGTTACACCGGGCCTGTTACGCCGGTCCTGTTACGCCGGTCCTGTTACACCGTGGCTGAGCGTAGGTACTGGGTTTCGTAGAGGTCCGCGTAGATGCCGCCGGCTCCTGCGAGGTCCTCGTGACGGCCGCGCTCCACGATTCGGCCGTCCTGGATCACGAGGATCTGATCGGCGGCTTGGATGGTGGAAAGGCGGTGCGCGATCACGACTGACGTCCGACCCTTCAGGGCCACCTCGAGCGCCCGTTGAATCTGGGCTTCGGTTTCGGAGTCGAGGTGCGCGGTGGCCTCGTCGAGGATCACGATCGCTGGATTCTTCAGCAGAACACGGGCCAGCGCGACGCGCGCCTTCTCACCGCCTGAGAGCCGGTAACCCCGTTCGCCAACCGTGGTGTTGTAACCGTCGGGGAGGCCGGCGATCATGTCGTGGATCTGGGCCGCCCGGCAGGCGGCCATGACGTCTTCGATCGATGCCTCGGGGCGCGCGTACCGCAGGTTGCTGAGGATCGAGTCGTGGAACATGTGAGCGTCCTGGGTTACGACGCCGATGCAGTCGCGAAGGCTGTCGAGGGTGATGTCTCGAACATCGAGACCCTCAATCTCCAGCGCACCGTCGGTGACCTCGTAGAGCCTCGCGATGACCGACGACAGGGTGGTTTTGCCTCCACCACTCGGTCCAACGATGGCGGTCATGGTGCCGGGTTCAACGACGAAGGAGATGTCGTCGAGGATCCATGCCGAGGGGTCGGAAGGGAGGATCGTGGTGCTGTTTTCCAACGATGCGACGGAAACCTCAGACGGCGCCGGGTACCGGAAGCGGAGGTGTCTCGCTTCGATGCGGGCCCCGCCGGTGGGCTTGGCCAGATTGATTGCATCGGGTTTGTCGGCGATGACGGGCTTCGCATCAAGCACTTCGAAGATCCGCTCGAAGCTGACAAACGCCGTGACGAAGTCCACCCGTGCCCCGGCCAGATCGGTGAGCGGCCCGTAGAGTCGGGAGAGCAACGTCGCCATGGCGACCACGGTGCCGACCTTCATCCCGCCGTCGATGACCCGGCGCGCACCCCACCAGTAAATGCCTGCGGTACCAAGCGCGCTTACCAATGGCAACGTGAGCATCAGAAGCGTGCCGGACACCGCCCGCTTCACGCCGATGGCTGCGACGCGGTCGGCGTTCGTACCGTACTCCTTCGATTCTTCGCGTTGACGGCCGAAGAGTTTCACCAGCAGGGCGCCGGCGACGTTGAAGCGCTCCGTCATGAACGTGTTCATAGACGAGTTCCGCGACATCTGTTCGCGTGCTGCGCCTTCCTGCATCTTCCCCACCCGTTTGGAGACGAAGACGAGGAGCGGCACGATGGTGAGCGAGAGCAGAGTCACCTGCCACGAGAGGCTGACCATGGCCGCGAGCGAGAAGAGCACGAACAGCGCGTCGGTGACGACCGTGCGCAGCGTCGAGGTGAACGCCGACTGTGCGCCGATCACGTCGTTGTTCAGGCGGCTCATCAGTGATCCGGTCTGCGTGCGGGCGAAGAACGCGATCGGGAGGCGCTGGACATGGTCGAAGAGGGCCTTGCGGGTCTCCGCGATCAGCCCTTCGCCGAGGCGGGCGCCGAGCCACCGGATCAGCACCCCGAAAATGGCCGATGACATGGCCAACGCGATGCTCACGACCGTCAATAGGTTGATCGATGAGCGGTCACCTTTGGGGATGGCGTCGTCGAGCAGTTTGCGGATGACGAGGGCCGGAAGCACGGCGACGAGCGCGTTGACAACGGCGAGGGCCAGGTAGCCGAAGAGTTCACGTCGGAAAGGGTGCGCAAACCCCCAGGCCCGCTTCAGCGTGGCCCGGTCGATCGGGCGGGACTTGACGGACGGGTCGATGAACTCGGGATGAAAGCGGTGCATGGGTTCTTTCGTTTGTGCAGCATTGGCGGCGACCGGACGCGGTTCGGGTGAAGGAACCCGCATCCGGTTGTGTGAACAACACTGTCATGTCGGGAGGCATTCCCCGATCGGCGCCGCCCACCGATGGCCGGTTCAGCGGTTGAAACGGGCCGTGATGACGAGGGTGAACTGGTCCAACTGCGGGGTGGCCATCGGATCCCCGGCCGCAACTCCAGAGCGACATCGAAGGTCATTGCATGCATGCGTTCCGCACGGAGAACGGGGAGAGGGGTATGGCAGATATGACAACACGCCCGAACTATCGCCCGGTAACCGCCTACCGGCTGGCCGACGCAATTGCCAAGCTTTAAACGGCGAGGGCTTTCAGGGCCGAGATACCGGCTGGATCCGTAAGGCGAACTGTGAAGGTGTCGAGGGCGACGCCGCTGTTCGACGTGACCTCGGCTGAGAGGATGTCGGCGCCTAGGGCCGTGAGGGTGCGCGTGACCTCGGCCAGGAGGCCCATGGTGTCGGGGCCGGTGATCTCGACGGTCCAGATGCCGGAGCCGTTGCCTGCCCCGACGGGTTGGGTGATGGACGACATGACGCATCCATCGGGCAGGGTGTTCGCCCCCTCGACCGTGAGGATCGGTTTCACGAGAGCGGCCCGAAGGCCCAGGCCGATCGTGGGCCAGTCCGGCTCGCCGCTGAGCGGCTTTTCTACCGGGACGACCGTGAGGTGCTGAAGGGCGAGTCCGTGAGCGGTCCACGACGCGGCGCGCGCTTCGAGAATTGACAGCCCGTACTCGACGAGAGTGGCGCAGGTCGTTGCGAACGCACCGATCCGGTCAACCGTCACAATGGCGAGTTGCCATGTCGCGCCGGTGCCCGCCGTGATCCGATTCCTTACTCCCTCCGCTCCGATGCCGGGGCCGAGAAGCGCCAGGTCACCGGCCAGTACCCTCGCGTCGCCCTGACCCCACCAGGATGGCGGAGCGTCGTCGATAAGACTCTGCACCGTCGTTGTGTCGAGTCCTCGTGACTCACACAACTGAGCAATGTCGACCGCAAGGGTTGAATGACCTGGGACGAGCTCGCTGGACAACATGACTCCAATTCTGTTCGACATCGATTTCGAAGTTATTTCGACATCGTGACGTTTCCCCAAATGAGGGCCGCGACATCGTTTTTGACACGAAGGTTCGAGTGTGAATCTTCCGAAAAGAAAGGTACTAGCGTCTTATAGCCCCTCGCGGAGGTCAACCGTTTGTCGTCACACCCCGAATTCGAAGTCGAGCAGCGCTACATCAAGCACGCCTACGCGTGTCTCGAACGAATGCGTGCGTCCGCACGAAGGCTTCAATATTCGATCGAGACAGGGGCTGGGGGCACGCACCAGGCCCGTTTTGAAAGGGATGTGGTGGAAGACCAGGCGATGGGCCGCCTCGCCCGCCTGCAACTCGGTGCGGAGTCTTTGGTGTTCGGCCGCGTCGATCACCGTTCGGGGCCCGACGGTGAGCCGGGGGAGAGGTTCTACATCGGTCGGCTGCCGATCTCTGATGTGGATCAGGAGCCGGTGGTCGTTGACTGGCGAGCCCCGATGGCCGAATCGTTCTACCGGGCTACCGGTCGCAACCCGCTCGGGTTGGAGCGCCGACGCCATTTCGCCACCGAGGCCGAGATACTGCTCGGTATCGACGACGAGGTGTTTACCGTCGAGCGTCTGGAACGCGACGGCGGATCGGATCTGGTCGGGAGTGGAGCGCTGCTTGCCGCGCTCGGTCGGGCCCGCAGCGGTCACATGCGCGACATCGTTGCCACAATTCAGTCGGAGCAGGATGAGATCATCCGCTCCGAACTGCCGGGTGTTCTGGTCGTGCAGGGCGGTCCGGGCACCGGCAAAACGGCGGTGGCGCTTCACCGGGCGTCCTACCTGCTTTACACGCACCGCTTCCCGTTGGAACGCCAGGGCGTGCTCGTGGTCGGACCGAACCGGATGTTCATCCGGTACATTTCTCGGGTCCTTCCCGGTCTCGGCGAAACGGGCGTCGATCTGTACGGGGTCGACGACTTCCGGCCGGATGTCCGGGTCAATGGTCGCGAGCCGCACGCGTCGGCGAAGGTGAAGGGTGACCTCCGCATGGCGAAAGTTGTGAAGCGGGCCGTGATCACCCGTCAGCGCGGGCTTCGTGAGGGATTCAAGATCGGATTCGGGGCCAACGAGCTGACCGTCACCGCTGCGGAAACGGCCGAGATGGTCGCGGTGGTGAAGCGTAGCCACCGGTCCCATAACGCGTCGCGCAAGCATCTGCAGTCGCTGCTCGTGGACCGGCTCTACCTTCGCTATCGCGAGGCCATGCTGCGGGCGGGGCGCGACCCCGACGCGATTATGGCGTTCATGGACTTCTCCACGCAGTTCAAGCGCAAAGAAGAACTCCGCCTGGCCCTTGACCGTATGTGGCCGCTGCTATCGCCGCAAATGCTGATCCGCGATCTGTTCGGTGCTCCCGCGCTGATCAAGGCCGCCGGCCGCGATGTCCTGTCCGACGCCGAACTGCAGTTGCTGTACCGGTCGCGGGGCGAGTCGATCGAGTCAGCGGTGTGGACGTCGTCGGATATTCCCCTGCTCGACGAAGCCGCTCAGCTGTTGGGGCCGTTGCCGAGCAACGGCGGGTCGAATCAGATGTTGTCGGCCGATGGTCTCCATGGTGAAGATGGCATGCGCACATACGGTCATATAATTATCGACGAGGCTCAGGACCTTTCACCTATGCAGCTTCGAATGGTGGCGCGTCGGTCGCTGTCGGGTTCCATGACCGTTGTCGGAGACATTGGTCAGGCCACCGGCATGTGGGCACCGAAAGACTGGGAGCAGGTGCTTTCGTATCTGCCCAGGAAACGGCCACCACGGCTCGTCACCCTGTCAGTCGGCTATCGCACGCCCGCCGAGATCATGGCTCTTGCCGCTCGCGTCCTGGCGGTCGCGGCGCCGGGGTTGATCGTGCCCCGGTCCGTGCGGTCCAACGGATACGAGCCCGACGTAGTGCGGTTCGCGTCAGAAGACGAGATGGTCTCCCGGATCGACGGTGTGGTGGCCGACCTTCGCGAGAAGATCGGTCTCGGCACGATTGCCGTGCTCTGCCCCGATCAACTCGTCGATGCGCTGTCGGCCCGGCTCGAGAGGGCCGACGTCGCGATCGATCCGACCGGACTGACCGGCGAAGGAGTCACCGTGCTCCCGGTCCGTATGGCCAAGGGTCTGGAATTCGACGGGGTTGTCGTTGTCGAACCGGCCGGGGTGGCGAGCGATTCGGCGCAAGGCCTCCGTGCGTTGTTTGTCGCCCTGACACGGGCCACGCGTGAGTTGGTTGTCGTCCACGCCGAGGAACTTCCCGAGTGCATGCGCGAAACGGCATCGGTGGGTACCTGATGCCATCGCGCCGGGTGTCCGACCTCTCCGCCGACGCTCTCGATTTTCTCACCGAACGGCACCTCGCCACGCTGACGACCATCCGCTCCGACGGCACGCCGCATGTCGTTCCCGTGGGCTTCACCTTCGACCTCCCGACCGGCACGGTTCGCGTCATCTGCTCCGACGGTGGGCAGAAGGTTCGCAATGTTGATGCCGGGTCTCGCTCGGTGGTGTGCCAGGTCGATGGTGCCCGATGGTTGTCGCTTGAGGGTCCGGCCGTTGTTGTGCGCGATCCCGACGCGATCGCCGACGCCGAGAAACGCTATGCCAAGAGGTATCAGGCCCCCCGCCCCAACCCCAACCGGGTGGTGATGGTCGTCGTGGTCGACCGGGTGTTGGGCCGGGCGACACGGGCGTCATCGTGACCGACGGGACCGCTCGTCCGGCGATGCGCAAAGCGAGCGTTGACCGTACTGTGGTGCAGTTGGCCGCCGACGGTTCGCGTAAAGCCCGTCGGGACCGCGTCGCCGGTGAAGAACCGCTCGAGATACGGGTCGTGAGCCCGGGAGCCGAAGCGTCGACCATCGCAATCACGATGCGCACACCGGGCCACGATTTCGCGCTGGCGGTGGGGTTCTTGACGACCGAGGGAATCCTCCGCGGTGCCGATGACCTGCGATCGGTGGAGTACTGCACCAAGGGGGTGGGTGTCGAGCAGAAGTACAACATCGTGACCGTTCGAACCACACGGCCCACCGTCGACGGATTGTCCCGCAGGGCCCTCATCACGAGCGCAAGTTGTGGGATCTGCGGCACGTCTACGCTCGACGATCTTGAGGCATCGGTTCCCGAACCCCGGGCCAACGACTCAACTGTTGTCGAGGCCGCGCTTCTCGTGTCGCTGCCCGATCGGCTTCGCCGGGAACAGACCCTCTTCGAGCGGACCGGAGGCCTTCACGGGGTCGGGCTGTTCGACGCTTCCGGCCGGATGCTTTTCGTGCGGGAAGACATCGGTCGGCACAACGCGGTCGACAAGGTGATAGGCGAAGCAGTCCTGGCCAAGGACGTGCCGCTCGCCGGCTTGCTTCTGGTGGTCTCAGGCCGGGTCAGTTTCGAGATCGTCCAGAAAGCGGCGATGGTTGGGATCTCCATGATTGTCGCGGTCTCGGCCGCATCCAGCCTCGCTGTAGACGCCGCGGAGCGCTTCGGCATCACACTCGCTGGCTTCGTGCGCAACGGCGGCGCCAACCTGTACAGCCACGCTCATCGGGTGGGATGACGGTCCCCGGGATCCGAAGCCCCAAACGGCTGAGCCGAAAGGGGCGCTTAATAACGGGATGTGGGGTGTGTGCTTACTTGACGGTGATCTGACCGTTCATGCCCGGGTGCAGGGTGCACTTGTACTTGTACGTGCCCGCCTTGGCAATTCCTTTGAGGGGCCAGGTGCCCTTGTTCTGGGTCTTCGACTTCGGGAGGGTCTTGTCGTCGAAGACGATGTTGTGGGCGACGGTCTGACGCCACACGAACGTGATCGGCTCGTTCACCTTGACGGTGACCTTGTTCGGATCGAAAGTCAGGCTCTTGACCCCGATGGTCGTCGATTTGGCTCCACCCAACTGGGCGTTTGCCGGGTTCGGCGAGGCGAGCGTGGCGACCGAGACGCCGGCGACGGCAACGAACCCACCGACGAGCAACGCAGCCACCCGACGGTGGCCACGGAGTTTCCTACCAACTGCAGAAGAGTTTTCCATACGGTCGATGTTGCCAGGCACTCGCGAGCTAGTGACAACGAAACTGTGAGCAAATCAAGCAAAGCGGCGTGACGTTGGCCACTCGGGCCGTCGTCACGCCGTGTTGCAGAACAACGTTGTAGCCGGGCGAAGCCGCGCTGGACGTTGTGGTCAGAGCAGAAGGAAGATCGCAAGGAGCACGATCGCGACCGGAACTCCAAGGTGGAAGACCTGCCGGGGATGCCCGGCGATCTGCTTCGTCAGCGGGCCCTCGAAGCCGCCGATCATACCGAGGGCGCTGAGCTCCAGGACAGCGACGATCGCAAGGAAGATGATCCAGTAGACGATGGACGGCGATACCGGATCGGCAAGGCCGAAAAAGTGCTGCGTACCGGTCATGAACATGAGCATCGGAATGCTGAAGATCGCATTGGTCCGGCTGGCGAGAAGGGCCTTGCGCCCAGCTGCAGCGGCCTCGGGTTTGGCTGCTTCGCCGGCGAGGAGACCCCGGGCATTGGCTATGACGGTTTGCTGATTCGGCCAGATGATGAGCCACACGTTGGCCAGCATTACGAGGCCGAGAATGGAGCCCGAGTAGACCGAAATGCCGGCATTGTCCTTGTACAGATCCGAGGCGTACATCCCGAGCATGATGATGCCGGTGCCGGCGGTGGCCATGGCCGCCCAACGGAAATACCAAAGTGCCCGGGGGACGAGCTTGTCGATCGCGCCGTTCCGGTGCGGAGCTTCCATCGTCGGGAACGACGGAACCTGAACGAAGTTGAAGTAGTAGAGGAGGCCGATCCACGCCACGCCGAAAACGACGTGCCACCAACGGAGAATCCAGAAGATTCCGAGTTTGTCCAACAGACTGACTGCGAGCATGGCTCTCCTTGTGGCGGCGGAACGGGCAAATCACGTCGTCAGGCCGTGTGACCTAGGCGACTGTTCAGAACCTACCACTCTGCTTAACGAGATTCATCTCCATCGCCCACCGGCCAACTCCCGCGGTCTTGCGGTTTACTTCAGCGTGTCGAGGATGTCGGTCATGTCGGCCATGGTCGTGCGGGGGTTGGTGAGGCAGAACCGCAGAACGGTTTCGGGACCGCCCTCGGCGGTTGGCACCGTGGTCGGTACGCAGAACGTGCGCTGTTCGTCGAGCATGCGGGCTGACCAGGTGTGGTAGTCCGCGGCCGACCAACCATGGCGGCGCAACAGGAGAACCGACAACTGGGGCTCCATGATCAGATCGAGGTGCGGTGTCGCCTTGATAACTTCAGCCACCCGGAGAGTCAACGCGAGGCTGCTCTCAATTGCGTCTCTGTAGGCATCGGTTCCGTGAGTAGCGAGTGAATACCAGAACGGCAGGCCACGGACCCGACGGGTGAGATGGAAGGCGTAGTCCGAAGGGTTCCACTCTCCGGTGTCGTGCAGCACGTCGAGGTACCCGGCGTGCTGGGCATGGGCCAGACGCGCGGTCGCCGGATCGCGGTACAGGAGTGCGGCGCAGTCGTAGGGTGCGAAGAGCCACTTGTGCGGGTCGACCACGAATGAGTCCGCATGTTCGATCCCGTCGAAGCGGTGTCGGACGCTCGGCGCACACAATGCGGCCCCGCCGTAGGCGCCGTCCACGTGCATCCACAATCCTTCAGCCTGGCAGATGTCGGCGATCCCGTGCAGGTCATCGATGGTGCCGGCGTTGGTGGCGCCGCTCGTCGCGACCACGGCGAAGACGATCTCATCGGGCAACTGTGTCGAGCCAGCTTGGTCGACGTCGCCGACGGCCGTGCCCGACTTCCGCGCTTCGTCGACAGCTCGACGGAGGTCCTCGCCCCGCATCCGACCCTCACTGTCGGTATCGACGCGAAGGAGTTCGATGTCCATCACCGAAGCGGCCGTAGCGATTGAACTGTGGGCGGTGTCGGCCACCGCGACGGTCCAGCGGGGCTTCTTCGAACCCCACGTCTGCCGCGCCCGGTAACGGGCGGCGATGAGCGCGCTGAGGTTACCGGCGGAGCCACCGGTGACGAACACCCCGCCGGCTCCCGCCGGCATACCAACGAGGTCGGCGATCCACCGCAGAGCCTGGTTCTCGGCCCACACGGCACCTGCCCCTTCCATCCAGGAGCCGCCGTAGATCGACGAAGCTCCGACGACGAGGTCGAAGAGCACTGCCGCCTCGGTCGGGGCACCCGGTACGAACGATACGTTTCGAGGATGGTCCTGGCTGATGGTCGCCGGAGCGAGTTGCTCGCAGAACAGGCGGAGGGCTTCCATTCCGCCGAGTCCGTCCGGCGTCACCGTCGGAGCGTATTGGTTCAGATCCTCGGGAGTTCGCGGTCGATCGATCGGAGGCGGATCGAGTCGGACGCGCTCGAGGGCGTAGAGCACGATGGTGGCGGCGACACCCTCCATTTCCGGATCGAAACGGTGCATTCGCGCCCCGTCGATTCCCTCGGTCTGTTGCTCCGGATCGAAGTCAGCTGGCGGCTCGGTCATGGGGCCAAGTCTGGCCGACGTGCGACGTGCGACATCCGGCGTGTTTGCCGTTGCGGCGGAGCAAACCCTGAGGTCATCGACCTTTCCAGACCGGAGGCCGCTTTTCGAGGAAGCTGGCGATTCCTTCCTGACCATCTTCGGTCATCGCGCTCGCGGCCATGACCTCGATCGCATAGGAGTAGGCCTTGGGCTGATCCATGTCGATCTGCGCGTAATAGGCGGCTTTACCGATTCCTTTGGCGAAGGATGAGCCCCGCGTGGCCCGTCGGGCGAGTTCAAGAACGGTTGCGTGCAGATCCGCTCCCGGGACCGTCCGGTTGACGAGGCCCCATTCGGCGGCTGTCGCGGCGCTGATCGGGTCACCGGTCATCGACATCTCCAGCGCCCGTTTGCGCCCGATCGAGCGGGCCACAGCAACGAGCGGGGTCGTACAGAACAGACCACCCTTACCACCTGGTAGCGCAAAAGCGGCGGTGTCAGCGGCGATGGCCATATCGCAGCTGGCGACGAGCTGACATCCCGCTGCGGTGGCCAGCGCGTGAACCTCCGCGATCACGGGTTGTGGGATCTCCTGGAGCAGGTTCATCATGGACGTGCACCGCTGGAGAAGCCTGCGCAGGAACGGCAGGTTCTGGCCGGCCATATCGGCAAAGTCATGACCGGCCGAGAACACCGGGCCACTGGCGTTGAGCACGACCCCGCGGGCCTCGCTGTCGCCGACTTGACGAAGTGCGTCGGTGAGCGCGCCCATCAGCTCAAACGAGAGCGCGTTGCGCTTTGACGGGTTGTTGAGTGTGATCGTGGCGAGTGAGCCGTCGACGGACGTTTCAACAAGGACGAGTGGGCCGGTTTCCATGGATGAACTATGGGCTCTTCCCACCCGGCTGGTCAATCCGGCCGGGTGGGGCCATGGTGGCGGCCGGTCGTTCGGTTAAGCGCTGCGCCCGGTTTGCCGATGGAATGACCGATGTTTCGATCTCGAAGTCGGCAAGTGTCTTCAAACGCGTCCCTCCCCGAGGTCACTTCGACCGTTCCCACTCCTGTGTCGCCCGACCCGGGGGCTGCGGTGCAGGCGATTGGACTCCGCAAGGTTTATGGCGAACACGTAGCCGTCGATCATCTCGATCTGTACGTTCCCCGCGGTGCGTTCTTCGGTGTCGTAGGCCCGAACGGCGCCGGGAAGACGACAACGCTGCGCATGATCACGTGCCTGTTGAAGCCCGATCGCGGGACGGTGTTCGTCGATGGGCTCGACGTGTGGTCGGACCCTGTCGCGGCCAAATCACGTTTCGGGGTGCTGCCCGACGACCTCCGTCTGTTTGAGCGCCTGACCGGCCGTGAGTTCCTTACCTACATCGGGCTACTGCGCCGTCTGCCGGAGGACCTGGCCCGCCAGCGCTGTGAAGAGGTTCTCGATGTCCTCGGTCTCATGGGCTCGGCCAACGAGCTGGTTACCGACTACAGCCAGGGCATGCGCAAGAAGGTGGCGCTAGGGGCGGCGATCCTCCATGTGCCGAGCGTGCTGTTCCTCGACGAACCTTTCGAGTCGGTTGATCCCGTGTCGGCCCGGGTGGTCCAGGACGTCCTCGGCCACTACCGAAAGTCGGGGGGCACGGTCGTGTTCTCCAGCCATGTGATGGACACGGTCGAGCGACTCTGCGATCACGTCGCCATAGTGCATGGCGGTCGCGTGGTCGCTTCGGGCCCGACCGATGAGGTTCGTGACGGCCGAACCCTCGAGCAGACGTTCATCGATTCGGTCGGAGCCGGTGTTGTCCGCCTCGATCATCTTGATTGGTTGCACTCCGGTCTTCGTTGGTCGGAGTCCGCCGTTGTTACGACCTGACTCCTTTCCCCTGTCTCCGCCGGTACACACGATTGTCCGAATAAAAGCGCGCATACTGTCGAACAGCCTTCGCAGCCGGTCCCTTCGTCGACGGACACTCGTCTCATTGGCATTGGCGATTGTGGCCAGTGGGCTCGGTGCCCGTGCCGTTCTCCAGAATGCCCGTGCGGGTCCAGCCGCGTGGACCCGGTCGCTGGTCATGTTGTTCACGATCATGCTGGCCGCATGGTTGTTCGCGCCATTGGTGTTCGGTGGCCAGGATGACACGGTTGACCAGAGCAGGCTGGCCCTGCTTCCGCTAACCGATCGGGATCTGCGCACGGCTGTCCTGGCCGCGTCGGTGCTCGGCTTTCTCCCGCTGGCCATGGTCACCGTTCTCGGCTCGGTGGTTCTGGCTTACACCCGGGGCTGGGCGGGTCCGGTGGTTGTTACGGCTGCGATGCTGCAGTTTCTGCTGTGCCTGTTGGCGAGCCGGACGCTCGGCGGAGCGATGGCCTACGCCGCGAAGTCGCGACGTGGGCGTGATCTCGCGCTCGTTGTCGCCTCGCTCGGTGCGGTCGGCCTCTGGGGAGCGACGCAGAGCCTGGCATTTGTAAGCGCACAGACCTATTCCCGAATCCTCAGGGTTCTGGAAGTCCTCCCCTCGGGTATGGCGGCGCGTGCCATAGTCGACGCGCGGGTCGGGCATGTCGCATCGGCCGTTGTTCGCCTTGCCGGTGTTGCGCTGTGGACGGGGACCCTCTACGCAGCGTGGACGTGGCTCTTCCGGAAGAACCTGCTCCCGGGAGCGATCCCGTCCGGGAGGAGGCGGAATGCGTGGGCCATCACCGGGCGTCTCCGTGGGGCTGCGTCGACCACCCCCCAGGCGCTGTGGCGGGTGCTGCTGACCAAAGAACTGCGCTACCTGAAACGCTCTCCCCAGCGGAGGGCGTCCCTCGTAGTTGGCGTGGTGCTCGGAGGCCCGTTTCTCCTGGTTCAGTCCTTCTCGAAAACGGCGTTCCCCGAATCGGTGTACCTCGCCCCGCTCGCCGTTGTCTTCTCGTTGGCGACGGTGAACAACCTGCTCGGCTTTGATGCTTCTTCGCTGTGGCTCGAGGTCACATCGGGAGCGCGCCTGCGCACGGTCGTCATGTGCCGAAGTCTTGCCACAGCGCCCTTTGTCATTCTGCCTGTCGCAGCCGCAGCGACGGCGATGGGGTTCGGCGCCGGGTTCGGCCGGCACTACGTCGTCGTGTTGGTCCTCACGATGGTGGGCTGCGGGGTCCCGCTCGGCGTCGGCTGCCTAGCGTCAGTCATGGTCCCTTTTCCCCAGGCCGACACGGACGATCCGTTCTCCAACAAACGACCAACTGCCGGTGAGGGTTGTGTGGTCGGCCTCGTCACGGGTGGTTCGATGATGGTCACCGGCGTCGCCCTGGTCCCTGTGCTGCTCGTAGCGCTTCGCCTCGGCGGCTCGACGCCGGGCCTGATAGCGCTATGTGTGCTTACCTGTGGCTACAGCTGGGTGGTGTGGTTCCTATGCGCGGAATTCAGCGGCAGAAGAGCAGAACGTCGGTCTTCGCAACTGTTATGTGCACTTATGGTACGACGGTCCGAGGGTTAGCTGGCGGATCCTTACGGCCGGATGACGATCAGCGGAGTGGTCGTCATCAGCGAGTCACTCCACAACCGTTTGTACTCCATGTCCATTCCGAGGTCGTAGGTTTCGACGTGAGCATCGGAGAGTCGGGTTATCTCGTGTAGTTGGAGCAGGTTGCCAACCGACAATGGCCGCTCGTCCTCAACGAACGACAGCTGGAGACCTCGGTATGACGAACCGAGAACGCCCCCGAGAATGAAGCCGATGTCTTTGCCGTTGCGCTGAGCGAAGGTGGCCCGCAGGCTCTGGGCGGCGTGGAGTTCGTCGACCAGAAGGGCGTAAAGGCGGGCCATGTCGGGTGCGACGATTCCCGATCCCTCCAGTCCTTTCCAGCTTCGGCGTTCGACGTCCTGCAATCGTTCGATCGTTTCGCCGGGGGGCCGGGTGTCGGCGACGTCGAAGCTCACACCGGCGTAGTCGGCTTGGCGCGTGGCCGAGCGGAGATTTCGTCGGAACGTCCTTGGACGTCGCGAGAGAAAGCCTTCGACGCCATCTTGGAGCGACGCAACACAGCGCACGGTTGACTCGCCCGAAATGACCCGGGCGACGTTGGCGAACTCGGCGGCCAAAGCAGTGAACATTGCACTCCCGGCCTCCATGCCGGTCAGGAAGGCGACGCGCCAGGTCGGGTTGGCGAAGAGCGAACCAGCGATTTCGGCCGCCGAGATCGAAAGGTTCCGGGGGTCCCCGTGCTGGTTCAGCACGACGGGACTGGCAAACCCCCATACCGAATCGAGAGGGAGCAGCACCGGCGTCCCGTCGGTCATCGACCGGGTGCGAAAGGCATAGGCCCAGGACTCTTCGATGTCGACCAGGTCGTCGTTGGATTCGGTCTCCAGTACGGGCGGGGAAACGTGGGTGTCATCGTGGGTGTCGTGGGTGTCATCGTCGGTGAAACGGTGACCGAAAGCGGTGTCGACGCTCCGCTGCCAAGGCAATCGGGTACACCACGGGTCGATGCCCCGGGTTGCCTCGACCAGCCGGTCCCACTGTTTCTCGAAGGCGCTGAAGCGGCTGAGGTCGGCTACCGAAAGTGACACCCCAACAGCTTGGCCCAGGCCGGCCCGATTTCCTCAACCCAGGAAGATCAGTCGCCCAACTCTGTGATTCCGGCCAGCCCGCGTCCGGGTTTGGTGTCAGGTTGGGGACCCGCGCTTGCGAACGCCATTGCACACCGAACCCACACCGAAGGCGATGAGCAGGAGCGGGCCGATGAATGCGAGGTCGAGTCGGAGCCAGTCGGCCTGGTCCGCCATGAACGCAAGGGCCAACAGGATGAATGTGATTCCGAGGATCAGGGAGAACCAGTCGAGGTGGCGTTTCATCGGGAGTTTCCTGTCGAGGGGAGGTCGGTGAGTTTCTGAAGATGCCCGATTTCGGCTACTTCGAGCGCGCCCAGGCCGACACGCGCATCGATAGTGAGTGTCGCCCGCTTGCCGGTTCGGCCAAGAGTCGACCGGCTCGTTACCCCGGCACCGTCGGAGGTCTTACCGAACAACGTGACCTGACCGATCCCGGCCGAGCCGTTCACCCTCACGTTCATACCCGGCGGCAGCTCAATAGCGACGGCCCCGACTGAAACGTCAACGGCGATCCGCTTGGTTTGGCCATCGAGGTTGAGCTTCGAAAGGTTCAGGTACATCACGCCGCCCATGAGGTGGTACTCGGGCTTGAGGTCCGAGACGGTCGCCGGCGTGAAATCGCGTTCACCGAAGCCACCTCGCCAGGACGTGCCGGTCAAGGAGAACAGCCCAAGGGTCAGCGTCAGCAACGTGCCAATCGCGACGAAGCCCCGTGGCCGGCCGAGCCAGGCACCGACAACCAGGAATCCTCCGACGGCTAACAGCATAACGGCGAGCGCCGCGTCGATCCCGCCCGTGATCAGTCCGGTTCGTGTTCCGACGAAGATGAGACCGACGATCACCAACAACATGCCAAATGCGCTTCGCGCGAAAGGTGTCCGCTTGCGAACCGCTACGCCTTTCGACAAGGGCGTTGGACCCGGGGGCGAAGGGAGGGGTGTCGAGAGCAGATGGCCGGCCTCGAACTCGTGCGCCCGGGGCGCTCGGAGGCGGTCGAACTCGTCGAGAGCTGTGATTGGTTCGGTCAGTTCGGATGCCGTGGGCGACGACGTGGGAGATCCGCCGGGCCAGACCGGCTTGATCGTTGAGGATGAGTCCGGAAACGTGCCCGGCATCGTCGCACGGTCGACCGGGGCCGCGCCGCTCGTTGCAATGGGACCGTTTGGCAGCGAACCTCTCGTGGAGGTCGGGCTCTTCGAGCTCACGAGAACGGCGACGCCGAAGCCGATCAGGACAACCGGGAGCACCATGTCGCCGTCGAATCCGAAGCCGAGGCGGTCGAACAGGGCGATCGCTCCGATGCCGACGAGCGCGATAGCCAGAAGTTGATGGCCGTCGAGGTTTCCCAAACGGGTCTGGTGAAGCGGTTGAAGGGTTGCGGTCCTGGGCGCCTTCGGCAGCAGGACCCAGGCCGCAAGGTAGACCAGCATCCCGCTTCCGGCCATGCATGCCAGAACCACGAATGCGATGCGGATGATCACGACGTCGACACCGAGGTACTCGCTGACGCCACCGGCGATTCCGCCGAGCACCTTGTGATTGCGGCTGCGCCGAAGCACGCGTCGTTGCGGCGAGGGAGGCCCCGGGGGCGTTTGGGTCTCGTGGTCGGTCGACATGGTGTTGCTCACGGGGCCATTTTGAATCAGCAGGGGATGGAAACCTATACGGAACAACCCTGGGCATACCCTGACGCACCGAGGGTCGGAACCGGGTCGAAGTGGTTTCTTTCCCACTGCCGGGATGGCACGATGGCAACGTGTCCGATGTCCCATCGCCTCTTCCCGACAAGCAAACGGCTTCACGACCGCCGCTTCGTCGCCGACACGAGGGCCATTACATCGCGGGCGTGGCCCAGGGCCTGGCCGACTCTCTGGCCGTCGACGTGACCTATGTGCGCCTGGCATTTGTTGTGCTCAGCTTGGCGAGTGGTGTCGGCCTTGTTCTGTATGTGGCCATGTGGTTGTTTGTTCCCGAGACTGACTCGGTGGCCCCGTTTGCGCAGCTGTCCGCAATCGCTGGCCACGACGACGGGGGCGCGCGACACGGGATTGCTCTCGGATCGATCGTGCTTGGCGTCGCCCTGCTGCTGAAGCGCAGCGGTCTGTGGTTTCCTGACCGTTTGCTATGGCCGGGCGTGATGGTCGCAACCGGCGTGGCGATGGTGTGGCGCAACGACCGGGCGTCTTTGGCGCGGGAGGGTCGGGGCCCATGGTCGGTCGACGTACGCGACCCTCGCAGCGTGGCTCGGGCGGTAAGCGAACTCCTGGCCGGTTCGGGCCGGGCGACGTTAGCCCGCATCGCCCTCGGTGCTCTGCTCGTTCTCTCCGGCTTCGGCGCGTTCGTCGCGTCGAGCAGTTCCCTCGCTGTGCTGCGCCAGAGCCTCACAGCCGGCCTGGCCCTGGCCCTGGGGCTTGTCCTTCTCGCCGGTCCATGGCTCTTGCGCATGGGTCGCGAGCTCTCGGCCGAACGCACTGCGCGCATACGGTCCGATGCCCGCGCTGAAATGGCTGAACATCTTCACGACTCGGTGCTGCAGACTTTGGCGATTATTCAGAAGCAGGCGAACCATCCGCGGGAAGTGATTACGTTGGCCCGCCGCCAGGAGCGCGAACTCCGGGCCTGGCTGTTCGGCGCGACCGGCACCAAAGCTGGTGAGATGGCGGCCGTTCTATCGGAGGCTCTCGAAGCAATCGCCGAACAGGTTGAGCAGGACCATCACGTTCGGATTGATGTTGTGAAGGTGGGCGACGGCCCGTCGGATCCCCGCACGCACGCCCTCTTCCAGGCGGCCCGTGAAGCGATGGTAAACGCGGCGAAACACTCAGGCTGTGACCGGATCTCGGTGTTTCTCGAAGTGTCTGATCGGGATCGCAACGAGCAGGTGATCGAGGTCTTCGTCCGCGATCGGGGGAAGGGGTTTGACGAGTCCGTCGTCCCCGATGATCGCCGGGGTCTACGTGATTCGGTTGTGTCACGGGTGGAGCGCGTCGCGGGGACGGTAAGTGTGCATAGCGACATTGGTGAGGGCACCGAAATTGCGCTTTCTCTTCGACGTCCTGTCCCGCTCGGCGACCAGACCGCTGATCAACCTTTCGAGCAATCATCCGAGCAGGACATGCAACAACGGACAGATCCGGGTCACCAACCGATGTCGGCCGATAGGGTCATCGCCCCGCTATCGATGTCTTCTTCCCCGAGCCAAAGGCAGCAAACGTGAATCCACCGTCTTTCGTTTCAACCACCGGAGATGCCGCGCCAGGCTCCGCGCGTAAGCCCCGGGTATTTCTGGTCGATGACCATCATCTGTTTCGGGTCGGTGTGAAGTCGGAGATCCGCGACCTGGTCGATGTAATCGGCGACGCGTCGGAGGTCGAACCTGCGATCGAGATGATCGGCGAGAGGCTTCCCGACGTCGTGCTGGTCGATGTTCACATGCCCGGTGGGGGCGGTGAAGCCGTTATCCGAGCGGTCCTCAAGGATCATCCCGGCGTGCGCTTTCTGGCGCTTTCGGTGTCGGACGCCCCCGAGGACGTGATCGCCATCATCAGGGCCGGAGCCCGGGGTTATGTCACCAAGACGATCGGTGGCCCCGAGCTCGTCGATGCCGTGAGGCGCGTCGCCGCTGGAGATGCGGTGTTCTCGCCGCTTCTGGCCGGGTTTGTGCTCGACGCGTTCGCGACGGCTCCCATGGGCATGAAGGTCGAGAGCGACCTCGACCAGATCACACCCCGCGAACGTGAAGTGCTCCGACTCATCGCACGCGGCTACGCGTACAAAGAGATCGCCCGTCAGCTCACATTGTCGGTGAAGACCGTGGAGACCCACGTCTCGTCGGTGCTTCGCAAACTGCAGCTATCCAATCGCCACGAACTCACCCGTTGGGCCACCGACCGCCGTATCGTCTGAAGCGGGGGTCGACGAAGCTCGACGAAGCTCGCCAACCGACCCGCCGAATATGATCGCTCCAATGAACGGTGAATTGAAACGGACTCCAAGGCTCCTGCCTAGCGGATGCATGCGGCTTTTTGAATGCATTTCGTGAACAGTTCGATAGGTTGGCGCCTGCAGACCTGTGGCCGACGATCTGCGACGAGCGGATGACGATTCGACCGCTGACCGCCGTGATTTTGGCCGCTGGTTATGGGCGGCGCATGCGTCCGCTCACCGACGAGTGCCACAAGACCCTTCTGACCATCGGTGGCACGACGATTCTTGGCCGGATCCTCGACGGATTGTCTGAACTGGGCGTCGATGACATTCTGGTTGTCACCGGCTATCGCGAACCCGATATTCGGGGGTTCGTTGCAGAGCATCGCGCTTCTGCGACGGTCCGGTTCGTTCACAACGATCGGTACGACAGTACCAACAACATTGTTTCCCTGGCTCTTGCGTTCGCCGAACTTGACTTCACCCGCGACCTCATCCTCATCGAGAGCGACTTGATTTTCGATCCAAGCGTTCTGGAAGCATTGTTGATCCCGGGCGACGACAACCTTGCGTTGGTCGACCGGTTCCGGGCAGGCATGGACGGTACTGTCGTGGCAGTCGAAGACGGGCTTGTATCGCAGGTGTTTCCCCCGCACTTGCAGGGTCGACAGTTTCGGTACGATGACAAGTTCAAGACCCTCAACATCTACCGGTTCAATCGTGTCTTTTGTCGCGAGCGCTTCGGACCGTTGCTTGAGTGTTACGCAAATTTTATCGACGGGAACGCTTACTACGAGTTGGTCCTCGGCATGTTGGTCAACATGCAGCGCGAGCGCATCAGGGCTATCGAGGTACAGGGCGATTGGGCTGAGGTGGATGATCCCAATGATCTGGAAATGGCGCGCTACGTATTCGAACCCGGCAACCGGGTGGAACTCCTCGGCCACGCGGCCGGCGGATACTGGTCGTTCGACGTCCTCGATTTCCACTATCTCCGCAACATGCATTTCCCGCCCCATGCCGTCATGGCGGCCATGCGTGATGCGCTTCCCCAGGTCCTTCTGAACTACGGGTCCCGGCAGGGTGTGCTCGATCAGAAACTTGCCTGGCACCTCCTCTGCGACCCTCGACACGTTCGGCTCCTGCACGGGGTGGCCCAGGTGTACCCGATGCTGCCACGGCTTCTAAGTGACCGACACGTGATCGTGCCGCGCCCGACGTTTGGAGAGTACAAACGCATGTTTCCCGATGCGTTGTCGTATGACGACACGTTCTCCGTCGATCTGGTTTCCGTCGTGATCGCCGCTCCGATCGGCTCGGCGATCGTCGTGGTCAATCCCAATAACCCAACCGGGACACTCGTTCCCGGCAAGACCATTCACAGGCTGGCCGCGTCCAGGCCAGACGTGTTGTTCGTGGTCGATGAGTCGTTCCTCGACTTCGCCGGGGAGGTCTCGCTTCTTGAACTGCTCGGCCTTGAACCGTTGCCGAACGTACTGGTCCTGAAGAGTCTTTCAAAGACGCTCGGCGTGCCGGGGCTGCGTATCGGATATGTCTTCGCCCAAGACCCGATGCTGCTTGCCGCAATCGACCGCGAGATTCCGATTTGGAACATGAGCGGACCGGCGGAATTCTTCTTGGAGCTGTCCCTGAAGTTCCGTCCCGAGCTTGCTGCGTCGTTCGTTCGCACCGCGGCCGATCGTCGTGACCTGGTCGGGCGGCTACGGCATTCGGGCGCTGTCAAGACGGTCCAGGAAGGTCATGGCAACTTCGTCGTGGTGGAGCTGCACGGCACAGATGACACAGCCACCCGCGTAACTGCGGGTCTGCTCGAACGGCACCGGATCCATGTGAAGGATCTGACCGGTCGGTTTGTGCACGTGACCGGCCCGTGGCTACGACTTTCGGTGCGCCTGGCGGACGAACACGAACGGCTCGTGACTGCGTTGGAGGAAGAACACGGACGCGCGTTGGAGGAACGACACGGCCACTTCGGCGAGCCGTGAGTCCGGTGTGTGGATGTATGTTCCGCCCGTCGCGGATGTGCGTGAAAGCGCCCGCCGATCCGGAAGCTCTAGCAGAGCCGCCGCTTCGCCTCGGCCAGCCGTTCAGGTGGGAGTAAGAATCGCAGTGGTTGGTTGACCGCGTCGAGGAGAGGGAGCACACTCCGCAGGCGATCTTGCATCACGTCAACGCCGGAGCGGGTGGCCGCCTCGGAGATGACGCCACGGCACGACGCGGCACCACACAGACACTCGAATTGTTCTCTCGGTCGCATGTACATGGTTGCGTAATCGTTGGTCAGTTCCTCACCGGGTTCGATGTCGCGTAACGCAACTTCGAATCCGAGCTCACTACCACCGCAGTTCGCGTCACAGGAATGGTTCATGAAGCGCCCGATGTCCCAGCACAGCACGTGACGGCTGTCTCCATCTTGAAAGGTCCAGTGATCGAAGAGGTCCTGATAGCTTGCGGGCAGAGCCTGGGTGTCGGCTTCGGTAAAGATTCGGTCGAGAGCGTCGCGTACCCATGTGATGGTTCCCCTCGGAAGGAAGGCTGTCGCGAGAACCCCCCGGCCGATCACCGAGTCCACGGCTACGAGCCGGGTGGCCGGATGAATCATGAGAGGGGTCTTGCGCCGAGAAGGTACTCGCGCACCGAAGGCACCTCAACCTCCGAACCGGTGAGCAGCGCGTCGAGTAGCGGTTGATCGCGTGGACCGATCTTGACGTACGGTAGCAGCGGCTGCGGCAGTTTCAACCCGAGCCTGAAGGACGTTCGGGCCTCTTCATCCCACTGTTCGTAGAGGCGATCAACGTCGTCGCCGCTGATGACGCCCCGGCACGTTGTTGCCCCGCAGGTGCAGGCCAGGGGCTCGATCAGATTCAGCGTCCCGTACTCACAGGTCAGCTCGTCTCCCGGTTCAATGTCGCGGATCGCGATCTCGAACGCTTCGCCCACCCCGCTGCTTGCCGGTGCGCACGAGTGGTTCATAAATCTTCCGAAGTCCCAACAGAAGACGAACATCCCCTCAGCGGTCACGTACGAGTACTTCTCGGCCACCGATCGGAGAACGGGTGGGAGCTCCCGCACCTCATCGGGCGTGAGGACGCGATCAAATGCGTCGAGCACCCATACGAGCGTCCCCCGGGGAATTCGTTGGGTTGCGAATACGCCGTATCCGACTTCTTCGGAAATGAAGCGAAGTTCCGTCGCTGGGTGAATCATGTGCAGCCTTTCAAGCCCTTTTCACCTTTTCAGGCGTCGCCAAGTGTGGGTAGCCGGGCTCGTCGGCCCGACGGTTCAGGTGTGTCGTACAGCGAATCGAGATAGTATTCGGTGAGTGATGCCAGACGTGAACCGGCCACATCCGCGAGCAGATCGCGGTAGTAAGAAACCCTGAGGGGTCGGCATGGCTCATGTCCCATCCTTCGGACTCGGACTCGGACTCGGACCGGCGTGCCGCCCGGCGAGCTAGGACTCGTCGACAACATCTCGGTATTCACGTTTGAGCATTTCCCCCAGCTCGGGCGCCCGTTCAAGGAGCCTCAGGAAACGGTCACGCGTGAGGGTCAGGAACACTGATTCACCGGCGGTTGTGACGGTCGCCAGGCGGGGAACGTTGTGCAACAACCCCATCTCCCCGAAGTAGTCACCATCCTGCAACACCGAAGGCTCCATGTCACGGCCGTCGTCGGTACGACGGGTCACCCCGACCTTCCCCCGTGCGATCACGTAGAACTTGTCGGCCGGATCACCCTGTTGAACGACGGCACGGTGGGCTGGAACACGTTCGGTCACGAAGTCATCGGCCAGATCGCGCAGCAGCACTCCTTCAAGCTTCGAGAACACGGGAATCGCGCGCAGCCGTTCGGGTGTGACTTCGGCGTGGTCTCCGGACTGACTGACCCGGAACCCCGATTGCTTGTTCCACAGACCCGCGTAAAGACCTCCAAGTTGGAGCAGTTCCACATGGGATCCCTGCTCAACCAGCCGACCCTCGTCGAGGACAAAGATGTGGTCGTAGTCGGCCACGGACGCAAGACGGTGCGTCACGCTCAACACGGTGCGGTCCCTTGACAATCGGACGAGTGTGTCGTTGATAGCCGCTTCAGTGGCGGCATCGAGGGCCGACGTCGCTTCGTCGAGGACCAGAACGTCGGGATCCCGCAGGATCGCCCGCGCTATCGCCAATCGTTGACGCTGCCCGCCCGAGAGCCGGCCCCCACGAAAGCCAACCTGTGTCTCGTAACCGTTCGGCATCTGACGAATGGCGTCATCGATCTCCGCTGCCCGAGCGGCCGCCTCGATCTGGGCGTCTGTTGCGTCGCGCTTGCCCATTCGGATGTTCTCGCGAATGGTGGTGTTGAACAGGAAGCTCTCTTGAAGGACCGGAGCCATGAGGCCCCGGTACGCGTCCTGCCGGATGTCGCGGATATCCGTCCCGTCGACTCGCAGCGCGCCCTGCTGCGGGTCATAGAGTCGCATCAGCAGACTCAGCACGGTGCTTTTTCCGCAGCCGCTCGGCCCGATGAACGCAACGTAACTCCCTTTGCGTATCGCGAGGCTGACATCGTCGAGATTGTTGCGCGAACCGTCATAGCTGAACGTGACGTGATCCAGCGCCAGGGTGTTTTCAAATGTGGCGCTGGTCTGCGCCTCCGGGCGGTCAGGCACATCGGAGTTCGCCTTCAGGAGGGAGTCGATCCGACGCAGACCGCCCGCAGAACGGATAAGCGTCGGAACGTACTGCATGACGTAGTCGACGTTGCTTCCGAGGAGCAGGAACAGCGTTTGGAATGCCGTTACCTGACCGATGGTCAAGTCGCCGTTGAACGCCATCCAGGCGCTCCAGCCGAGTACGGCGATCTGCAGTGTCGATGTTCCGATGTTTGATGATCGCTCCACGAGGCTGCTGAGAAAGTGCATTCGTGTTGTGAAACCCGAAAGGCGCATGTTGTAGTCGCCGAAGTTGGAAATCGAGTGATCTCTCAACACGAAGGACTTGACGATCGACTGGGCCGACACGTTCTCCTGCACCTGGCTCAACGCGGCTGCCTCGCTCTCGCGTTTGGCGACACTCGCGTGCAGGGCTCGATTGGCCGACAATCGGGGGCCGATGAGACTCGACGGCCAAACCAACATCGCCAACAGGGCCAATCGCCAGTCGAGTCGAAACAGCGCGGCGGTGCTTCCGAGGACTGCGAGTCCGGGCATGACCACCCAGGGTACGAAGGCGCCGGCCACCTCCTCTACGGTCGCCGCGTCGGTTGAGAAGCGAGCAACGATGTCGTCTTCGGATGTCTTCGCGTAGTAGCCGATCGACAACTGCTGAAGGTGTTCGAACATATCCTCTCGGAGTCGGCGTAGCAGTTCTGCGAGGACGTTTGCTGATAGCCAGTCGAACAGAACACCGGCAATCTGCCCCGCGATGGTTATCAACGCGAGGATCACGATTACCTTGCCGAGGACGCTCCGGTCCTTTTCGATCAGACCCTTGTCGATCAGGTAGCTGAGGACCAATGGGGTCGTGATCCAGTAGGCCGTCTGGATGAGCAGGCAGACGCCGATGGCCGTGAGTTCAGGCCAAAACGGGGCGATTCGCCTGTCGAGCCGCAGACCTACGACAGGAGAACGACCGTTTGAGCGCTCCCCTCGACCTCTCACCGGATCAACTCCACGCTGCGGGGCGCGGGACCGCGCGGATGGTCAACGTCAGAGCCTCGGGTAGCGACATGCATCCGAGCCACTATTCCCTCGGTGCGCATACCTCGCAATACGACAGGTCATTGCGGAGCCACCCGGCGAGGATACATGACCACACCATCGCGTCTCGACCCAACAAAGGCAAGGACCGGATGCCGGTGGTGCGCCCCGTTCGGTTTGCGCGGTGCGAACCCGCTGCCGGTGTGACGCAGCACTGTAGGTTCAGGTGGTGACCATTCGGGCCCGGGCGACATCGAAACAGGTGAAGGTGTCTGTGCTCGGCATCGGCCTTTCGCTCGCTGGAGGAATCGGAGTTGTGATCGGGTCGGCCCTGCCCTGGGTGGGGACCCGAAGTGTTGAACGCTCCGCGTTCACGCTCGCCCGGATGGCCAATGAGATGGATGTCTTCGAGCGCAGGTCCGAGCGATTTGCCGTCTATACGCTGCTCATGACCCCCGTTCTGGTTCCGCTCGGGCTCTTCCTTGTGTCGATTGGATGGCGGCGAACGAGCGCATTGGTCCTGTTCATTTGTGGTCTGATCGGTCTCGCCTCGGGTGGTGTCGGGCTTTGGGCCTCAACCGCGCAAGGTGACGGGCCGATGGTTACAGCAATCGGCGGTGCGTTCGCACTGTTCGGAAGTTGTGTGATGGTGTTCTCCGCCGGCACGAGGAACCAGACGGGATAGGTAGCAGGGTCGGCCGCTCGGGAGCGATTGGTCGGGAAACGACGAAGGAGTAGCCAATGGTGACAGACGGTACGGAACCGGAAAACGCAAGTCTCGACTCACCGCAGTGGCCGTTGTCCTCGGGACCCGAGGCCGCTGATTCGACAACGTCGTTGTCTTCGGATGCGTCGTCGCCGCCGAAGGCGCGCAACGTCGGCAAAATCATCGGGCTCAGTATCGGGCTTCTCGGAGTCGTGGCAGGTGGTGCGTTCGCGTACACCCAGATCACGGGGGGCGAGACGGCCAACACTCCCGAACAGGCCATCGAGTCATTTTACCGATCGCTCGAGAACGGCGACGCCATCGGCATGGCCAAGGTCCTCGCTCCGGGTGAGCGAGACATCATGCTCGACTCCATTGTGCCGATGATGCGCGAACTCAGCCGCTTGGAGATCCTCGACAGGGACCTGGACCTGAACAAGGTTCCGGGATACACCGCGAAGGTTTCGAATTTCAAGGCCACCTCGAAGTCAATCCGGAGTGATCTGGCGGAAGTCCGGGTGACGGGCGGCAACATCAAGGCGTCGATCGATCCGAAGAAGCTGCCGCTCGGCGCCTTTCTTCGCGGCATCCTCGGCAGCGAACTCGATACGGCGAAGGTGGAGAACACCGATGAAACCCTGCGGATAGGAGACCGGGGTGATCCCCTCGTGATGCAGAAAATCGGGAAGCGGTGGTACCTCTCGCTGAACTACACCGCCGCTGAATCGGCCCGCCGTTCGAGCCCGGAGTCGTTTGGGGTACCCAGAAAGGGCGGGGGCGTTCCAGCCAAAGGTGCGGAATCGGCCGAAGCCGCCGTGGCTGAGATGATGACCGCGGCAGGGCAATTTGACGTGCGCCGCATGATTGAGTTGCTTCCCCCCGATGAGTTCCCGGCGTTACACGATTATGCCGGACAGTTCATCGGAGACGCGGAAGACCTTCTGGCGCAAGCCCGCAAGGTCGCCCGGGTCGACATCACCTCGAAGCTGCGTTCGAGAAAGATCACCGACGACCGGGTTCTTGTATCGATTGTGGACCTTCCGACGACGCTGAAGATCGACAGCGACGGCACGGTTGTCGAAGGTAGGTATGCAAACAAAGCACTCAACGGCCGGATGACTACCGGGACTGGTGAGGTGATCAAGGCCGATTTCAAAGGCGAGTGCCTCACGCTGGTCGTCGACGACGAAACGAAGAAGGGCTGCGGTCCGAAGGGCATCGCCGACCTCTTCTCCCAATTGTCAGGTAAGGACCTCAATACAAAGGGACTGTCAGACGGCGGAGTCGCCTATGGTCAGAAATGCATCAACAACAGGAAGCGTCCCGACTTCGGCATGGTTACCGTGAAGCGTGACGGCGAGTGGTTTGTCAGCCCGACCCGCACCATGCTCGACTCCATAACCGCACTTATGAAGTCCCTCGACCGCAGGGCCCTCGAGTGCATCAAGGGCGAAATCGAGAAGACGATCAATTCCCTCCAGGGCACGTTCCTTCCGTCGGCCACCGATTCGATCTTCGATGCACCCGTCGACCCGGAAAGCAATCCGTTTGCCACCGTCAACGACACCGTTGGCGTCGGTGTTGATGAGGGTGCGACACTCGATACGTCGGATTTGGCGTCAGTCGATACCACGTTGTCGCCAAGCTAACCTGGGCGATATGAGCGCGAACGAGAAGCCCGCTGTTGTCATCCCTGAGGGGCCCGCGCCCGCCGGACTCGTCATCGAGGATCTTCTGGTCGGTGACGGCAACGAGGCAGTCGCCGGTCTCCACGTCGAGGTCCACTATGTCGGCGTCTCCTGGTCGACGAAGCAGCAGTTCGACGCCTCGTGGGACCGGGGCGACACCTTCCAGTTTCGCCTCGGCGCCGGTCAGGTCATACAGGGTTGGGACCAGGGTGTGCAGGGCATGAAGATCGGTGGCCGTCGTCGGTTGACGATCCCGTCGGAAATGGGCTACGGCAGCCGCGGCGCCGGTGGTGTGATCAAGCCCAACGAGACACTGGTATTCGTCGTCGACCTCTTCGGCGTCGAATAACCCAATGGTGTCTGCGCCCGGTCGTGACCTGGACCCCGGCGACACAACGCGTTCGAGGGTTCCGCGCTAGCGGTCCGTCGCTGAAATACCGGAATGGTGTGGCGAGCCATTCGGCGTCGAGGGCCGTCACAACACCCGGTCACTATTTTGGCGACGGACCGCTAGCCGATGGTGAGGCCGCCGAGGATCATGTCGGCGAAGCCGGTCCCGATCTCTTCGGCCGATACGTCGGATTTGCCGGGGTCGAACCAGCGATTTGTCCAGCCAATCATGCCGACGATGCCGAACGCGATCACCTTCGCCGACGCGACAGGTCGGATCGTGCCCTGGTCGATGCCTTCCTGCACGATCGAGATGATCGCGTCGTCGTAGCGACGGTTGAGGCTGCGCATATGGCGGGACCACGCAGTTCGGGGCCCGGCCACGTGGGCGAGGTTCTCGCGGATGTACACGTAGAGGATGGGGTAATGCGTCCCGTACGACGTCATCAAGGCCTCGATAAGGTCACTCAGCTTTTTCGGCGCGGCAGCGTCGGAGTCGCGGATACGTTCGGCCGTAGCCACGTTCTCTTCGGAAACATCCCGAATGACCTCGTCGAACAGTTCCTCTTTGGACGAGATGTAGTAGTACAGCGACGCTCGGTCGGTGCCCATCTCATCGGCGACAGCTCCGATTGTCGTGCCCTGGTAACCCTTCCGGTAGAAGACCCGCGCAGCTGCGGCCGCGATTTCTCGCCGGCGCTCCTGATAGGCGCCGGTTGCATCTTTGCGGGCGGAATCTCGCCTGCGTTCGATGGCGCTGACCCGCGCTTCGCGGCGGGCCGTCTTGTTCTCCGGGTTGGCCGCCGCCGATCTCCCGACGCCTGCCCTTCCGGCGGTCGGTTTCGTTGCCGCGGTCCCCATACTGGTGGTCTTCGCTGGTGATTCCACGGGGCTCTCCTGACAATCAGCTCCATCGGCTGAGCGAAACAGTATTCCACACAGGTGTGGAATACTTGGGTCGTCGACGTGTGCGCACAATGGCACACACGCGTATGTGCACCGTTCGTGCACCCAGAACGGCTATCCGGCCAGAGGAGGGAACATGAGCGAAGGTGCGATGGCGGTCGTCGGCGGCGGAACGATGGGTACCGGTATCGCCTACGTCTTTGCGCTCGCTGGTTGGAAGGTGACGGTCGTCGAGCCGAACGAATCCCGGGTTGACGCGATGTTCGCCGAGATTGCGAGTGCGGCCGAAGGTGCGATCGCTCGGGGAAAGCTCCGAAAATCGGAAGCGTCCGCGCTGCAGCAGAAGATCGGCCGGGTTTCCACGGTCGGAGAACTGGACGAAGAACTCGATCTTGTCGTTGAGTCCGTTCCCGAACTCCTGGGGCTGAAACGCTCGGTGCTCGTCGAGTTGGAGGGCCTGAAGCCCAAGCTTCTCGCCTCCAACACGTCGTCGATTTCAATCGACCGGTTGGCCGAGGTGTTGAAACGGCCGGGGTTGTTCATCGGAATGCATTTCTTCAACCCCGTCTGGTCGCTGCCGCTGGTCGAGATCGTGCGCGGGACGCAATCCACGCCCGAGACTGTCGCCGCCGCGGTCACGTGCGTCGAGGCCATCGGCAAACAGAGCATCGTCGTCGCCGATGTGCCTGGTTTCGCCACCAGTCGGCTCGATCTCATTGCCTCGCTCGAGGCCATGCGGATGCTCGAAGACGGCGTTGCGTCGGCGGAAGACATCGACCGGGCCGCCGAACTTGCGTACCGCCATCCCGTTGGCCCGCTTCGCCTGAGTGACATCGTCGGTCTCGATGTACGCCTCGACATCGCGCGGTCGCTTGAGCAGACCTACGGCGAGCGTTACCGACCACCTCAGTTGCTGATCGACATGGTTGCGGCCGGCCGGCTCGGGCGGAAATCCGGGCGCGGGTTCTACCATTGGCCAAGTTTGTAAGGGCAGACGGCAATGCTCGCCTTTGAACCCAGAAACGCGTTCCACACTAGTGTTGACAGATCGATCTGTCAGCGAACGGAGAGTCATGTCACGTGAAGCCATCGTCGGGTCGGAACTGATCGACACTGCGCCACACCATGCCGAGTTGCGTGCCAGCGTGTCCAAGCTGGTTGGATCGTTCGGCCGAAAGTACTTTCAAGACTGCGTTCGCAATGATGTGAAGCCGGTCGAGCTCTGGAGTGCACTCGGCAAGGCCGGGTTCCTCGGCGTCCATGTTCCAGAGCAGTACGGCGGTGGCGGTGGCGGGCTAGCTGACTACAACGTCATTATCGAAGAGACGGCGGCCCAGGGGTGTCCGCTGTTGTCGATGGTCATCAATTCCATCACGGCACCGATCATAAGTGCGCATGGTTCTGAGGCATTGAAGTCCGAATGGCTGGCCGGGCTCGCAAACGGCACCAAGCGCATGTCGTTCGCCATCACCGAACCCGACGCCGGAACCAATACCCATCGAATCACGACGTCGGCCCGCCGTGATGGCGATGTGTGGCGGATCAACGGCACCAAGTACTACACATCGGCCATCGACGAAGCCGACGCGATTCTGGTCGTTGCGCGCTCCGGGGAGATGGGAGCCAACGGCCGCGCCCCGCTCTCTTTGTTCGTCGTGCCTGCGAACGCTCCGGGAATCACATCGCAGCCGATCGATTGCGCACTCATGAACACCGACAAACAGTTCACCGTCTTTTTCGACAACGTGACCGTCGGGGCCGACGCGATCATCGGCGAAGAGGGGGCCGGTTTGAAGCAGGTCTTCGTCGGGCTCAACCCCGAGCGCGTTTCCGCCGCAGCGATCAACAACGGCATCGCCCGCTACGCGCTTCAGAAGGCGTCCGATTACGCGATCGATCGCAAGGTGTGGTCGGTTCCGATCGGCGCGCACCAGGGCATCTCCCATCCGTTGGCCAAGGCCTACGTCAACGTGCAGCTGGCCCGGCTCATGAACGCGCGAGCGGCGCAGATGTTCGATGCCGGTCTCGACGCGGCCGAAGCGGCGAACATGGCAAAGTTCGCGGCCGCCGATGCTTCGTTGGAAGCGCTCGATCAGGCGATTCAGGTGCACGGCGGAAACGGGCTTTCCAACGAATATGGACTCGCCGATCTGTGGTTCATCGCGCGTCTGCACAAGACGGCCCCGGTGAGTCGGGAGATGATCCTGAACTACGTGGCCCAGCACAGCCTCGGCCTACCCAAGAGCTACTGAGCGCGTCACCGGGCCAAACACCGGCCAGGAGCACCCGAAAGGAAATCGATGTCGAAGAACACTCCATTCAGCTACGCCAGCGTCATCCGAGCCCACGCCACCGAACGGTCCGACTCTCCTGCGGTCAGCTTCGCCGACACCACCTTGACGTTTGGTGATCTCGACCGTCGCAGCACACTCGCGGCGAACTCGCTGCGTGAAGCGGGAGTGCGGCCGGCCGACCGCGTCGCGGTGTTGTCTAAGAACCACCCGGTGTTCTTCGAACTCGCGTTCGCGTGCAGCAAGATCGGGGCAATTCTTGTTGGGCTGAACTGGCGGCTCGCCCCGGCCGAGATCGAGGTCATTGTCGCGGATGCCGATCCCACCTTGATCGTCGTTGCCGGGGAACTGCTTCCGCTGTTGGGTCCGGCGGCCCTGGCCCGAGGTGATCGGTTTCGACTTCTGCAGCTGGAAGCCGAGTACGAACGCTGGATCGCCGTTGCTTCGACTCGCGATCCAATGGTTCCGACCGACCCCGATGACACGATGCTCCTGCTCTACACCTCCGGTACGACGGGAGTGCCGAAAGGCGTGGAGCTGACCAACCACAACCTCTCCTTCACCGAACGGTTGGCGCACGAAGTCTGGGGTTTCTGCGACACGAGCGTGAACCTAGTTGGCATGCCCATGTTTCACATCGGTGGAATCGGATACGGAATGGGAGCGGTACTCGTCGGTGGGCATACCGTTCTCATCAGGGACAACGATCCGACCACGATAATCACCTCGGTGCAACGTCACTCGGTGACGCACGGCTTCTTCGTACCGGCCGTGATACAGACGATCATTGCGGCCCCCGAAGTGGAAACGGCCGACCTGTCGAGTCTGGAGTTGGTCGTCTACGGTGCGGCGCCGATTGGAAATGCGGTTCTGCGTAAGGCGATCGCCGTTCTCGGGTGCTCGTTCATGCAGAACTACGGCATGACCGAAACGGCCGGCACGGTTGTCGCCCTTCCGCCTTCGGACCACGACCCTGACGATCCCGACCGCTCGGCGCTTTTGCGTTCGTGCGGCCGCCCGGTCAGTTGGATAGAGCTCGGGTTGTTTGACCCGGGTAACGGCGAAGAGGTCCCGACCGGATCGGTCGGCGAGATCTGGGTACGCAGCGAGATGGTCATGAAGGGCTATCGAAACAAGCCGGAGGAAACGTCGAAGACCATCACATCCGACGGTTGGTTGCGCACCGGCGACGCGGCGTACGCCGACGCCGATGGTTATGTGTTCCTGTTCGACCGCTTCAAGGACATGATCGTTTCGGGCGCAGAGAATGTGTACCCGGCCGAGATCGAGAACGTCCTCTACGACCACCCCGGCATCGCCGAGGTGGCCGTGATTGGAATCCCGAGCGAGCGGTGGGGCGAGACGCCGCGGGCCATGGTCGTTCTCCGGCCTGGCGCTCAGCTCGATGAGAGCGCCGTGATCGAGTACGCGCGCACGCGGCTGGCCCGGTACAAGTGCCCCTCGTCGGTAGAGTTCGTTGATGTGTTGCCGCGCAACGCATCGGGGAAGGTGTTGAAGAAAGATCTCCGGGCCCCGTTCTGGGGCGGGCAGGACCGCGCGATCTCATGACGGTCCGGAGCTCACATCCGTTCGTGGCGCTCATGCGTCGTTACGTCGTGGACTATCTGATTTGTCAAGACGAATCGGTGTGCGCCCGGATCATGGAGCCTGACTACGTTCTTCGGATGGGTGGCACCGAGCTCGGCCCGCGTGATGAGGTCTACGTTCCGGCGGTTGTGCGTCAGCTTGAGCAGTTTCCCGGGCTCGGCATGACCGTGCACGAGATTGTGTTCACCGAAGATCGTCTGGCGATGCGCTTTTCGCAGCATGGTGCGTCGAACCGTCACGGGGGTAATCAGGCGGCATGGGGAGGTATCGGCCTCTACCGCTGGAACGGGGCCCGGCTCACGTCGAACTACGCGATCGAGGACTACTACAGCCGTAGGCGCCAGCTTGTCGAGGGGCATCCTGAGTCGGTTGAATCTCCCGCCGTTGCGCCGTGGGACACGGTCGTCGGCACAGCTGATCCGATAGCGGAAGACGATGTCCGGGTCTGGCTCAACGCTGGAGCGTTGCTTGACTCAGCCGACCTCGTGGTAGTCGACGACGGCCGGGTTGGCGAATCCTTTCAGTTGCTCGACGTTGAGTCGACCATTGTCGACGAAGTCTTCTCGGCCGGTGGCCGGGTCGCCTTTCACGCCACGCAACAGGGTCGTTACCTGGGTGGCCTCGACGTCCCGACCTCCAGCATTGGCCAACCGGCGACGCTGTACAGCGTTGGCGTCGTCGCCCGCTCCCCCGGCGGTCACCTCGAGGGGCGCATGATCCGTGAACGCGCTGCCCTCCAACGTGCACTCACCCTCCGGACGTGACAACTCCCCACGCACGTGTTGAGATGGTCGGCCAACTCATCAAAGGAGCACCAATGGGCAAGAACGTGTTGATCACAGGCGCAGGTTCGGGGTTCGGGCGGGGAGCGGCGATTGCCCTGTCGGCCCGGGGACATCACGTGATTGCGACCACCGAGACCCAGGAGCAAGCCGATGAGCTGAAATCGGCGCAGCCCGACCTGCAGGTGGAAAAGCTCGATATAACCACCGACGATGTGCGGAAGGCGGCGGGCTGGGATGTGGATGTCCTGCTCAACAATGCCGGCGCCGGGCAGACGGGACCATTGGCCGACGTACCCATGGATCGCGTGCGTCGGCTGTTCGAGGTCAATGTATTCGGCACCCTTTCGATCACCCAACAGGTGTTACCGAAGATGGTCAAGCGTGGAACCGGCCGTGTGATCATCGTCTCATCGATCGCCGGCGTGGTGGCCGGCCCTGCGTTCGGTCCGTATTCCATGACGAAGCACGCGCTTGAGGCGATGGGGAAGACCATGCGCGCTGAGCTCGCCGGCCAGGGGATCGACGTCGCCCTTCTCAACCCGGGCCCCTACGACACGGGTTTCAACGACCGAATGGCCGCGTCGATGTGGGACTGGTTCGGGGCTGACTCGGTCAATGCCGGTGCCACGGAGCTGTTCAAGATGATGCGAGATCTCGTCACCACCGGCCAGCTGGATCCGGTCGAAGTCGTGCAGCGGATGGTCGAGTTGGTGGAAGCGGAAACGACCACGGAGAACAACTTCGTTCCACCGGGCATCCGCGAGGCGCTCATGGCCCAAATCAACGGGTGAGCGGGTTTCGGCCCGCCGGGAGCCACGGGGCATCGGCGCTCAAGCAGCTGGTCACCGGCTACCGTGGATCTTCCGTGGCCCCGTGAGCGCTATTCCAGCGGTTGTCCTCGGGTCGGGTCCGGCGTCATGGTCGCTGGCCGTGGCCCTGACCGATCGTGGAACCGATGTTCTGCTGATTGCGCCCGACCCGGAGGCATCCTGGCCTCAGACTTACGGTATGTGGACATATCAATGGCCGGTGGCGATGGCGCGACAGTCTGGAATCGCAAATCCCTTCTCCCGACGGTGGGACTCGGTGGTGGTGATCGGTGATCGCCCGCACGATGTGGGTCGAGCCTACGGTGTGCTCGCCAACGAGCGGGTTCGACTCGGGTTTCGAGCCGCGGCTGAACTGTCCGGTCATTTGAACACGCTGCCCGGCGCTGCGTTGGGCGTGGAGGTGGCCGACGATGCCTGTGTCGTCAAGCTGGCCGACGGTAAGACCGTCCGGGCACGACTCGTGTTCGACGGCACCGGAGCCAACTCGAAGCTCGTCGCCCGGGAAACCACTGCGCCATCAACTGTCGAGCAGACCGCCTTCGGATTGAAAGTACGTGCACGTAGTACGCCGTTGTCCGAAGACACCTGTGTTCTCATGGATTGGCGGGGACCGAAGCGCAGATCCGCCTCGTTTCTCTACGCGCTACCTTTCGGTGGGGGCCGTTGGCTGTTCGAGGAGACATCGCTGGCCCGCCGGGCCGGGCTCGAGCTCGGCGAATTGGAGACACGTCTGCGCGAACGACTTGATGACCGTGGTGTGGTTATCGACGAGGAGGAAGGAACGGAGTCGGTGTCTTTCCCCATGGACCTGCCGATGCCACGGGTCGGTCAGCGGGTTATTCCGATCGGCGCGGCGGCCGCTCTGCTGCATCCAGCGACGGGCTACTCGGTTGCGGCCTCCTTCCGATCGGCCCTAGCGCTGGCCGACGCGGTTGCCGACTCGACCGCTCTCACGGCCCGGGAGGCGACCGCCCGTTGTTGGGCCGCGCTGTGGAGTACGGATCGCCGCAAGGCCCGTCGCCTGGAGAGCTACGGCCTCGACCGACTGTTGACGATGGACCAGTCCGACACGCGACAGTTCTTCGACACGTTCTTCGCGTTGGATCAGAAGCAAACTGCGGCCTACCTGGGCGGTGAAGCCGGCGTGGCCGAGTTGCGCCGGGTGATGTGGAGCATGTTCCGGAAATCGCCGACCCGGCTTCAACGTCGACTCGCCACGGGCAACCCCATTATCCTCGCCCGGTCCCTCCTCGGTTAGGAGGAGCCGCAGGACCGGGAAGTGGCCGGCAGATGGTTCGGTGAGCCACGGACAGAACCCGACTTCTGCCTTCCGGTCCCCAACTCGCCCCAAAATCGACCGGCTGCCGATGAATTCTGCCGAGTTGGGTTCCGGAGGTCGTCGGGTTGGGCGAGCGCGCTGTCATACCGGGTTGCGTAGCCTCTGGGTGTGGCTCTTCGTAGCAAAGCTCCCGAGACTCCTCCAACGGGGGAGTCGGCCGCGCCCTCGGCTGATGCGTTGGGGCAATTCTCGACCATCACGAGGGCCTGGTTCGAGCGCACATTCGACGCCCCCACTCCGGCCCAGAAACTCGGCTGGGCGGCTATCGCGTCGGGAAGTCACACCCTGGTCCTGGCCCCGACCGGGTCCGGCAAGACGCTCGCCGCCTTCCTCTGGGCGCTCGACCGTTTGCACGCGAAACCAACGGAGAGGGCCGGTGTCCGGGTTCTCTACGTTTCGCCGTTGAAGGCCCTGATCTACGATGTTGAACGTAACCTCCGGGCCCCGTTGGTCGGGATCGCCCGAGAAGCAGCAAGGCAGGATCTGCCGGTGCCCGATGTGCGTGTGGCCAGTCGAACCGGCGACACTCCGGCGGCCGAGCGCCGCCAACTGGCCAAGAATCCACCCGACATTCTCGTTACCACGCCCGAGTCGCTCTATCTCATCCTGACATCGCAGGCCCGGAGCATTCTGGCCAACGTCGAGGCGATCATCATCGACGAGATCCACGCGCTTGCGCCGACGAAGCGCGGCGCCCATCTGGCGCTTTCGCTGGAGCGACTTGAAGCCGTCGTTGCCGCCGGTGGCAATCAATCTCCGCAGCGCATCGGGCTGTCGGCGACGCAGCGCCCGCTCGACGAGGTGGCCCGCTACCTCGGTGGACGCGAGGTTGATCCGTTGACCGGGCAGTGGCGCGCTCGCCCGGTGGCGGTCGTCGACACGGGGATTCGCAAGACCCTGGACCTGCAGATCATCGTGCCGGTCGACGACATGGCCGAGTTGGGCAAGCCGGTGCTCGATGCCAACGGTGAACCCGTGATGCTCGGAGCCGCCGCTGGCTCCCCGGAGCAACGCAGTTCGATCTGGCCAGCCATCTATCCTCGTCTTCTCGAATTAATACGCGCGCATACGAGCACGCTGATCTTCGTCAACTCCCGCCGATTGTCGGAGCGCCTCGCCGCGCAACTCAACGAGTTGGCGGGCGAGGAGCTGGTTCGATCGCACCACGGTTCGATCGCGCGGGAGCAACGGCTCGAAATCGAAGAGTCGCTCAAGGCTGGCAAGCTTCCGGCACTGGTGGCCACGAGCAGCCTGGAACTCGGTATCGACATGGGTGCGATCGACCTCGTGATCCAGGTCGAGGCGCCGTCGAGCGTGGCGAGCGGCCTGCAGCGGATCGGTCGGGCCGGTCACCAGGTCGGTGAACCGAGCCGGGGTCGGATGTTCCCGAAGTTCCGCGGTGATCTGGTGAGCACTGCGGTCGTGGCCCGCCGTATGGTCGAGGGTTTGGTCGAAGAGACGCGCGTGCCCCGCAACCCGATCGACGTACTCTGTCAACAGATCGTGGCCCTTGTCGCGTCCAACGAGGCCGGCTCGTCTGTCGTTGAGGTCACGGCGATGGCACGCGGGGCCTACCCCTTCACCGATATCTCCGACGACGTGATCACCGGCCTGCTCGACCTTCTCAGCGGCCGCTATCCAAGCGATGAGTTCGCCGAGCTCCGGCCCCGTCTCACGTGGGACCGTATCACCGGAAAACTCACGGCCCGCCCGGGCGCCCGGCTGCTTGCCGTCACCAGTGGTGGAACGATTCCTGATCGTGGCCTCTACAGCGTCACGACTCCCGAGGGGACGAAAGTCGGTGAGCTCGATGAGGAAATGGTCTTCGAGAGCCGGGTTGGGGAGACATTTCTCCTGGGCGCGTCGACCTGGCGGATCGAAGACATCACGCCCGACCGCGTCGTGGTCACACCTGCGCCGGGTGTGCCGGGCAAGATGCCGTTCTGGCACGGCGACAAGATCGGCCGACCCTACGAACTGGGTGTCGCGATCGGTGAGTTCGTGCGCACCGTCGACCAGATGTCGGAAGACACGCTCGAGAACACCTACTCACTCGATCAGCTCGCCCGAAAAAATCTGCGCGCGTACATTGAAGACGAGAAGCAAGCGACCGGGGGAGCGCTCCCCACCGACCGACAAATCGTGATTCAGCGCTTCCGCGACGAGTTGGGCGACTGGCAGCTTTGTCTGCTCTCACCCTTCGGCGCACAGGTCCATGCTCCCTGGGCCATGGCGATCGAGTCGAAGGTCCGCAACCGGCTCGACATGGATGCGCGGGCGATATGGAGCGACGACGGCATCATCGTCCGGCTACCCGAGGCCGATGAAGCACCGCCATCCGACTATGTGCTCATCGATCCCGAAGAGCTCGACGAGCTGGTGATGAGTGAGGTCGGCAACTCCGCGTTGTTCGCCGCCCGCTTCCGGGAGAACGCCGCCCGTTCTCTGCTTCTGCCCCGACGCAGACCGGGCTCCCGCACCCCGCTGTGGAAGCAACGACAAAAGTCGGCGAACCTGTTAGCGGTTGCCAGTCGCTACGGCAGCTTTCCGATTCTGCTCGAAACGTACCGCGAGTGTCTACGCGATTCGTTCGACGTCGCCTCGCTGAAGACCGTGCTCCGCGGGGTGCAGTCGCGCAAGGTGCGCGTGGTCAGTCTCGACATGGCCCATCCGTCACCGTTCGCCTCGTCGCTGGCGTTCGGTTACATCGCGAACTTCATGTACGACGGCGACGCACCGCTTGCTGAGCGCCGCGCTGCCGCACTTGCGCTCGACCGTGACATGCTCGCCGAACTGCTCGGCTCCGATGAACTGCGTGAGCTTCTTGACCCCCGGGCCATCGCTGCCGTGGAGGCGGAGTTGCAGTGTCTCGACCCCCGTCGTCATGCTCGCAGCGTCGACTCCGTCCACGACCTTCTTCGTCGACTCGGTGACCTCTCGCAAGACGAACTGCTGGAGCGGTGCGATCGCACCGAGCTGAAGGTCACCGACGCGGTCGATCAGCTCGTACGTGAACGCCGGGTCACCCTGGTACGCGTGGCCAATCAGGACCGTTACATAGCGGCCGAAGACGCGGGCCGGTACCGTGAGGCTCTCGGTGTGCACATCCCCCCGGGCCTCCCGTCGACGTTTTTGGAGTGGACGGCCGGTAACCCGAGGGACCCCTTCGATCCGGCCGGTCCCCTCGGCTCGCTCGTTGTGCGCTACTCCCGAACCCGTGGTCCGTTTACCACCGAGGAAGCGGCGGCTCGCTTCGGAGTGGTGGCCGAAGAAGCCGAAGGCTGTCTGAAACGACGGGTTGAGATCGGCGCTCTCCTCAGTGGGGCATTCCGGCCCGATGGTGCCCACCGCGAGTGGTGTGACGTCGAGGTCATGCGGTCGCTTCGGCAACGTTCCCTGGCCTTCATGCGCAAGGAGATCGAGCCCACCTCGACCGACGCGCTCGCCCGCTTCCTCCCCGATTGGCATGGCATCGGAAGTGCGGTGATCGGTGGCGGGGTCGATCGCCTTTATGAGATCGTCGGGCAGCTTCAGGGTTACCCGCTCGCCGCGAGCGTGCTCGAGCGCGACATACTGCCGGCGCGTCTACCGCGGTACTCGCCGCGCATGCTCGATGAACTGCTGTCCTCCGGCGACATTGTCTGGTTGGGAGCGGGATCGTTGGCCAACGACGACGGCAAGGTCATGCTGTTCCATCGCGCCTCCGCCGCGCTTCTCGCCCCCCGGCCCCGGGAAATCGGTCATGCCGATCGTCCCGCTGATGCCGAGCACGAGCGCCTACGCGAGATTCTCGCGGGTCGCGGAGCGTGTTTCTTCCGTGAACTTCAAGGGTCCAACGACTTGGCGACGATCGCGGCCCTGTGGGATCTCGTATGGGCCGGTGAAGCAACCAACGATTCGTTCAACGCGGTGCGGGCGCTGTCGCCAAAGCGCCGATCAACCGCTCCCACGTCTGCCACGAGGCGCGCCGGTCGACCCCGCCTGGCCAGCCTTACGGCACTCGGTCCACCCAAGGCGCAGGGCCGCTGGTCGCTGGTCTCACGCGAACTCGGCCTTCTACCCGGCGACGCCACCGAGCTATCGAAGCGTGACCGGCTCGCTGCGGAACGGGCCGACGCGACGGCCCGGGCGCACGCCGTCGCGGTGACCCTGCTCGAACGATATGGCGTGCTCACCCGCGAAGCGATCAGGGCTGAGGGCATTCCCGGCGGGTTTTCCGGCATGTACCCGTTGCTCAAGATTCTTGAGGAAGGCGGCCAGGTTCGCCGCGGGTACTTCGTCGCCGGCCTCGGTGGTGCGCAGTTCGCTGTGCCCGGTGCAGTCGATCGGCTGCGGGCGTTTCGCGAGGCTCCGATTGAGCCCGAGGTCGTTGCCGTCGCGGCGACCGATCCAGCCAATGCTTATGGTGTAGCGCTCCCCTGGCCGGTCAAGGGACCGCAGCGCGCGGCAGGTGCCTACGTGTTGTTGGCCGACGGCTTGCCGAGTCTCTACATCGAAAAGGGCGGAAAGAGCCTCGTGGCGCTCCGAGATTTCGACGGCACCTGGGAACCGGCTGTGGTGAAGGCCCTCACGGCAATGGTCGGCACGGGCGAAGAGCGCAACGGCCACAGTCGTTTCAAGCGGCTCGTACTGGAGACCCTGCCCGCAGAACTCGTGCCGCTGCTCAAACAGCACGGCTTCGTGCCGACCCCGAAGGGTCTCGCCAAGTACGCGTAGGCGAAGCCAGCCGGCCAGCCGGCGGTTTGAAGTATACCTGTGAATAGTTCACACCTACTCTTCAAACCGAGCGTGCTTCCGAGCACGTGCGGTCTACAGTTCCGATGTGCCCAACGAAGCGACGATACGGCCCACGTTCGAACCTCTCACGCTCGACGAGATACGGGCGGCGCAGGCGCTGATCGACGCGCATGTTCTCGTCACGCCGGCCGTCACCTGGCCGGGGCGGGAACTTCCGACTCTGCTGGCCCCGGGCACGCGGGTCACCGCGAAGTTGGAGTTGCTGCAACGCACCGGGAGCTTCAAGGCCCGGGGAGCGCTGGTGAACATGATGCGGCTGACTCCCGAGCAGCGTGAGCGCGGGATCACCGCGGTCAGCGCCGGCAACCATGCGATCGCCGCTGCGTGGGCGGCTCAGATGGCCGGGGTGCCGGCGAAGATCATGATGATCAACACCGCCAATCCCCGCCGGTTGGAGTTGGCCAACAGTTTCGGTGCAGAGATCGTGATGGCGGGCTCGGCGCACGAGGCGTTTGCGATGGCTGATGAGCTGGTAGCCAAGGAGGGCCGCACCCTGGTCCACCCGTTCGAAGGTCGGTCGACCGCGCTAGGGACGGCGACGCTCGGTCTTGAGTTTCTCGAACAGGTGCCGTCGCTGGATGCCGTGATCGTCCCCATCGGCGGTGGTGGGCTGATCGGTGGAGTCAGCGCTGCGGTGAAGCTCGCCAACCCGAACTGCCAGGTGTTCGGAGTCGAGCCGGAAGGCGCCGACTCGATGCACCGCAGCTTCGCAGCCGGTGAACCCCGATCGATCGAAAAGGTCGCGACGATCGCCGACAGTCTCGGGGCGCCGTATGCGCTGCCGTTCACCTTTGCGTTGGCGAAAGCCAACGTCGACGACCTTGTGCTGGTCAACGACGCACAACTGCGCGCTGCCATGCGGCTGACGTTCCTTGACGCCAAGATGGCCGTTGAACCGGCGGGTGCCGCTGCGCTCGGGGCGTTGGTGGGCCCCTTGCGTGACCGCCTCGCCGGGAAGCATGTCGGTCTGATCGTATGCGGCTCGAACATTGATATGCATACCTACTATCAGTACCTCACGGAAGACTAGGACTGTTCAACATGGAGCTGTGGCAACCCGTTGGAAGAGGGACCTACCTCGGTGTGAAGCCGTCGACCCGCTTCCCGATCTACACGCGCGGAAACGCCGGAGAAGTCTTCCCCGAGGTTCAGTACCCACTCAGCTTCACGATGTCGTGGCCGCTGTCAATCAAGGCCTTCAACGACAGCGCGTTGTGCACCGGTGTGATCCGTGCGTCCGAGCTGCAGGATGATCCCGCAGCGTTGGCGGGCTGCTTCGCCGGTTACACGTATCTGAATCTATCGGCCTCGCGGACCCTAACGCTGCGGGTACCGGGGTCCTCCCTCGCAGACGTCGACCGGCAGTACATGGGGAGTTCCGATGCACCCCTCCACGTGCCGAGGAAGGGGGATCGCAGCGTTCGTGCCGCCTTCGGCGGAATCCGTTTTGGCATCAAGACGTTGCGGATGAAGGACCTTCCGACGCAACGGGCTGACATCGACAAGGTGAAATCCTGGAGGAGGACCTTGCCGCGCGCGTCCGCGGCCACCGACGCTGAGCTCGTGGCGGCATTGCGGGGGTCGATGACGCTCACCGCTGAACTGTTTCGCAACCATCTCATCGTCTCAACGCAGGCTGGCGCACCGGTGTCACTTCTCAACAAGATGTGTGAGAAGAAGTTGAAGGATCCATCGTTGTTGCCGAGCCTGCTCGCGGGCGCCGGCCACGTGTCGAGTGCGGCGCCCTCGGATCGTCTGTGGGAGCTCGGTCGAATGGTGCGAGAATCAGCGACCCTTGCCGCGATCTTCGACGCAGGGATCGACGATTTGCAGGAGCGGCTGACCGGCGATTCGACCTCCGAGGTTCAGGCGTTCAATGTGGCGTTTGCGTCGTTCCTAGACGAGCACGGTTGTCGCGGACCGAACGAGTGGGAGACCGCGTGCCCGACATGGGGAACCGATCCCGATCTCGCGTACGTGCTCGTCGACCGTATGCGCGGGGCGGACTCGGACCATGCGCCGGCCGACCGCCACAGGAGACTTGTCGCCGATCGGGAGCGGGCGTTGGCCATGGCCGACGCAAAGCTCTCGTGGCTCGGCCGTCGCCGGTTACGGGAGCTGATCGAGTCGGCGTCGATGTTCGCCCAGGGACGGGAACAGGCGAAGACCACGGTGGTCCAGGCAATTCATGAAGCGCGCCTGATGTCTCGCGAGCTCGGCCGTCGGTGTGCGGCTCGTTCGGGTGGGCTTCCAGACGACCTCTGGTTCGTCACGGCTGATGAACTCGACGCATTCATCGCCGACCCAATTCCCTTCTCGGCTGTGATCGCCGAACGACGAGCTATGCGCACATACCTGTCAACGTTGGAACCGCCGTTCATCGTCAACGGCACGATGCCGCCGGTCGAGACGTGGACCCGCCGCGATGCCGTCACCTCGATCAATGTGACGGTGGGCCAGAAACTCACCGGTATCGCCGGCTGCCCGGGCGTCGCCCGCGGTCGGGCCCGCATTGTCCTCGACCCGGCCGACCCTCGCGACATCGGACCCGGCGACGTGCTTGTCGCCCCTATAACCGATCCCTCGTGGACCCCGCTGTTCGTTCCCGTGGAGGCCGTCGTTGTCGATGTCGGAGCCATGCTCAGCCACGCGGTGATCGTCAGCCGCGAGCTCGGGATCCCTTCGGTTGTCAGCATCACCGGTGCGACAAGAATCATCCCCGATGGTGCGCTGATCGAAGTCGACGGCAACAACGGCACCGTCACCATCCTCGAGATGCCCACGCAAAACTGATCCCGACAGTTGGTCGTTCAGGGCGCCAGTCGTGGTGGTCGATTAGGAGATCGTCGATGGTGACGTAAAGTGCGGTTGCGAGCGCGTCCAAGTCGGTATCATGTCAGGTCCTCCAAGATCAGTGGCGGTGAAGCACAGATCTTGGGCGTGTTCGCGCTCTACGTGGTGGACCATCTCGCGGAACGCGCGCATCCCTTGGAACAATTCATCTATGTGGTGTCTCTTATTTATGTGGTGGTTGTGTGGGGGGTGACGTGGCCTTGACGGGTTTTCTTGAGGATGGATTCGGTTGTGGCGGTCCATTGGAATGGCTTGGGATTGGTGTTGCCTGTGTTCAGATGGTGCTCGATCGCTGCGATGAGATCGGGTACCGAGTGGAACACTCCGCGACGGATTGTTTTGTCGGTGATCTCATGGAACCATCGCTCGACCAGGTTGAGCCATGAGCTTGAGGTTGGGGTGAAGTGATGGTGGAAGCGGGGGTGCTTGACGAGCCACGCCTCGACATCGGCGTTGGGATGCTTGTGGGTGGCGTGGTTATCGAGAATGAGGTGGACGTGTAAGCCCTTGGGTGTTTGACGGTCGATGCGGCGCAGGAACTTGACGAACTCGTCGTTACGGTGGCGTGGCAGACATTGACCGGTAACCATCCCGTTGAGCACGTTCAACGCGGCGAACAGCGTGGTCGTGCCGTTGCGC
>JANMZO010000255.1:0-39707 GCA_031383405.1 Acidimicrobiia bacterium | reverse complement strand
GCGAAGAGGCAGCCGAGTTCCAACGCCCGGCTCATCAGGCGACGGGGCGGGTCGAGTCGCTCGGGCCGACAGTTGATCTCGACCGCCGTGCCGAACTGGGCGCACGCCGCGAACACGACATCCCAGTTGGCCTGCTGTTCGGTGCGGCCGCGGCCGGTCACCTTGCGACCGGTGCAATGACCGAGCACATCGACGTTGGGATTCGTAACCGCGCGTAGCAATCGCCGCGTCATGAGGTCGCGTTCCATACCGAGCTTGACGTGCACGCTGGCCACCACCACGTCGAGCGCCGCGAGCACCTCATCGTCGCCGTCGAGGGTGCCGTCTTCGTTGATGTCGACCTCGACCCCGGTGACCACCCGGATCCCGAACTCCTGCGAAATCTGTTCGCGTACCTTCGCGTGCTCATCGAGTTGTCGGGCGAGCCTGGAGCGATCGAGACCCTTCGCCACCGTGAGCCGACCGGAATGGTCGGTCACCGCAAGATACGAATGTCCGAGTGCCGCTGCGGCCCGGGCCATGTCAACGATCGATGCCCCGCCATCGGACCAGTCGGTGTGCACGTGGAGATCACCCTGCAGTCGGTTGCGGAGAAGCGACCCTTCCGTCGTTGATGCCACTGCGGTTTCGGCATCGAGCTTCGCGAGGTACGCCGAGTCACGCTGCAACACCGCGTCTTCCACCAGCGCGGCGATGGAAGCGCCGATCCCGGGAAGTTGCGTAAGCGTCTTCGCCTCCACCCGGGCCCGCAACTCGGCGTCGGTCAGTTCCTGAACCCGCGGCCTGGCCTTGGTGAACGCACTGATCCGGTACGGCTCGGCCAACCCACGGTCGAGCAATGCAACGGCGCGGTCAATCGCGCCCAGGGCCCGTTCGACAGATCCCTCAACCGTGTTCACGACAGCAACGATAGCGACAAACCGGTGGGCCTTGGCTCCGGCACCGTGCGGCAGTTCAGCGTAAGTGCGCTTGGAGCACGATTCGGGTTCCGACACCACTGTGCGGGTCCACCGCCTCGGCGAGGCGGTCCGCTGCGGTGATCACGGCACAGCGACCCGGCGATGCGCTCGACTCCACGAAGCGCAGAGCCGCTTCAACTTTGGGGGCCATGCTTCCCGCCCCGAACTCGCCGGCGTCGAGATGTCGCCGCATCTCGGATGCGTCGACCGTCGTCAGCCACCGCTCCTCAGGTCGGCCGAAGGCGACGGCGACACGGTCGGTTGTGGTGAGAATCACCAGCAACTTCGCATCGAGTTGATCGGCGAGCAGCGCCGACGTGGCGTCTTTGTCGACGACGGCCTCCACCCGTGACAGCACGCCGTCGACGGCACACGCGACGGGAATGCCACCCCCACCCGCCGCCACCACGATGTGCCCGGCCGCCAGAAGCGCCGCGATAGCCGGGCTCTCCGCGACCGAGATCGGCGCGGGTGACGGCACGACCCGCCGCCAACCACGGCCGGAATCCTCTGACACGCACCAGCCGTACGTCGCTGCGAGTTCCTCGGCCCGTTCCCTCGTGAAGTGCGAACCGATCGGCTTCGTCGGCGACTCGAACGCCGGGTCGAGCGGGTCGACGATCACGTCGGTCACGATCGCCGTCACCGGCTGATCGAGCCCGCGTCGATGCAACTCGTTGCGAAGCGCGATGAGAAACATGTGCCCGATCGCGCCCTGGGTATCGGCCACGGCGAAGTCGATCGGTATCGGTGCCACCTCGGCGATCGCCAGTTCCGAGCGTCGAAGGATGAAACCCACTTGCGGGCCGTTACCGTGGGTCACGACCACCCGGTGACCCGATTCGGCGAGGTCGACGATAGACGGAGCGATCGTTTCCACAGCAACGAGTTGATCGAGGATCGACAACCTGTTGTCGTGCACCAGTGCGTTACCGCCGAGGGCAACAACGATCACCGGACCGGACGCGCTCACCGATCACCGGTCGACGAGTCGGAGCAGTCACTATGTGTACCTATTAGTTGGTCCGAACAGTTGAACGACGAGACTTCGGTGTCGCTCACTTCGTTCGCTGCGCCCGCTGAGTCCGCTCCGTTCACCCGACGCATCCTACGGTGTCCCGCACCCACCTGGATCGATGCGTCACGGCAAGCCAACATCCCCCGTGCAGAGCTCGTTCCAACGATGGGCTTCGGTAGTACCGTCGATCTGGTGAGGATCCGCCGGAGCACGATGGGTTTGGCCGTGGTGCCACTCGTCCTGCTCACGATTTCGAGTTCCGCGTCACCGGCCTGGCCCGCCCAGTGCCCCACCAGCGCGTTCCGCCGGTCCAAACCACTGGTGATCGCTCACGCGAGCAGTACCTACTTCGGGCCGGGTAACACGATCGAAATGATGCGGGCCGCCGTCCGGGCCGGAGCCGACGTCGTCGATGCCGACGTTCGGGTCACGGCTGATGGTCTGCTTGTCGCGTCCCACGACGACGACCTCCGCAGCCAAACCGGCATGCCGGGCTCTGTGCGAACGAAGACCCTTTTGCAGCTCCGAGCCCTCGATGCCGCCTACACCTGGCCCGGACCCAGGCGGGACTTCCCCCTGCGCGGACGCGGCGTCACCATTCCGACGGTCGAAGAAATCCTCAAGGCGTTTCCCAACCGACGCGTCTCGCTGGAGTTCAAGACCACCGGTGGGGAGCAGACCCTGTGTAACCTGCTGCGCCGCCTCGGTCGTGCGTCCGACGTGTACGTGGGTTCAGCCGGAGACGCGGCGGTCGACCGGTTCAAACCTCTCTGCCCGGAAGTCACCATCACCGTCACCGACGCCATGGTCGTTGACATGCGCAACGCCCAGACCACCGGCCGGGCCTGGTGCTCACCGTCCCCGATCGGTCAACCGCCGTTCGCTATCGGCGTCCGCCGGGTCGTCACCCGCGAATCGGTCGCCTGGAACCACGCGCACGGCATGGCCGTCTACACCTGGACCCTCGATGATCCGAAGCTGCTGGAGGCAGCCGTCTCCGCGGGAGTTGACGGGGTCTACACCGGCCGGGCCGATCTCGCCCGTCAGGTCTTCGACCGAAGGTAGATCGCAGCCGGAATGGATCGGTTCCGGGAAATGCACCATCATCAAAACGACCGACAGACAGCGACAGGCACCGGCGGACACCGGCGATCAATCCGCGACCCAAACGACCCGAAGAACGGAACCCGTCATGACGACCGACGACACCATGCAAATCGACCCCACGCCACTCGACCCCAACGCGGTCAAGCTGTTCAGCTTCAAAGTCTGGACCTACAAGATGGGCGAGCAGGTCTCGCTGATGATCCACCTCGGCGACCGGCTCGGGCTATACGCCGCGATGGTTGGCCGAGGTCCACAGTCATCGGCGGCCGTTGCCGAATCCACCAATCTGCACGAGCGGTTCGTCCGGGAGTGGCTGCTCGGGCAGGCCGCCGCCGGACTCATCGACCGGACACCCGACGGCGACTTCGCCCTGACCGACGTCCAGACCGCGGTGCTGGCCGACGAGCACAACTCCTTGGTATTCGCAACAGGAGCATTTCGAGGTGGCCTTGAGCCCGCCGTCCTGGACCGGATCGTCGATTCGTTCCGCACCGGCGTCGGCGTCACCTACGAGCAGCAGGGACAAAACGCCGCGGCCGGCCTGGCCCGCATGACGGGTCCATGGTCCCGCCTGGCGCTGCTGTCGACCGTGTTACCCGCCCTCGACGGAGTCATCGACAAGCTCAAGGCCGGAGCGTCGGTCGTCGATGTGGGCTGCGGTGGCGGCGTCATGCTCACCACCCTTGCAAAAGCGTTTCCAAACGCACGATGTGTCGGGTACGACCCCTCGGCCGCAGCGATCTCCCTGGCCACTCAGCGGGTCATCGACATGGGACTCAGCAACGTCTCGTTCGTGCAGGCCGGCGGTGAATCGCTCCCGGCCGGAAGCGGGTTCGATCTGGTGAGCACCTTCGACTGCATGCACGACATGGCGTTCCCCGGTCGGACAGCGGCGGCCATCCGACGCTCGATCGCCGAAGACGGCACCTGGCTCATCAAGGACATCCGCTCGACCGGTGACTTCGACCAGGACCGGCGCAACCCGCTTCTCCCCTTGTTCTACGGCTTCTCAGTCACATCGTGTCTCCAATCAGCCATGTCGGAGCCGGGTGGGGCCGGACTCGGAACCCTCGGCCTCCACGCCGCTGCCGCGCGTGAGCTCACCGAGGCGGCCGGATTCGGTCGGTTCATCACCCACGACCTCGACGACGCCGCGAACCTCTATTACGAAGTTCGCGTCTGACCAACCCAACGGGCCGTTCGGTTTTGGGGATGGTTTACACGTCGGAGACGTTAAAACCATCCCCACTGGCGGCCAGTTTCAGGCCCGTTCGTCGTCAACGGCGGTCGAGAAGCTGCAGGATGAAGCACAACGCGCAGCCGCCGATGAAGGCCACGAAGACCGACCCGACGTTGAAACCCGTGACCGCCCTTGAGGTACCGGCGGCATTGAACAACGCACCGCCGATGAGCGCTCCAAGCACCCCGACCACAAGGGTGTAGAGGCAGCCGCGGCGTTCCTGCCCGGTGACTCGCTGTGCGAGCGAACCGGCGACGAGTCCAACGACGATCCAGGCGAATAGTCCCATCGACCGAGCATAGGACGGCCCGGCTCCTGACAGCGCAAGGGGCGAGCGCCCAGGGACTTTTATCGGACCGTCTCGTAGAGTTCAAGTGGCAACCCGTCGGGGTCGGCGAAGAAGACGAAACGTCGGCCGGTGTACTCGTCGAGCCGGATGTCTTCAACCTCGACGCCGACCGACTCAAGGCGTGACTTCCAGGCCTGAACGTCTTCGACGGTGAACGCCAGGTGACGCAGGCCGCATGCTTCGGGACGCGACGGGCGGGGTGGAGGGTCGGGAAAGGAAAACAGTTCCAGCTGTGTGCCGTCGGGCAGCGCGAGGTCGAGCTTGAACGAGCGCCTCGGGGCCCGGTAGTTCTCGGCGATCACACGACACCGCAACACCTCTACATAGAACCGCTTCGACCGCGCATAGTCGGAGCAGATCACCGCCACATGATGGACACCGAGCAACGTCACGGCTGCACCCTTCAGCAAGAAGTCGAAACGAAACGAACGCTGAACAGTAGTCCCGCCCCCGCCCCCGCCCGCGGACCAGCACCCGACGAATCGAACGCCGAAGCGGGCCGATCTCCGTCTATTCGATGGCGGGATAGCCCTTCGTGTCCATGAGTCGGAGAAGCAGATCGAGGCGGTGGAACGCGCCGTCGATCTCGACCGGGTCGAGATAGGCCGCGAGTTTCTTTCGCATCTCCGGTTCGTTCGCGGCCATCGCCCGCATCTGCGCCGCCATCTCGGCCGTGATCGTCGGCGGAATCTTGCGCTGCCAGTCCGCCAGTTTGCCTCCCGGTCGCATGTTCTCAAGGGGCACCTTTCCGTAACGGAGGTTGCTCGCCGGGAACGACACGTCGTTGTCGATGGCGACCAGGCCGCCATCGTCGGCGACAAGAACGTTTCCGGCGTTGCGGTCCATGTTGGCGATGACGAAGTCGTAGATGTCGAGATCGTGGTGATCAAGAGACTCCTGGATCTTCCTGACATCGGCTTCGGTCCGTTTGCTTCCGTCGCCGAGCACGCTTCCGGGTTCCCATTTCTGCAGCGAGCCGACGACCCCGTCGAGGGTGACGCTCGTTCCCTCGGGGGTGCGGACTCCGAGCGCGTCGGCGACGATTTTCGCGGCCCCGACCCGACGGTACCGGTCTCCAGCTTCGATGGTCTCGCCCGGACCGCCGTACCCCGTATGGGACTCGTGCTCGGCCGGCTTGAACACGAATTTCCGTCCCTGATGGTCGGTGAGCAGAAGACTTCCCTTGCTCGTGCCACCGCCCAAGGGCTGGCGGAACCGGAACTGCGCCTTGTTGAGATTGCCGGTGGGCAGATCCGATCCGGCGACCGGGCTGTTGGTCGGAAGCGGACGCTCCCGCACAGGGTTCTTCGCGCCGGGCACGGTGTGCGTCGTGACCACCGACAGGGCGGTAGTCGGGAGTCCCTCCTTTGGACCCGCTGCCTTCCCGGCTGGGGTGTGGTCACCGGGCGGGGCGGGAACCGCCGGTTCGTTGACGGTCGGTCCCAGCAGGGAGGGGTCGATGATCACCGAGTCTGAACCACCGCCCGGCCCCGCCGGACCGGACCCTCCGGCGGCCGCTTTGGCCCGCTGGGCGAGAATGTCCTCGGCCCTGGCCACCGTTTGGTCATACGTGTCGTAGGTCTCCTGCAACCAGGCGTTGAGCTCGGGTTCCGACATTCCCTTCATGGGCCCGTCGGGCACGTCGCTGTACCGGGCGCGGCTTTTGCCGTGACCCTCGCTGACCACCACCTCCTTGCGTGGCCCTCGGTTCGCCCGCCGATCGGCCCGGTACACGAACTCCGAGATGCCGCGCAGGTAATTCATCGACGGCGTACTGATACCCGCCGCCTCCAGCACCTCGATGCAGCGGTTCATGTACTTCATGGCTTCATGGCCACTCATAGCCTTCGCGACGTCGTGTCCGTTGAGGTCGATGATGTGCTGAAGGGCGGCACGCTGTTCCTGCAGAACCTGCAACTGTTGGCGCGCACTGCGGGGTGCGATCTTCTCGGTCGGGGTGGCCGATCGGTTCGTTCCGCGGGGACCCTTTCCCGGGCTCGCGATCTCCACCTCGCGTTTGTTCACGTACGCCTCGACCGTCGCGTTCGAGATATATGCCTCGTCGCCCAGACCGTTGGCCTCCATCTGTTTCATAGACGCCAACTCGGCCAGCCGCGCCTTCTCCTTGGGGTCGTTCGTGGTTTCGATCTCCTTGACCAGCCCGTCGACCTGCCTCAGTGCTTCGTCGGCCAGGACCTGGCGTCGTCCCTCATCCATCGAGGCCAGCATTTCAACCGCAGCCCGTTCGGGCGCGCCCAGCGCGTTCAACCGCGCCTCCAGTTCGGGCGTGCGACCGCTGCGGAGATGACGGGCGAGAATCAGCTCATCAGCGCGCTTATCAATACGTTCCTGTTGAGCCTGTTGCTCTTCGGGTTTGAGCGCTTTGCCCAGTTCCTCGTGCATGCCCAGGCGTTTCGCGTCGGTCATCAGGCCGATCTTGAAATGCCCCCAGCCGGGTTGATTGGCCGCGAGCCACTCGCGTGCCTTGATCATCGACTCTCCGTCGCGGAAGCTGATGTCGACATCGCTGCCGGGATTCCTGCTCGCCTCGGGGATCATCGGATCGAAATGCTTCTTAAGTTCACCTACCAATTCGTTCCGACGGGCGATCAGCTCAGCCGCCATCGGGTTCTTGGGGTTCTCCACCGCCTCCGTCCAACCTCCTTGCTCGCGGAGGTTAGCGGCAAGCTTCTCGAGATGGTTGTCGCTAGGACGCTTTCGCTCTCCTCCGCCGCCGGTGCCGCCGGTGCCGCCTCCCCCGCCAACTCCCCCACCGCCCCCGGTCGAGGCACCGCGGTTCGACCCGCCCGCGTGCGGGCGACCCGTTTGTTCGCCACCTTCGAGGTTGCGCGGGTCATGCTCGTTCGCGGGTTGCTCACCAATGGTGGACGGCTCACCCGGAATCGGCTCCTTCGGCTTCGGTGTTGTCGGGTCGGTCGAAGCGGGATCGCGCCCGGTGGGATCGCGCCCGGTGGGATCGCGACCGGTGGGATCGTGCCCGGTGGGATCGTGCACCTTCGGCGCGCTGCCGACATGTTTGATCACATGCGATGCGCCAGTCTGCGCGCCGCTTTGCACCATGGCGTCGACGGTGCTCTCGGCGCTCATCAACTTGCCTTCAGACAGGAGTGATCCGCCCTGGTTTGAGGCGATCTGCTCGCCCGACCAGCTGAACGCCCTGCCGATCGCGGAGACGCCCGGAGACATAGCAACGCCAAGTTCTACGCCGCGTTTCTCCAGGGCGGTGGCGACCGATTTCGTCACCTGCGACACACCGGCTTTGAACCCCATGGATCCGATTTCGCTACCTGCGGCAGCGAGGAGACCCCCGATCAGGTCCTGCTCGAACATCTCGGCGCTGTAGTCGGCGCCATGGGCGATGCTGTTGATGGCGATGTGGCTGCCGATCGACGCCGCGATCTGCAGCAGTTTGACTTCGGGGAGGAACACCGTCACCGCCACGTCAACCGCGAACGTGACGGCACTCGTGAGCTTGGCCCTCGTGCTCTCCACCGACTCGCCGTACGCGGACTGGTCGAACTGCATCGTCGCGTGAAGGCGTCGCAATTCCTCGAGGTACTTCGGAGCGTCCTGGTACGGACCGATGGCACGGGCGTGGGTGTAATTGTTGTAGGCCACGTCGGCGTCGTGTTTGGTCCGGTCGAGCATTTCGCGCGTCTCGCTGCCGTTGACGTCGTTCACGAACCCGGAGAAGCCGGAGTCCGTCACGCGCTCGTACTGGGCACGGATACCGTCATGCAATTGTCTGGCTTCGCCGTACTTCGCCTCAACCCGCTTGTTGATGAGCGGCATCACCAACTCCCAGTCGCCAGCCGGCAACTCGAAGAACCGGCTCTGCAGGGTCTTGCCGGCCAACTTGGAATATCCTTCACCCAACCGGTCGACCTCGTCGACCGACTTGTTGCTCAGCAGGTTCTGAACCAGGTCAAGGTTGGGCTGTTTGCTGACCAGGGCGAAATACAGCTCCTGGGCGTCGGTGAGTTTGCCCGAACCCCCGTGCAGACTGCTCGCCAATTTCCGGTCAGTCTCGGAACCTGTATCGCTGAGGATCTCAAGGAAAGACCGACCGGCACCGCGTATGCGGTTGTACTCGTCTTTGAACCGGTGACTGAACACCTCCGCCTTCTTCTGGGTCAGGCCCTCACGTTCACCGATCAGCGCACCGACCATGGCCATCTTCTCGTCGGGGGTACGGGCCTGGTCGATCTTTATCATGGCCGCCCGCGACTTGATGTCCATCATCGCTTCCGTGCCGGCCGTATGGCGAAGTTGTCGTTCCTCTTCCGCTACTTGAGCCGATGTCGGTCCGCCCGCCGTGCCCTTGAGGCGTCGGGCGGCCGCAATCGGCGGGTCGGTGCTGACCTCCGAACCCGTGGTGGCCCGGATGCGCTGCCCGAGGTTTGACTCGTCATCGCCCATCGAAAGAATCGCATTGATGCGGGCATCGACGGCAGCCTTGGCCTTGTCGGGCGCGACCCCCTTCTGCGCCTGTTCTTCCAGCACTTCGTGTCGGTTCTGGTCGACGACTGCATCAATTTCCGAAAGCAGCTTGGCTCGTTGCTTCTGCGCGTGCGACTCCACCAACTGCAGCGGACCGAGCGCGGACTTGGCCGCTCCCGCCACTTCTCCGAGCGCACGGTCGAGAAAGGAAGACCCTGGGTCAACCTCAAGGTGCGTTGCGGCGAGTATGTCATTGAGCTTCTGCACCTCGCGGCGCTTTGTTTCGATCGCAACGGCATCGGCACCGGCCCGGTTGCCGGTATAGAGCAGCTGGGCCTGAAGGGCGTAGGGACCGGGCAGCCTGGCCAGATCCTCGCCGAGTTCCTTGCCGAACTGCTTACCGTACGATCGGGCCAGGTCGCTCATCTCCATCGTGTCGCGCCGCAACATCGTCATGAGACGGTCCTTGGACCTTTCGTCATCACCGACCCGGTCGATCAGCACGGGAATCTCGGCGGCATCGGCGTCGAGGTGCGTTCGCCCGAACTCGTGCTGATGACCGACCGGCTGCGGATCGCTGACCGTACCGCGTAGAAGCGCCAACACGTGACCCTGCTGGGCCGGAGTAAGTGAGGTGGCATCCTTGCGGCCACGGCCCAGGAGGTCGTCCCTCAGGGGGTTTCCATTGACCGTGTCATAGAGGTTCGACACGTGCACGACCTGTGAGGGCGTCAGGTTGTCGAGAACCGCCACGATCTTCTCGTACTGGACCTTTCGAACGGTCATGTACTCGCCCGTCCCCATGGGCTTTCTTTCGCCGTCTTCCTGATCAATCGCCACCGTCAGCTGATCAACGAGAAGCTGCACATTGATCACGGGCGTGACGGGCACCGAAGCCACCGGATCGGGCTCGCGTTGCCCGAAGAGCCGGGCAACCGCGCGGTTGCCGATCGTTTCCTGAAGACCGATCGACGCGCCGGCATCCTGATCGCTCGACTGTTGAGCTTCGGGAAGTGACTGGATGCGCGAACTCGAAGCGCTTGAACGTTTCGATCGTGACTTCTGCGGTTCCGGACGAGCGGTGCGTCGGCTTCGGTTCAAAAAAGACCTACCTCGGGCTCGCTCCGGTTGCCTGTCGTAACGCGATTTGCCTGTCGTAACGCGATGTGGCGGTGAATCTAAAGCCTGACGAAGCCAGTCGGCCGCCCGCAAGGGCAGACCTTCGGGCAGCGTTCAGCTTCAGACGTGGCCGTAGGCGACCCAGCCGCCGTCGATCAACATCGTCGCACCCGTCGCGTACCGAGCCTCGCTCGAGGAGATCCAGTCAACCGCCGCAGCGATGTCCTCGGGGGTTCCGAGCTCTTTCATCGGGATCCGGTTTCTGAGAAGGTCCTCGTCGAGAGAGCCGGCTTCGATCAGATCCGTGATCAGGTCGGTGCGGATGTAGCCGGGAGCGATGCAGTTCACCCGGATACCGTGCTCGGCGAGATCGAGGGCCATGACCTTGGTCATGTGGTGCACAGCCGCTTTGGAGGCCGCGTAGCCCATCCGTTTCGGAAATGCGTTCACACCGGTGATCGACCCGATGTTCACAATCGAACCCTTTGTGCCCGACGCGACCATGCGCCGAGCCGCACCCTGTGCGCAGAGGAAGACCCCGCGGAGGTTGATGTCGATCACCCGGTCGAAGTCCTCAACCGCCATGTCGAGGAACGGGGTCACGCCCGACACCCCTGCGTTGTTCACGAGCACCGAGATCGGGCCGAGCTCAGCCTCAATCAACGTCATCCCGGCCTCGACCGAGTCACGGTCCTGCACGTGCATACCGACCGCCAGCGCATCGACCCTGTGGTCGGCCCTGATGCGTTCGACCATCGGCATGGCATTCGACGCTGATGTCGCGACGCAGGCGACCGCCATCCCCTTCGACGCGAATCGCTCGGCAATCGCGGCGCCTATTCCCCGGCTCGCACCGGTCACGACCGCCACTCCGTCACGTTGTCCTGCGTTCACGTATGACTCCTTGCCGTCGGTCCTCGGGTTGACTCGGTACGCGTCGACGCTAGTGGTCGGTCACTATTTTGGCGACGGACCACTAGTTCGCCGTCGTCGCCGGGTTGGCGCCTGACCATGCTGGTGGCCTAGTTTGAGAAGTTCGCTGCCAGCCACTCACCGGAGAAACCCATGCCTGAAGCCCTGATCATCGATGCCTGTCGCACGCCTCGCGGGATCGGAAAGCCCGGCAAGGGAGCTCTGGCCCATCTACACCCACAGCACCTCGCGTCGACCGTTCTGAAGGCGCTCGTCGACCGCAACGGCTTCGACACGGCTGATGTCGACGATGTGGTCTGGGGCACGAGTTCGCAGGTCTGCGAGCAGAGCGGCGATCTCGGACGCATGGCCGCCCTCGACGCCGGATACTCAATGACGGCTAGCGGTGCGACCCTCGACCGGTTCTGCGGCTCGGGCATCACCTCGGCGAACTACGCCGCCCATGCCGTCATGGCGGGCATGGAAGACCTTGTCGTGTCCGGCGGCACCGAAATGATGTCGCTGCCGAAGAAGGGCCTCATGCCGATGGGTGCCGGAAACATGCACCTCCAGTCGATCCACCCGCAGTCACATCAGGGCGTGTGCGCCGATGCGATCGCCACGCTCGAAGGCATCTCCCGAAAGGACCTCGACGCTCTCGCCGCCGAGTCGCAGGTCCGGGCCGACCGGGCCATCCGTGAGGGCCGGTTCAGCAAGAGCCTGATCCCCGTGTTCAACATGGACGGCTCGATGGCGCTCGACCGCGAAGAGTTCCCGCGTCCGCAAACCACCGCTGAGTCGCTCGCGTCGCTCCCACCGAGCTTCCCGGCGATTGCCGACTATCGCCACGAGGCCGGCGCGAAATCGTTCCGCGAACTTATCAATCAGAAGTACCCCGGCCTCGACATCCAGCACGTCCACCATGCCGGTAACTCCTCGGGCGTGGTCGACGGCGCCGCCGCAATTCTCTTCGCCAGCGAGCACTACGCCAAGGCCCACGGGCTCAAGGCCCGGGCACGCGTCGTTGCGACCGCCAACATGGGCGATGACCCGACCCTCATGCTCAACGCCCCCGTGCCCGCCGTGCGCAAGGTGCTTGAGCGCGCCGGGATGACAATCGACGACATCGACCTCTTCGAAATCAACGAAGCGTTCGCCGTAGTGGCCGAGAAGTTCCAGCGTGATCTGAAGCTCGACCGCTCCAAGGTCAACGTGAACGGTGGCGCGATCGCGCTCGGTCACCCGATCGGCGCCACCGGCGCGATTCTCATTGGCACCGTCCTCGACGAACTCGAACGCCGCGACCTTCAGGTCGGCCTCGTCACGATGTGCGCCGGTGGTGGCATGGCTCCGGCCATCATCATCGAACGCGTCTAGTTCGTCTCTCCGGCCGTTGACCACCCAACCCGCCGGGCAAGGGTACCCAACCCAGAGGTGCAGGGCGAACCTACCCCAGTAACGGGCTGAGTTGGGGACCTACCCTGCGAGGTTGGGGACCTACCCTGCGAGGTTGGGGACGGCGTGACGCTCGACGAGATACAGGAACGTGTCGCAACGCGGTCGGCCAGCGAACGGGCTTGCGCGTTCTGATCAGGCCCACCTCCCTGGGTGGCACAATTCGGATTCGTGCTAGAAACCCCATTCATGGGAAGACTCGATGGCAAAGTTGTTCTGATCACCGGTGGAGCGCGGGGACAGGGCGCCGATGAAGGCGAGCTGTTCGTACGAGAAGGGGCGACCGTCGTGCTCGCCGACGTACTCGATGACGCCGGCCGGGCAACCGCCGCCTGCATAGTCAACGCCGAGTACGTCCATCTCGATGTTCGTTCCGAAGCGGAGTGGGACGCCGTGGTGACCGGGATTGTCGAACGGCACGGCAGGATCGATGTCCTCGTCAACAACGCCGCTATCGACATGACCAAACGACTCGACGCGACGACGCTCGACGAGTGGAACAACATCATCGCCATCAACCAGACCGGTGTGTTTCTCGGTATGAGGACTGCCGCCGCAGCCATGATCAAGGGATCGACACGCGGTTCGATCATCAACATCAGTTCGGTCGCCGGCCTTGAAGGTGTGAAACTCCACGGCGCGTATTCCGGGACGAAGTGGGCGGTGCGGGGTCTCACCAAAGTCGCGGCGCAGGAGTGGGGTCGCAACGGCATCCGGGTGAACTCCGTGCACCCTGGGATCATCGATACTCCGATGACAGCCGATTCGCCGGTGATCCACAACTCCGACATCCGGGCCAGGACCGAGCGCACGATTTCACTGGGTCGGATGGGCGTTTCCCGCGACATCGCCAACATGGTCCTGTTTCTTGCGAGCGACGAATCTGGCTACTGCACCGGTCAGGAGTTCGTGGTCGACGGAGGTATCCACCACTGAGTAACAAGCCGGGAGCGCACCGGGTGTTCATCTCGACGTCGTCGTGGCAACATCTTCTGTCAATCGTTTCGAGAGACACCGTCCCTACTGTGCCGGACGTGACGAAATCAACCACCTCAAGCCCCAAACGTCCGCGTCGCTCCTCGGAGTCCGAGACGTTCGAACAGCTCATGCACCTTCGCCTCACCCGTCGGGGGGTGCTGCAGGCCGGGCTCCTCGCTGGCGCAGCCGCATCGGTACCTGCGTTGGCGTTGACAGGTGCTCCGGCCGCCGCCCAGACAAAGACACCGCGAACTCCGACCTTCGCACCCATCACCTCGTGGCCTGACAGCGACGACTGGCTGCACGTCCCCGAGGGATACATCGTCGACGTGATCCTGCGGTGGGGTGACCCGGTCATGCCAGGTGCGCCGAAATTCACACTGGCCAACCAGTCGCTGGCGTCCCAGGCACTGCAGTGCGGATACAACCACGACTTTCAGGCTTTCTTCCCGCTTGGAACGACCGGCAACGACGGCGTGCTCTTCATCAACCACGAATACACCGACGGACTCCGGATGTTCCCGAACTACGCGCCCACCAAAGCAACACCCGGGCAGCTCAAGGACTGGGTCGACATCGAACTCGCTGCTCACGGGGCCACGGTTGTGGAGATCACCCGCGCGTCGGCCGGTGCCAAGTGGACGGTCAAACCCGGCAAGCGGAACCGTCGAATTCACGGCTTCACCAGGATGGCCATTAGTGGACCGGCGGCAGTTGACCGACGGGTCCAGGGCATCATCGAGGGAACGCTCAACAACTGCGCCGGCGGCGTCACGCCGTGGGGCACTGTCCTTACGGCCGAAGAGAACTTCAACCAGTACTTCGCCAACGGAGCTTCCGCGGTGGATGCCACGACAAAGGCGAACAACACCCGGTACGGGATTCCGAACGGAGCAAGCTCACGACTGTGGGAAAAGGTGTATCCGCTCCGCTTCGACTGCGCTGTCGTGGAAAACGAACCCTTCAAGTTCGGATGGATCGTCGAGGTCGACATCAATGATCCGACCTCGACCCCGGTCAAACGGACCGCCATGGGTCGTTTCAAGCACGAGGCGGCCACAACAATCCTGACGGCCGACAAGCGCGTTGCCGCGTACATGGGCGATGACGAGCGCTTCGAGTTCACGTACAAGTACGTGTCAAACGGCAGGTTCGACCCGGCGAAGGGAACCGCGAACGGTGCCCTCCTCGATGACGGCGTACTTCACGTGGCCAAGTTCGCCGCCGATGGCACCGGGTCGTGGATTCCGTTGGTCTTCGGCTCGCGCCCCGAACTCTCGAAGCCGGCGTTCGCCAGCCAGGCCGATGTGATGCTTCGAACGCGCGAGGCCGGAACCGCGGTCGGTGCGACCCGCATGGACCGCCCCGAGGACGTCGAGCCGAACCCGATCGACGGCAGGGTGTACATCGTATGCACCAACAACAGCCAAAGACGAACAGCGGCGGCCGACCCCGGCGAGGCGAAGGCGAACCCGCGGTGGGATGCGACGACCGGCAACCGGTTCGGCCACATCATCGAACTCACCGAGACCGGCAACGACGCCTCAGCGGCGACGTTCAAGTGGGAAGTCTTCATGCTCGCCGGCAACCCCGCTCTGGGGACCGTGGTCGGAAATGTCGCAGACATCAAGACGGGACTCGACATGTACATGGCCGGATACAAGGGAAAGGTCCCGGCGATCGGCGCCCCTGACAACATTGCCTTCGATTCGACCGGTCTGATGTGGATCGCCACCGACGGCGCCCCTTCTGCCATTGGCCGCAACGACGCGTTGTTCTCGATGCCGACGATCGGCCCCGACCGCGGCAAACTGCAGCAATTCGCCGCCGTACCGGCCGGAGCGGAAACCTGCGGTCCCTGCTTCACGCCCGACGACACCACACTTTTCCTCGCCATCCAGCATCCAGGTGAAGACGGCGGTTTGTACAAGGCCGGCGATCCCAACGCCAACGCGCAAAGCGCCTGGCCCGACGGACCGGGAACGGTTGCCCGACCGGCCACCGTCGCGATCCGTCACAGAGACGGCAAACCGATCGGGTCGTAGCCTCGGTCAGCCGCAGAATCCCCAAACAACGTCAGCGGCACTGTTCCCTCCCCCGGAGCGGTGCCGCTGTCGCGTTCGCTGCGCTCCCTTTCAAACAGCCGTTTGATCCGACCGATTCGAACAACCGATTCGAACAACCGTTTCGAACAACCGATTCGGTCACCGATTGATCCGACCTCTTGAACAACCGATTCGAACAACCGAGACGTTCACGATCCAGTCGGACCTGGCGCCGGTCATGGTCGGCGGTTGAATCAATTTGGTGCGACCGCCAACGGCATCACGGGCTGCGGCGCAGTCGGACCAACGTATCTCGCACTCGGTCGGATGATCTTGGAGTCGGCGGCCTGTTCGAGGATGTTCGCGCTCCACCCGATAACACGACTCGACGCGAAGGTCGGCGTGAACATCTCGGGTGGAAGGCCACAGGTAGCCATCACGACACCGGCGAAGAACTCGACGTTGGTATAGAGCTCGCGTCCGGGCTTGAGTTCCGCGAGCAGCTCCACGATGCGACGTTCGACCCGGACGCCCAGATCAGACAGTGGTCCGCCCAGCCCGATCGCAATGTCGCGCAACATCAGCGAACGGGGATCGTCGGTCCGGTACACCGGATGGCCGAAGCCCATGATCCTCTGGCCATTTTCGATCTTGGGGCGAACCACCTCATCGATGCGATCGACGCTTTTGATCTCATCGAGCAGTTCCAGAGCCCGGCTGGGCGCGCCTCCGTGCAGCGGGCCTGAGAGGGAGCCGATCGCCCCGACCACAGCAGCGGCGCAGTCAGCGCCGGTTGACGTGATCACCCGAGCCGTGAACGTCGACGCGTTGAAGCCATGGTCGACCGTCGAGATCAGATACTGCTCGATAGCCCGAACCCGGTCGGCCCCGGGCACCTCCCCGCTCATCATCCACAGGTAGTTCTCGGCGTAGGTGAAGTCGGGGCGCGGGTCGATCGGTGGCAGCCCGACCGAATGACGGTGGAGCGCACAGAGGATCACCGGAGTCACCGCACAGAGTCGCAACACGTTCGCCCGACGCTCGACATGACTGAGATCAAGCACCGGCCGCATGCGGTCGTGAGCCCCCAGGAGCGACAGGGCGGTGCGGAGGCCGGCAAGCGGACCGGAGGCGGCCGCGAGTACCGGCAGCACGTCAGCCACGACGGCGGGCAGTTCCCGGAGCCGGTTGACCTCGGAAACGAATGCCGATCGTTGGGCGATCGATGTCGGAAGCGCTCCGTCGATCATAAGCGCCCATACATCCTCCAACGGGCGCGTCTGCGCCAGATCGATGGCCGAGTACTGCCGGTAGTGATAGAAGCCCTCCCGACCCCGGACGTCTCCGACCCCGGTGTCGGCCACGATGACACCCTTCAACCCCCGGGGCACCTCCGTCAGATCTCCGACCGTTTCAACCGACGGGGAAAGGACGAGTACCGGTGCGGAAGCCATGAACCGAGCATGCGAACTTGAGCCGAGATAGTCAATATTGATTATCGTCAACATATTAATCTAGCCTGACGGCATGGCTCGACTCAACACGGTTCAGGCAGCCCGCCGACTAGGGGTGAAACCATCCACGATCTACGCCTACGTGAGTCGCGGAGTCCTCACGAGCACCCCGTCGAAAGACGGTCGCCAGAGCACGTTCTCTTCAGCCGAGGTGGAGATGCTGGCCCGCCGGGGTCGGCCGCGGCTGGCCAGTCGCTCCCGTGCCCTCGACTTCACCATCGACACAGCGATCACCTCGATCGCGCAGCATCAGTTGTCGTACCGGGGTCATGATGTCACGTCGCTCTCCAGGTCGGCCACGTTCGAACAGGTGGCCGGCCTTCTCCTCACGGGCTCACTTGCGGAACACCGTTCGTGGCCCGTGCGAGCGATCGAAGGTGTGATTCCGGCCGACCTCGACGTCTTCGACCACATCGGACTCGTCACGATCCTGGCCGCCGCGTCCGACCCTTTGCGAAACGATCTCTCCCCCGGTTCCGTGGCCCAGATAGCGAGCGCGCTTATCTCTTCCGTGGTGGAATCCTGGCCGACCCGGGCGGAGCGCGGAACGCCGCGACTCACGATCGACGATGCCACGCACCGGTCAACGATCGCCGCTCGACTATGGACCCGTATGTCAGACCGACGCCCCCGACGCGGCATGGTCGAGCTGCTGAACGCGGCGCTCGTGTTGCTCGCGGACCACGAACTTGCTGTTTCGACCGTCGCGGCGCGGGTCACCGCATCAACCCGCTCCGACCCCTACGCGGTGATCAGCGCCGGGGTGGCCGCCATCCAAGGCCCGCTGCACGGGGGCGTGAGTCGCCCGGCCCGCCGAATGCTCGAGCAGGCCCTCCTTCGGCAATCAGCTCCGGACAGCCAACGGGTCGGAGCCGAACGTGCCGCCGGTGAAGCGCTCCAGCTTCATGGCATGTACCCGGGATTCGGCCATAAGGTGTACAAGTTCGGGGATCCTAGGGCGGAATCTCTGCTCGCTATGTTGCGAACATTCTCGGCAGGCTCGCGCGAAATGGAGACTGTCGATGCGCTGATTGCGGCCATCCACAAACGCAGCGACGTTCGCCCGAACATCGACCTGGCCCTCGCGGCGTTCGGCATGGTCGCCGGGCTGCCCGAAGATTCCGGCCAGATGATCTTCTCGCTGGCCCGAATTGCCGGCTGGAGCGCGCACGCCATCGAGGAATACGCCGAGTCCCCGCTACGGTTCCGGGCCCGGGCGGTCTACATCGGCTAGAGCCGGGGTACGTTCACCGCTCCGAACCGCTCCGAACCGTTACGGAACCGGTGGTCTTCGGCTCCACCTTGGCCACGGCGAGCAGCGATTCGACACAGTCGCGGATTGAATCGTCAAGCGGCCGGAATGTGATCGGAACCACCGACCGGATTCGATCGTTGCGCAGGACGCAGCCGGCCCAGATCGACCGGAACTCGCCTTCGCGGGCCTTGATCCGATCCGGCGAGTTGTCGGCGATCGTCCCCGGATCGTGGGACAGCTCGGGCAGGACCCGACCGATCGACGCGCAGATATCTTCGTAGTTCCGGGTTTCCGTGGACCATGAGATGTAGCGCTGCCCGTTGCTGACCTTCCCACTTTCCAGCAATCCGATATGGCAGTCGGCATCGTCTCGCACATCGACGGTCATCCACGGTCGGTACGGTCCGGTGCCCTGGAAGATCTCGCACCGACCCCGGACCATCAACTCGATCAGGTGCTGCCATGGTCCCATGTCTTTCTGATGGGCGGACAGAACCGGTCCGACGTTGTCACCCGGGCAGCACGTCACCGCATCCCACCGACCGCTCTGCTCGGCGGCGTCGGAGAACGCCCGCTGAGCGATCACCTTCCCCATCGAATAGCCCTGCCCCCGCTCGGGCGTGCGTTTGGGGTTCGACTCATCGGGGTAGCGGTCCTCATCGAGAACGGGTCGCCGCACCAGCTCGGAAATATCCGCTTCAGACATCACGGCCGCAACGCTCGAGGTAACGACCACCCGCCGCACGGTGCCGGAAGCTTCGATGCTGGCAATGATGTGATCACAGGTCCGTTGCACATACTCCGGATCGTCGTAAGTGCTCACGTGCGAGACATGCGCGACTCCGTCGCAGCCACGGAAGATATCGTCGAAGCATCCAATCTCGTCGAGGTCGGCCGCGTGCAGCGTGAGCCTTCCGGATGAATATGCGCGCATATTTTTTAGAAAACCGACCCGGGTTTCGTCATCGACATTGCGAACGCAGGCACGAACCCGGTAGCCACGCTCAAGGAGTCCGGACACGACCCAGCCTCCGATGAACCCGGCCGCTCCGGTCACTGCGACGACCCCACCTTTTGGCACCGCGGACATCTTGAACCCCCATGTTTGAGCGGAAGTCCCACCCGGGATGGACCGTAGTGCACTTCGAACGGTCCGGGCCAGGCTTAACCCGGTCTGTCAGGAGGAACCGTTCGCCGCGGCCTTCGACTCCGCCATTTCCGCCCGCCACCGTTTCCAGTTTCGACGCATGTAACCGCTGACCCACGCTACGTGGGCGAGGTCCGGTGTACCCCGGCGCACCGGTGTCGCGATGGGTGGAGCCGTGTTGAGAAGATGTCCGCGGAGATGCAGTTGGTTCACTACCTCGGCGGCTATCAACTGGTGACCGTAGCGATTCGGATGCAGGCGATCGACCGCCCTCACCGAGGAGGTGAACATGTCGGACCGGCCGGCAAGATCGACAAGTACCAACCCGTGATCGACAACAGCGTCGTTGATGATCCCGTTCATCGATGCAATCGTCCGACTGAGCTTCTCCCGGACCGCGGCCCGGACCGGAAACGGCGCGAACACATCGTGCACCGATGCGGTGATCACCACGGGTGATCTGACCGACAGGTCCCGAAACAGCGCGTTGAACCGTCCACCGAACTCGCCAAGATCCAGGTCGGCGTACCACAGATCGTTGATGCCGATGAAGCATGACACGATGTCGATCGCTTGCGGCGGAAGTTGGGGAATCTGGTCCTCAAGCACGTGATGCAGACGTGACCCGGCGACGGCAAGATTCAGAACCTCAACCGGCTGCCCGGTCGAGCGGACCGCGGCCACAAAGTGGGAGACCCAGCCGTCGAGCTCACCGGAAAACCCGGCTCGCCCGGGACGCGGGTCACCCACACCCTGGGTCAGGCTGTCTCCCAGCCCGACGAATCGCATCCCGCCATTCGTCGGCGAAGGAGGATTCGACGGACCGTGACGGGAAATCGTCGGCTCTCGGTCCACCAACTAAGCGTACCTACGTTCTGTCCATTGCGGAACCGGACCCGGCCCTTCCGTTCGCCACCGACTGCCCGGAGACGACCAACTATGATCACCGCCCTACCGCCGAACAGGAGAACAACGTGTCACAACCACTCTCTGCAGAACTTCGAGCTCTGCTCGACGCACCCAACTATGTGCACCTGGCGACTCTCCGAGCCGACGGCTCCCCGCGGAACTGGGTCGTTTGGGTGGGTTTGGAGGGCGACACCATCCTGGTCTGCACCGGCGAAGGAGCTTGGAAGGCCAAGGACATGATGCGCCCCGGCGCCCGAGTTTCTCTGAGCGTGACCGATCACGCGAACCCGTACCGGATGGCCGCCGTGCAAGGGCACGTCGCCGAAGTTCGCGATGACTCGAGCGGCGTGATCATGGATGCCATCTCCCACAAATACACCGGGCAGCCATTTCCCACGCGGGGGCCGGGACGCGTGTGTTTTGTCATTGCGGTTGATCAGGCCGGCGGCCGCACGCTCGGCTTCACCCACAGCCCCGGTAACGACTGAGACAGATCGACGAGGACACCCGGGCCGGACTGTGATCCGCGGGGCTCGATTGGTAGCCTCCGCATCAACGTCGAATTGCCGGAGGTCAGACATGCCGTATGCCGAGGGTCGAACATTCTTTGATGCGGACAGTCACATCATGGAACTACCCACGTTCCTGTCCGACTTTGTCGACCCCGGATTGCGGGATTCGATTCCGAAGCTGTCGGTCAGTTCCGGGGGGCCAATGGCCGAGCGGATGGTCAACTACGTCAAGGCGGGTGGCCATTCCACCGAAAAGGTCGCCGAGCTTGAGCGCGACATCATCGGTGGCGCGAAGGGTTACGAGGCGTTGGGTGCGTTCAACTCCGATGAACGGTCGCGGGCACTCGACCTTCTCGGCTTCCACGCGCAATGGGTCTTTTCGACGTTCTCACCAGACTCGATCCTGCCGGCCAAAGATCTCGACGCCCGCTACGGCGCATGCCGCGCCCACAACCGGGCGATGGCCGCCTTCTGCGCCGACGACCCGCGCCTGCTGCCGGTCGCGTTTCTTTCGCTCGACGATCCCGAACGGGCCGCCATCGAACTGGATGCCGCCATCGGGATGGGCTGTAGTGCCGTGTGGATCCCTGCAACTCCCTGCGGAGGTCGATCACCCGGTCATATCGACGTCGACCCCATATGGGCCCGCATGGCCGAGGCGGGCGTACCGTTCCTTCTCCACGTCGGCGGCCAGCGGATCCAGATCCGCAAGGAGTACATGAACAACGGACGGCCCGAGCCGAAGGACTGGTTGGGTGGCGCCGAGAACGTGCGGTCGAAGGACATTACGGTGCTGCATCAAGCAGCCGAGGAATTTCTGTCTGTCATGGTGCTCGATGGCGTCCTAGAACGGCATCGCGATCTTCGCGGTGCGGCGGTCGAATTGGGCGCCACCTGGGTGCCGGGGATGGTGCGTCGGCTCGACCACGCGGCGAGTATCTGGTCACGTTCGGAGCCTGAACTCGGTGCATTCAGCCGCACACCGTCGGAGCAGGTTCGTCAGCAGCTTGCATTCACGCCCTATCCCTTCGAAGACATAGGCGCGCTTATCAAAGACTCCTACCCCGAGCTGTACCTGTTCTCCTCGGATTACCCCCACACCGAAGGCGGCCGCAACCCGATCGGCCGTTTCGAAGCGAGCCTCGGCGATCTGTCGGAGTCAGTGCGGGAGATGTTCTACAGCGGGAACTTCGCCAAGCTCGTGCCCTCGGTCGTCACGCTCGCACCGAACCGCTGATCGTTCACGAAATGCCGCAAGTGGCGACCGATGCGGCCGAGCCGGCGCTCACCGGTGTTCTCGTCCTCGACCTCACGACCGATGTGGCCGGGGCTTTCGCAGGAAAGATGTTGGCCGATCTCGGTGCCACCGTCGTTCTGGCCGAACCTCTTGCGGGATCGCCGTTTCGTAGCGACCCGCTCTTCGACTACTTCTCGGGCGGGAAACTTTCGATCGTCGCCCAGGATGAGGGGACCATCGACACGTGGCTGAATGCCTCCGACGTCGTGCTCAGCGACGGTTCCACGCCCTGGCATGCTCACATCGTCACGACCCGGCCCGAGACAACGGTCGTGGTCGACATCTCCCCGTTCGGCCGCACCGGTCCCTATGCCCAGTGGGCGGGCAGTGATCTCGTCACCTGGGCCATGGGTGGCTACCTGTACTTCACCGGATCCCCCGACCGCGAGCCGATATGGTTGCCCGGCCATCAGTCGCAACTTCACGCCGGTGCGCACAGTGCGATCGCGGCCCTGGTGGCCCTGTACGAACGCGACCGACTCAGTGGTCGGGGCCAACGCGTTGAGGTGAGCGAACTGGAGTCGGTCCTGGCCGCGCACGCCTGGCTCGTTTCGTCGTGGGCCGCGTGCGGCCTGGTACTCGGCCGTCAACCGGGCGACCTCATCCGGGCCGTCGACGGATGGGTCTATGTAATGCGCATCGTCCCGAAAGAGGAGCTCTTCGTACTGATCGAGCGTCCCGACCTCGCCGCCGAGAATCTCACCGTAGACGTACCGACGTGGCATGCGAACATTCCGCGCATCTTCGAAGCGGTGGCCGACTGGGCAAAAGACAGGACTGTCGCAGAAATCGTGGAGCTCGGTCAGTTGCTGCGTATCGCAGTTACCCCGGTGGTCGACGGAAAGGCGGTTCTGGCCGATGAGCAGCTCGCCGCCCGAAGCTGGTGGGAGCGGGAGGGGGCCATGGCGTTTCCGGGCCAGCCATTCCATTTCTCCAAGACCCCTTCGAAACGTCGAGGCGTCGCACCGGCGCTCGGTGCACATTCGGGCCGACCCGTGATCCGCCAAGAAACGGAGGCGACCACACAAGTACGTACACATACTGATCCGTACGCAAGCCTGCCTCCGCTCGCGGGCCTCCGCGTTCTGGAGGTCACGACGAACTGGGCGGGTCCGGTAGCCGGCCGGTTTCTGGCCGATCTCGGCGCCGACAGCATCAAGGTCGAATGGGCCACCCGCCCGGCCACCCGTTCGCTGTTCTGGGCGGGGCCGTTTCAGGATCTCCAGCGTCAGCCCCACCACCGGGCGATGTACTTCAACGAGATGAACCGGAACAAGCGCGGTGTCTGCATCGACCTGGCCAAGCCCGACGGGCGGGCCACGTTCCTTGACCTGGCCAAGACGGTCGACGTCGTCATCGAGAACAACAGCGCACGGGTCATGCCGAGCCTCGGTCTGAGCTACGAGGATCTCCGGGCGGTGAACCCGTCGATCATCATGCTCTCGATGTCGGGCTACGGCGCCGATGGGCCTCACCGCGACTGGGTCGCGTACGGGGCGAACATCGAGACGACGAGTTCGCTCACATCGATCACGGGCTATCCCGACGGCCAGCTTTCGCGAACGACACTGTTCTACGCCGATCCGGTATCAGGAAACTACGCGTGCATAGCAGTGCTGGCCGCACTGCGTCACCGGGCGCGCACCGGACAGGGCCAGTGGATCGACCTCTCGCTCAACGAAGCCGGCGTGACCTATTGCGCCGAGGCCCTGATCGAACTTCAACGTTCAGGTCGGGTCCGCGTTCCGAACGCCAACCGCGATCCTACGGTCGCGCCGCAGGGTGTGTACCGCTGCATCGGCACCGACAACTGGGTGGCCATCACCGTGCGGTCCACCGAAGAGTGGCGAAAGCTCGCGCACGTCATCGGACGCGCGGATCTGGCCGACGATCCGGACCTGGTTGAGCTGTCGGGGCGTCGCGAACGACACGATGAACTCGATGCCGGGATCTCCGCGTGGACGGTCGGCCGTGAGCAGTACGAAGTCGCCCACGCCCTCCAGGCGCTTGGCATTCCGGCAGGACCGGTTCTCGCCAACTGGCAGATCCAGGCCGACCCGCACATCCACCATCGGGGGATGTACGAGACCACGGTTCATCCGGTTGTCGGGGCCTATCCGACAACGACATGGCCGTGGCGGTTCGATCGCACTCCCGCCCGACTCGAGCGGCCGGCTCCCCTATTCGCACAGCACAATCGGGAGATCCTCCGCGAAGCCGGGTTCGGCGAACAGGCGATCGCCGACCTTTACGAGTCCGGTACGACGGCCGACGAACCCGAAACCTGAGTCCGGTTTGAAGGGTAACCGTGAATAGTTCACAGCTATCCTTCAAACCGGGCCTGGCGCGAATCGCACGTAGGATCGCGCCATGCCCGCCGCCCCCGCAATGCATTCGGCCCCCGCACCGCGTGACCCCTTCGACCTCGTCGTGTTCGGCGCGACGAGCTTTGTCGGCGAGATCCTGTGCCGGTATCTGGTGGCGAGGCACGGCACCAAGGGGCCGCTTCGTTGGGCCATCGCGGGGAGAAGCGCAACAAAACTCGACAAGGTCGCCAAAGCAACCGGCGCCGATGTGAAGCGGTTCGTCCTCGACGCCGCCGACACCAAAGCACTAGGTGAACTTACCAATTCGACGAAGCTGGTGATTTCGACCGTCGGCCCCTACGCCCTCTACGGTTCTCCGCTCGTCGCCGCCTGTGCCGCTTCCGGCACCGACTACTGCGACCTCTCGGGCGAGCCGCAATGGATGCAGCTCATGATCGACACTCACGGCGCGGCCGCCGAATCGTCGGGCGCCCGAATCGTCCATTCGTGCGGGTTCGATTCGATCCCGTCCGACCTCGGCGTCTGGTTCACACAGCAACAGGCCATCGCGAAGTTCGGGACCTCCTGCCACCAGATCAGCATGCGGGTGAAAGCCATGAAAGGCGCAGCCAGCGGCGGCACGGTGGCCAGCATGATGAACGTGATGGAGGAGGTGTCGCGCAACAAGGACCTCCGCAAGGTGCTGGCCAACCCTTACGCCCTTGCGCCGAAGAACATGCGCACGGGTGTCAAGCAGCCCAACGTCACCGTTCCCGTCAACGATGCAGCATCGAAGGAGTGGGTCGCCCCGTTTGTGATGGCGTCCATCAACACCCGGATCGTGCACCGCAGCCATGCCCTGCTGGGCCGTCCGTGGGGCGACGACTTCCTTTACGACGAAGCGATGATGATGGGTTCCGGGCCCGTTGGAATCGCCAAGGCGTCGGCTCTCGCCGGTGGGATGGCGGGATTCATGGGAGCTGCCGCGCTCGGGCCGGTCCGCTCGGTGCTCAACCGCTTCGTACTGCCCAAGCCCGGTGACGGCCCTTCCCCGGACGTCCAGAAGGCGGGCATGTACGACCTCAGGTTCTTCGGGAAGACGGCCTCCGGCGACCGGGTCACCGTGAAGGTCACCGGCGACCGCGACCCCGGTTACGGCTCAACGGCGAAGATGCTCGGCGAGGCCGCGGTGTGCCTGCTTCAGCGGCCACGTTCGGAGGTGCCGGGCGGATTCTGGACTCCGGCCACCGCCCTGGGAGACACCCTCATCGATCGTCTCCGCGACCACGCGGGCATGACGTTCGAGGTCATCGACGACTGAGGTCATCGACGGCCTGCACGCGTCAGCGTCCGGCTTTGGCCCGCCCGACCAGGTTCGCGGGCAGCACGTCGTAATGGTCGTGTTCGGCTCGAAACGATCCACGACCCCGGGTCATGGACCGCAGATCCACTGCGTAGCGCAACAGTTCGGCGGTGGGCACGTAGGCCACGATTTCCTGCTCGCCGTGGTCGGTCGTGAGGGTGCCGTGCACCCGCCCGCGTCGGACCGTTATGTCGCTCAGCACGTCGCCCTGCAGGCTCATCGGCACCCGGACCTGCAGCTTCGACACCGGTTCCAGCACGATCGATCCGGCGCTGGCCACAGCTTCCTTGAAACCGATTGCCGCAGCGGTCTTGAACGCCATTTCTGACGAGTCAACGGCGTGGAATTTTCCGTCGAAGCACTCCACCCGCACATCGACGACCGGGAAACCGTGCACTCCTCCATTCGCCATTGCGTCTTCAACTCCCTTATGCACTGCGGCGACGTACTGACGCGGTATCGCGCCGCCGACGATCCGATCGACGAACGCAAAGCGGTCACCTCTGGGAAGAGGGGAGACCCGAAGATTCGCAACCGCAAACTGGCCGTGCCCGCCAGACTGTTTCTTGAGTTTTCCTTCCGCCTCGGCGCTGCCGCTGATCGTCTCACGGTACGCAACCTTCACTTCGTCGGTGTCGATGTTGAGACCGAACTTCCGCGACAGACGCTCCAGGGTGACCGCCAGGTGCGTTTCGCCTATCCCGCTGAGAAGCAACTGATGGGTCTCGGCGTTGCGGGTCAACATGAGCGTTTGATCCTCCGCCTGCAGGCGCTGGATGGCAAGGACGAGTTTGTCGTCGTCGGCCTGGGTTCGGGCCCGAATGGCTATCGACAGGACAGCGGGCGACATGGCCACCGGAGCACAGGTGACCGGCATGCCCTTCGGAGCAAGGGTATGACCCGTGGCGGTGTTCGCCAGCTTGGCTACCGCGGCGATGTCACCCGCAACCACCCGGGTAACGGGGGACTGCTCCTTTCCCCGCAGTTGGAACAGCCCATGAAGCCGCTCATCAGTTCCCGTGGCCGGGTTGACGAGATGATCGTCGGCCCGGATCGTTCCCGAAAGGACCTTGAACAACGACAACTGGCCCACGTACGGATCGGCGATCGTCTTGAACACAAAAGCCAGGGAATCGCCTTTCGGGTTCGCGTCAACGGAGACCTCCGCGGTCCCGGCTGTAACCGCCACGCCGCTGCGTGCAAGCGGTGAGGGACCGAGCAGACAGATGAAATCGGCGAGCCGGTCGATGCCGACTCCGGACTGCGCCGATCCGAGCAGCAAGGGAAACTCGATGTTGTCGCGGACCTCACCGGCGAGCGTCTGCTCAAGTTGTTCAACCGACGGAGTTTCGCCACCGAGGTACCGCTCGAGTTGGTCGTCGTCGCCGGACACGATCTCTTCCACCAGCTGGTCGTGCAGGGCACGCTCTTCGTCGACGATTTCGGTCGGCAGGGGCTCAATGTGGCCCTTCCCATCGCGGTCGTATTCGTGGGCTTCCTCGTGCAGGACATCGGCGACGCCGTGCAGCCGCGACTGCTCGCCCAGCGGAAGTTCAAGTGGCGCGACACCCGAACCGAACGCGGAGCGGAGTTCGTCGAGCACCCGATGGAAATCCGCGCGTTCTTTGTCTTCTTTGTTCACGAACACGAGCCGCGGCAGGCGAAGTTCCGCGCAACGGCGCCACAGATACTCCGTCTGCACTTCGACCCCTTCGACGGCACTCACGACAATCACGGCGAGATCGGCGACGCTAAGGGCGGCTTCCACCTCACCGACAAAGTCCGGGTATCCGGGCGTGTCGAGAAGATTGATCCGGTAGCTGGCGCCGTCATCGGCTGTCCAGTCGAACGGCGCGAGCGCAAGCGAAAGCGACATCTTCCGTTTCTGCTCTTCCGGCTCGAAATCACACGTCGACGTGCCATCATCGACCCGACCCATCCGCGACGTCGCCCGGGCCCGATTGAGCAGTGCTTCAGCGATCGAGGTCTTTCCCGACCCCGAATGCCCGAGCAGCACGACATTTCTGATTCGTTCCGTGACAACGGAACCATTGGACACCTGCGATGAAGCCATGGACCACCTCGATGTCAATTCTGCGGCTGGCTCGCATGGTAGACCTCAGCGCGATCAGGGAACCACCCAGCGCACGTCGCCGCCTGTCCGATCCGCGGTCGGGACAAACACGGAACGATGGCGTAGTTTTCATATCCATGAAGGAACTGATCTACCACCGGATGCTTCTCCCCGCGGTTTCCCGCAACGCCGACCGCCCGTGCGCAACGAATGCCGCTACCGGCCAGGGCACCACGTTCGCCCAGCACCTTGACCGGACGAGTCGCCTGATAGGCGGCCTACAAGCTCTGGGCTTGGGGCGAAGCGACCGCTTCGCCGTCATGACGCTCAACTCGCCCGACTATCTTGAGATGTACCACGCCGCCTTTCTCGGCGGTGGCGTGATCAACCCGTTGAACCTCCGGTTCGCCCCGAAGGAACTTGCGTACGTTCTCCGTGATTCGGAGACGAAGGTCTGTTTCGTCGATGCGCTGTTCGCCCCGCTGATCGACTCGGTGCGGGCGGAGGCCGGACTCGACAAGGTCGTCCTGGTCGGTTCGGGCGACGTTCCCCACGACATCACCTATGCCGACCTGCTTGCGTCGTCGAACCCGGTCATTCCCGATGAGGGCGACGAGACCGACCCGGCTGTACTCATGTACACCGGCGGGACGACAGGGTTGCCCAAAGGTGTCCTGCTCGATCAACGGGCGGAGATCCTCAACAGCTATCACGTGATGATGACGCTGCACTTCGAGCGAGATTCCGTCAACCTGATCCAGACCCCCATGTTCCATGCCGCGTCGATGTTCGGCGTGCTGGGCGGGCCGGCCCTCGGTGCCCACAGTGTGATTGTGCCGATGTTTGAACCGAAGGCGGTCATGGCTGCGGTCGAAACGTACCGTCCGTCAATCACCGTGATGGTGCCGACCATGATCGGTCTCACCATGGCACACCCGGAATTCCGGCCGGAGGGACTGGGCAGCTTCAAGGACCTGGTCTACGGAGCATCGCCAATGCCCCACGCTCTCCTGGAGAAGGTTCTGGCGCTGTACCCGGCCATGAACATCTGGCAGGGCTACGGAATGACGGAGAGTTCAAGCGTGCTGACCCTGCTCGGCCCCGACGAACATCGCGCCGGCGGGAACTACCTGCACGCGGCAGGCTTGCCCCTGACCGGCGTTTCGCTTCGGATCGTTGATGAGGCCGGCAACGAACTTCCATTCGGTGAACCCGGAGAGGTGTGCGCGCGTGGCGGCAACTTCATGATCGAGTATTGGAAGAAGCCCGACGCTACCGCCGAAGTGTTCCGTGACGGCTGGTACCACACGGGCGACGCCGGGTATATCGATGCTGACGGGTATCTCTACCTCGTCGACCGGGTGAAGGACATGATCGTTACCGGAGGAGAGAACGTCTACTCAACCGAAGTGGAGAACGCGTTGAGCGAGCATCCGGCCGTCGCTCAGGTCGCGGTGATCGGCATCCCGTCCGAGAAGTGGGGTGAGGCGGTGCACGCGATCGTGGTCTTGAAGCCCGGAGCACAGGCCACCGAGGAAGAACTCATCAACCACTGCCGTGACTGGATCGCCGGCTACAAACTTCCCAAGAGCATCGAGTTCCGCGCCGAACCCCTTCCCCTGTCGGGTGCGATGAAGGTGCTCAAGAAAGACCTCCGGGCCCCGTACTGGGAAGGTCGGGACCGCAAGGTCAACTGACACCGGTCGCCACTCGATAGTCAGCGGCAAGCGGTCAACCACAAGCGGTCAGCGGTCAGCGCGGACCAACCACAAGCGGTCAGCGGTCAGCGCGGACCTGAGGGCACCCGGCCGGGGACCTGACGACACGCGCACCGGACGACATTCAACGATAGCTCCGCCACGCCGATTGTCGAAGGACCTCCGGCCTCGTATACGTTCTCGATGTCACCAACCCGATGGTGCACCGACAGGGGAATGCTCTGAAACTGACGAGTCCGGCTGGCCGTCAACGGGATCGACGCAACGCCGGGCCAACGACGGCGGTGCGCATTCCGTATCGGTGCACCAGGCAACAGAGCGAGAGGCACATGGACACATCGAGTTTCTTCCAGTATGGCGACGAGGTCGACCACCCGCCGGAAATCGTGTTTATGGACGGTTGTGGGGCCGTCGAGTGGTCGAGACTGCTCGAATACACCACGCGCATCCCGTTTCGCAAGGGCGACATCGTGATCGAGCAGGGCCAACGCGACCGGGTGCTGTTGATCGTGCTTGAGGGACAGTTGGAGACCGTTGTCGGTACCGGTCGACGTCGCCGCCGCTTGGCCACCAACCCGCCCGGGTCGGTGATAGGCGAACTCGGGTTTCTTGACGGCCGGGTCCGGTCGGCAAACGTTGTGGCCGAAACTGACGGCGAGTTGCTTGTGCTGCCGTTCACCGCGTTCGAAGCCATGGCCGAAGCGCACCCGCAGGTCGCTCACCGCATGCTCCTCGACCTCGCCCGTATTCTCGCCGGTCGCCTTCGAACCACCACAACACGATTGGAGACCGGTGGGAACTGATTTCGTTCGTAGGCTTCTCGATCGAAAGGTCGGCCCCGCGTTTCCCAACTACCTGGAGATGCCCGCCCGGGTCCCTCTCACGTTCTGGCGGAATGTCCGTTACGTCGCGCTGCTGGTGTTCGTGGGCATGATCGTCGCTCTTTTCGTGCGCCCGAAGACGAGTCTCGCCGTGTTCTGGGGGCTGGCCGTCCCGATTCTCCCACTCGTCTTTCTGGTCGCGCCGGGTTCCTGGCGCAATGTCTGCCCCCTGGCCGCCGCAAACCAAGCCTCCCGGGTGCGAGGCGTCTCGAAGGAAGCCATGGCTCCCGCATGGCTCCGCAATCACGGCTTCCTCGTCGCGTCCGGACTGTTCTTCGGTTTCGTGTTCGCACGGAAGATCGTGCTCAACCGGAGCGGTCCGGCAACGGCATTGGGCCTCATCGCGGTGCTGGTCGGCGCATCGGCCGGGGGGTATCTGTTGAAGGGAAAAAGCGGATGGTGTTCGAGTATCTGCCCGCTGCTTCCCGTGCAGCGCGTGTACGGCCAATCACCGTTCATCGGCGTCGCCAACGCCCACTGCCGACCGTGCCTGGGCTGCACGAAGAACTGCTACGACTTCAATCCCCGGGTTGGCTACCTCGCCGACATGAACGACCCCGACCTTCAGTTCCGGGGCTACCGACGACTGTTCGTCGCCGCCTTTCCCGGGCTCGTCCTCGGGTACTTTCTCGTTCCCGACTCAGGGGCTCTGGCTGCGGTTGAGGTGATCGCCCGGACCGGCGTCTGGATAGCGGGCTCGATTGCCGTGTTCTTTGTCCTCGATTCCCTGAAGCGATTCGAGAGCAATACCATTCCACCCCTGTTCGGAGCATTCGCCTTCGGTGCCTTCTATTGGAACGGCAGCGTTCGCGTGGCCGCGGCCCTGGCCAAAGTTTTCGGCGGTTCCTGGACGTGGATCATCTGGCCGGTCCGGATTTCGACACTCTGCCTGGCCGCGGTCTGGGTCATCCGTTCGCGATTGATACAGCGCCGGTTCATCGAAGAGGTCTCCACGTCCGCTCCGATACGGGTCGACATCAGCAACGCCCGCCGTCCAAAGACGGGAGCGGGCGGTGACCTTGAGGTCCGCTTCACCAACGGCGAGTCGGTCGGGATCGCGGTCGGGGCGTCGCTGCTCGAAGCCGCGGAAAAGGCATCGCTGTCGATCGCCTCCGGTTGCCGCATGGGCGTATGCGGAGCTGACCCGGTGTGCGTGACCGAAGGAATCGAGAGTCTTTCTCCGATCCGTCGCGAAGAGGCAGACACCCTGGAGCGTCTCGGCCTCGGCGGAAACAACCGACTGGCTTGTGTCGCGAGGGTCGAAGGTACCTGCACGGTATCGCTTCAGCCCGACCGCTCCGCCGCCGCGGTGTCCTCGGCGCCGAAGTTCACGCCCGACCCGAGCGTTCGTTCGGTCGTGATAGTTGGCAACGGGATCGGCGGTGTCACCGTCGCCGACTTCGTTCGGAGGGCCCACCCTGATTGCTCCATCGACATCATCGGTGACGAGCCACACCACCTCTACAACCGGATGGCGGTCGCCCGTCTGATCCACTCGAGGCTCGGCATGCAGGGTCTCTACCTCCTGCCGGACGAATGGTACGAAAAGCACCGGGTGACCAGTTGGCTCAATACCCGCGTAGCCTCGATCGACCGGGCGAACAACACCGTGTTGCTGGGAACCGGGGAAACACTTTCCTACGATCGCCTGGTGCTCGCCACGGGCGGGCGCAGCACGGTTCCCGAGATCGCGGGCTTCGGGATACCCGGCACGTTCGTTCTACGGGAAGCCGGTGACGGCATGCGTCTGCGTCAGCACGTACAGCAACTGGAGCGACGGATAGCAATCGTGGCCGGCGGCGGACTGCTCGGGCTCGAGGCGGCCCACGCGCTTCATCAACTCGGGTTGAAGGTGACGGTCGCGGAGCGCTCGGACCGCCTTTTGCGCCGCCCACTCGACCCGGCCGCGTCTGATGTCCTGCGGTCCTATCTGGAGGATCACGGAATCGCGATCGTCACCAACATGGAGGTCAGGTCCGTCCACGGTGTCGGCAAGCTCGAAGAGGTCGTGACGACCGACGACCGCACCTGGCCGTGCGATGTTCTCCTCGTTGCCGCCGGGGTCACGCCGAACACGGCGATCGCGTCGGCGGCCGCGATCGGCACAGGTCGGGGAATCCTCGTCGACGACCACATGCGTACGAACGACGAATCCGTGTACGCGGTGGGCGATGTCGCCGAATACGACGGACAGATCTGGGGTCTGTGGCCGGTAGCGGTTCAGCAGGCCCGTGTTGCCGCGACGAACATCGCGGGCGGCGAGGCCTCGTATTCAGGTGACATCCCGGTGACCCTCCTGAAGGGCATCGGGCTCGACATGCTGTCGTTCGGCCGGGTTGAAGGACGCGAGGGTGAGCTTGAGGTCGCCGAGCGGCCCGAGGGGGCGCACCGGTACCGGAAGATCGTGATCTCGGGCAAACGCATCGTTGGAGGCGTGTTCCTGGATTACGCCGACGTCTCCCTGGCCGCCCAGGCGTTGAGTGACAACGGGACGGAACTCGACGACGAAGCGATCTCGCTCCTCGCGGCGGGCGACTGGTCACCGCTCGGGGAGGTCCGGGCCCTGGCCGGAAAGCCGTAGACGACGATCGTGTCGCTCCCGCCCGTACACTCCGGTCCGGAAAGTCTGGGTCGTGCGGTCCATGGCGCGTAACGACCACCAGGTGCCAGAATGTACGTCCATGCCCAGTCTTCTGCGAGCCGTGAGCGCGGCTGAACCGTCGTCGATCGCCCTCATCGAGCGATCCCGAACCGTCACCTACGGAGAACTGGCTGACCTGGTGCTCCGCACGGCGGGCGGGCTTCTCGCCAGGGGAATCACCCCGGGAGCAAACGTCGCGGTGGCGAGCACGACATCCATCGACGGCGTCGTCGCCTATCTCGGGGTCCAGGCGGCCGGTGCGGTTCCGGTCATGGTCAACTACCGGGCGACGCTCCCGGAGTTCGAAGCACGTTTTGCCATCGTCGATCCGAAGCTGGTCCTGGTGACCGGTTCCGAGGAGATCGCTCTACCGGGCGGGCTGTCGATCTACCGGCCGGCCGGTGCCAGGGAGACAGATGTTGAGCAGCTCGATGCCGCGCTCACCGACGCGATCCCCGTGGGGTCAGAAACTGCGGCGGCAGTGCTGTTCACGAGTGGCGTGTCCGGCGCCCCGCGCCCGGTACCGCTCACCCACGGCAATCTCGCCGCGGCCCAGTTGGGCCAGATCAACCAGCCGAGTTCGCCGCTCGGAACGGCGACGATCGCGCTGGCCGCATTGCCGATGGCCCACATCTACGGACTGAACAGCGTCCTCGGCTCACTGCTGCGAAGCGGAGCGCGGATCGTGATGATGGAACGTTTCGACGCCGCTGGCGCCGCCGAACTGGTGGCCCAACATCAGATAAACACCATCGCCGCCGTCCCCCAGATGTGGAACAGCTTCCTCGATGTCGGGCTGCCGGAATCCGCGTTCCGATCGGTCACTCGGGCGACGGCCAGCGCCGCGCCGCTCTCGGAGAAGATCTCAGGACCTTTCGCCGAGTACTTCGGCCTGAAGCTTGCCGGCGGCTACGGGCTGACCGAGTCATCGGGAACAATCTGTCTCGACGATCCGAAGTTTCCCCACACCGGCACGGTCGGGCGTCCGCTCGGCGACACGGTTGTCCGACTGGTAGACGGCGACGGCGACGATGTCGAAGCCGGCGACTCCGGTGAGATCTGGCTCAAGGGTTCGTCGATGTGCCGGGAGTATTCCGCTTCGGGCGAACTGGAAGCGCCCCGCGCTTCGGGTGGTTGGTACGAAACCGGTGATGTCGGCGTGTTCGACGGCGAAGGACGCCTGTGCATCATCGACCGCATCAAAGACGTCGTGATAGTGGGCGGCTTCAACGTGTCGCCGGCCGAGGTTGAATCGGTTCTGCTGAAGCACCCGGGCGTTTCACACGCGGCGGTTATCGGCGAGGCCGACGACCGCTCGGGCGAACGGATCGTGGCGTTCGTGCGGCCGAACGCCCCGGGGTCCGCCACAACCGACGACCTCACCGCGCACTGCCGCCGCCAATTGGCCCGTTACAAGATCCCGGCCCGCTTCGAGCTCCGCGACGAACTCCCCATGACCGACTCCGGAAAGATCCTGCGCCGGCTTCTGCGCTGACGTCGTAATCCGCTGATCGATACCGGGGCTGCGCTACTGCGACCCGACGCCCCCGGGAGCGACCGCGTGAACATTCCCGGTCAGGTCGTTGCCGGTTTCTTGCCCTTTTCCGAGTACGTGTCCACGTAGGTCTGGCCGCTTAGCTGACAGATCTCGTACATGACCTCGTCGGTCATTTCGCGAAGTGCCTTGTTGTCATTGAGATCACGTCCGTACCGGTCGGGGAAGATCGGTTCACCGAGGTGCACTTCCCATGCCCTGAACGGCCTCGGAAACTTGGCGTCGGGCGGTTGGATGGTGTCGAGGCCTCGCAGCCCCATCGGGATGACCGGGGCACCGGTGCGAAACGAGAGGCGGGCAACCCCCGTCTTCCCCTTGTGCAGGAAACCGTCGCGGGTCCGGGTTCCCTCCGGGAAGATACCGAACAACCCTCCGGCCGCTAGTACCTCGGCGGCGGCATCAAGAGCTGCGGCCGCCGCATCGCCGCCGGTTCGGTCAACCGGGATCGCACCCAGACCCTGAAAGAAGTAACGCGTCTTCCAACTGTCGAGATACTCGGCTTTTCCGATGTAGGTGATCCGACGTTTGAGGGTCGGGATCATGAATACCGAATCGAGCACGGAGATGTGGTTGGCGGCGAGAAGGGCGGGGCCGGATTCGGGAATGTTCTCGGCCCCGACAACGGTCGGTTTCCAAAACGCCCGGACGGCCGGGCGCAGCACCGCTCGAAACGTCGGATAGAGGTCAGGCGAGTTGCCCATCGGGTCAATCTAGATCCACCACGGCACTCTGTTCCACCACGGCGCTGGATACAGGTTCACCGTCGCATCGGCGTTTCAGTTTCGGTTTATGCACCAACCTTGAGGTCTTCGCGAATGATTCGCCACGCAACGAACCTCTTGTTGCGATGAACCGGTGTCGACGGTACACACGATGGACGAAGAGGTGGAAACATACGGCGCGGAACACCTTCTGGCGGCAATAGGTGAATCAATCTTCGTGTTCGATGCCCAGGGCAAGTTCCGATCCGTTACCGGTGCCATGTACCGGTCACTCGGATACCCGGACTCGCAGGTGAAGCGCCCCCTCGAGATACTCCACCCCGACGACCGGGCCACGGCGGCCGAGTCGATCGTCGGATTGGTCTCCACGGGGAAGTCGGCACCCATTACGGTGCGGGGCCTCCATGTTGACGGATCGGTCCGATCGTTCACACTCGCCTTCGCGTCGGCGTTGCACGATCCCGTCGTCAACGGATTCCTGGTCGTGGCCCGCGAGACTGACGATTCCCTCCGCCATGTCGTCGAGAACCCTCCTGACCCAGCTGTCACCGAACGCATCAGTGAGGCCAGGGAGAGCCTGCGGGAGGTGATCGACTGGACAAACGGTTCGCCGAAACACGTTTTTACGATCCTCCAAAGTGTGGCGTCGGCTACCGGAGCACAAACGGTCACCGTCGGCGTCGTTGATCGAACCGGCGGGGCCATGTCAGTGGTTGCCCAATTCGGATCGACGGATGAGGTTGGCGCACGCCAGATCCCGTTACGACCCGGTGCACCCCTCAGTGGGTTGATGCTCGGTGGTCGTCCGGTGTTCCTGGCCGACCTGACAGGCCTGAAGGATCTCTCCGATGTCGACAACATGGTTACGCGGATTCTCTTCGCGGACTGCGACACCGGCCTCGTTCTTCCATGCGTCTGGGGACACGCGACCGGAGTGGTCGCGCTTGGTGGCCTGGCCGATGACGAGGTTGTCGGGCCCCTCCGACACGAAATCACCGCGGCAACTCGAAAGGTCGTTGAGGGTTGGATGCGGGCGAGCCAGGTGCTACGCGAACAGGAGCGAAGGTATTCGACGATCCTCGAAAACACGGCGGATTTCCTGGCGATAGTCGATGGGGAATTCAGGTTTTCGTTTCTCAGCCCGTCTGTTGCCCGTCTCGCCCAGTCGACCGTCGAGGAACTGATCGGTCGAAGCGCCACCTCATGGGCTCATGGAGCGGACCTCGAAAGGGCCATGCGTTCGCTGGGGCCGAACGAAGAAATGACTACCCTGATCAGTACCGGATCGATCGCAGCTGGTGAATTGACCATCGACGTGACACTCAAAAACATGATTGATGATCCACTTGTCGGGGGTTGGCTCATCAACGGACGCGACGTAACCGTGTTCCAGCAACAGGCGAAACGTGAACACGAGAAGTCGATGTGGCGAGCCGAGATAGCTGCCCTCTCGACAACCATTGCCAACACCCCGTCGGCGAAGCTCCACACGGATCTTGAAAAGCACCTGCAATCCTTCATCGAACTCCTGCAGGCGGACAGGTGCATGGTATTCAACGCCGATCCAGCGGTGGACGTGGCATCAATCATTGCTGAGGCGGTGGCTCCGGGGATCGCGCCACTTCGCCAGGCGATGCCCACATATGAGTTGGCACAAATCGAGGCACTGTCTGACGGCATGAGAGTGCTGGACGAACGACACGAGCGGCATCAGCTCATCGAAGACGCAATCCGGGTCGAAGGCGCGCCTGCGATCGGCGCATCTTCGTTCTTCCCGCTCAGGTCCGGTGGAGCCTGCATCGGTCTGATGCTCATGATCCGACTTCGCGATGAGACGTTCGATGATGAATCGAACCTGCATGCGATGGCGTTGGCCGACACCGTCGCCGCGGCACTGAGTCGGCGCGGCGCAATCGAGTTGCTCGAAGTTCAAGCGCTGTCGGACTCGCTGACCAATCTCGGCAATCGCCGGGAGCTCCACAAGGCTCTGGCCCGAGCTTCGGGTGACCTCAACCGACCGGGCGGCGTCGGGCTCGTTTACTGCGATGTCGACAACTTCAAGCTCATCAACGACTCGCTGGGTCACGACGCTGGTGACGAATTTCTCCAGGAAACAGGCCGTCGTATGCGCGTGGCAAGCAGATCAAACGACACGCTGATCCGCCTCGGAGGCGACGAGTTCGTCGTGCTGCTCGACGGGGTGAGCTCCGAAGAGGACGCATTTCACTACGCGAAACATCTGCGGCGGATCCTGATGGCGCCAGTTACCATCCATGGAAGGCCCATCCGGTCGAGCTTCTGCATGGGTGTTAGCTTCGCCGACCGTGAAGAGCTTGCCGCTGACCTGTCAATGCTGATGGGGAACGCCGACATGGCACTGCTTGATGCCAAACGAACGGGTGAAGGGGAAATCGCAGTTTACGATGCGGCGCTCTCGGCCAAGGCCAGGAGGGACGTCACGCTGGTCGGGGACCTCGATCAGGGGATCAACCGCGACGAACTGCGGGTGCATTACCAACCCATCGTCGATCTGGCCGACCCGCTTCGCATCGTCAGCGTGGAAGGTTTGGTCCGATGGCAGCACCCCACGCAGGGCCTGATCCTCCCCGACAACTTCATCCACATCGCCGAGCACAACAAGATGATCACCCGGATCACCAGCGTTGTCATGACGAAGGGGCTCCGTGACCTGGTTGCGGCCCGGGAGGCGGGGCAAATCGCCAACGAGACGTCGTTGGCCGTCAATGTTTCGGTCCGAGATCTTCGCAGCAACGACTTCGTCCAACGGGTTGAACGGGCGCTTGAGTACAGCGGCGTGGAGTCCTCGCACCTTCACGTAGAGCTGACGGAGTCATCGGCGATCGACGATCGACGGGTATTTGAGACCCTGGTCGCACTGCGCGACATCGGCGTACAGATTGCGATCGACGACTTCGGGACCGGATACGCGTCGCTTTCGTATCTGCGTGACATCCCGGCATCGACGGTGAAGATCGACCGCACGTTCGTCCAGCAGATCCACAACCGAAGGGACCGGTCCCTGATCGCCGCGGCGATCGCCATGAGTCACGAATTGGAAATGTTGGTCGTGGCCGAAGGCGTCGAGACGGTCGAGCAGGCGCAGAGCCTGCTCGACATGGGTTGCGACTTCGGACAGGGCTATCTGTTTGCCCGCCCGACGGCCGATCTGGCCAGCCTCTCCCCACACGCCTCGTTCGTCTGACCCCCTTCGCTATTTCGCCTTGCCGAACGTGTAGGCGCGGGCCGCTTCCAAAGTGAAGTTGAACAACACCGAGCGCAGACCGAACGGTGCAGCCGGGTCCACCTTGAAGATTGTGCTGAAGCGCGACGGGTCACGCTTTTCCGGCGGTCCATAGCGGAAGTCACTGGCCAGGTCGTCGAACGTGTGGGGTGGGCCCCTGGCGGTGACCACCAACGTTCCCGGGCCCCGGCATGCTCTTTACGCCCTGGGGCGGGAGTTGCTTGAGTACATCCCGTTCGTGCCACTGTCCCAGGGCATCCGAGTCGGCGTGGCCATGCTGTCCTACAACGGTCGCGTGGCCTTTGGCATCACCGGCGACTGGGACACCGTCACCGATCTCGGTTCGATGATCAGCGGCATCGCCAACGAAATGCGCAAGCTATTGCGTCTCAGTTCGTCGAGCGGCCGCAAGGTCTCCAAGCGCTAGTGTGGTGTGTCTTATTTATGTGGTGGTTGTGTGGGGGGTGACGTGGCCCTGACGGGTTTTCTTGAGGATGGATTCGGTTGTGGCGGTCCATTGGAACGGCTTGGGATTGGTGTTGCTTGTGTTCAGATGGTGCTCGATCGCTGCGATCAGATCGGGTACCGAGTGGAACACTCCGCGACGGATTGTTTTGTCGGTGATCTCATGGAACCATCGTTCGACCAGGTTGAGCCATGAGCTTGAGGTCGGGGTGAAGTGATGGTGGAAGCGGGGGTGCTTGACGAGCCACGCCTCGACGTTGGGATGCTTGTGGGTGGCGTGGTTATCGAAAATGAGATGGACCTGTAAGCCCTTGGGTGTTTGACGGTCGATGCGGCGCAGGAACTTGACGAACTCGTCGTTACGGTGGCGTGGCAGACATTGACCGGTAACCATCCCGTTGAGCACGTTCAACGCGGCGAACAGCGTGGTCGTGCCGTTGCGC
>JANMZO010000383.1:0-4568 GCA_031383405.1 Acidimicrobiia bacterium | reverse complement strand
CGGGCATCAGCGCTGCGTTCGCGCAGAACCAGTTGCTGCCTGCCGCCGGGTACGGCAGCGACCCGCGATTCTCGACCTTCTTCCGGCTTCTCGGTGAGATTTCCAACACGATCACGGGCGTGTCGGCCCGCGAGCGCTAGCCGGGCTTTCAGCACATGGAGTGGTGATGGGTGTTTCGTGGGTGTCGTGGGTGTGATCAGTGTTTGTTGGTGTGTTCTATCTGTTCGAATGTTTGGAGGGAGAGGGCTTCGAGTTCGCTGACGAGGTGGTGGAGGTTTCGGGCGTTGTCGAACCATTCCTGGTAGTTGGCGTGTTGGTCTTTGCTGATTTTTCGGGTGACGGTTTTGCCGTTCACGGTGCGGGTCCAGGTGAGGTAGGGGCCGTGTAACACGGGTGGGTCGTTTTGGCAGTGGCAGCCAGTTTTGCCGCACGCTGTGGTGCGCCATACCAGGCTGCCCGGGAGGGCAAAGCCGATCTCGCCCAGTGCTGTGGCAATACGTGTTTGGGCTCGTCGTTGGCGTGCGCCGGGTCCGGTCAATCTTCTCCTCGTTTCGGTATCCACGTCTTGGTGTCTTGAAGTGTATACGCTTCAAGACAAGAGACGTGTTCATCGTTAAGGAGGTCACCGTGACCAGACGCCCGCTCCGCTATGGGGCACCGAGTGTGGAAAAGGTGTTGGGGGCGCTCCCGGTCATTGCTGAGTTCTGTCGGCGTCTCGATATCGCTGGCATTGTTGATCGGGCATGTCCGGTGCGTGACATTGCCTATGTCACTCATGGTCAGGTGATCGAGGTTCTGGTTGCTAACCGGTTGACGTCGCCCACGCCGCTTGTTCATGTGGAGGACTGGGCGAGGGCGTGGGCTGTCGAGGAGGTGTTCGGTCTCGCTCCTGAAGTCTTGAACGACGACCGTATTGGCAGGGCCCTTGATGCGGTCGCGCCGAAACTTGGCGGGATTGTTGGTTCCATCGGGGCCAGGGCAATCGCCGAGTTCGGTATCGATGTCGCCCGCATCCACTGGGACATGACCTCGATCAGCCTTTACGGTGCCTACACGTCGCCTGATAGTGATTACATTAAGCCCCGCTTCGGGCACCCCAAGGACCGTCGACCCGACCTGTTGCAAATCCAGGCCGGACTCGCAGTCACAGCCGACGGCGGAATCCCGATCTGGCACCGGGCCTATGATGGAGGAGCCGGCGAAATCGCACAGGTGGTCCCGGCGATGCAAGCCCTGTCCAAGCTGGCCGGTGAGCGCCGCTTCTTGATGGTCGGGGACTCCAAGCTCGTGTCCTACGCGAACCTGAGGGCAATCATCGAAGCCGAAGTTTGCTTCATCGCTCCAGCATCCAAAACCTATGTGAGTGCTGAAGTGCTGGCTTGCTGCGATTTCGACGCTGCTGTTCGTGTCGACTACGTAGCTGAACGCGACGCTGACAAGTCACCCGAACATCGAGGCTCCTACCGGGTGTCAGAAGACACCATGATCATGTACGCCAAGAAGAAGTCTGAGCCTGACCTGTGCCTGCGGCGGGTGTTCGTGTGGTCAAGCGCCCGGGCTGGCGCTGCCGCGAAAGCCCGGGCAAACAAACTGGAACGAGCCCGCGGCGACCTTGAGCGCCTCGGGCGCGGACTCGGTGGCCGCTACTACCAAAACGAGAAACAGATCATCGAACGGATCGCGGTGATCACCCGGGTCCGCCGGGTAAAAGACACGCTGAGAACGACCGTCGCCACCAACCCCACCACAACCAAACCCACGTTGGAATGGCACTTCGACGAAGCCGCCCTGACCGCAGAGACCGCCACCGACGGATGGTACGCACTACTCACCAACCTCAGCCCCGAGATCACCACCGCCGACGTGTTCCGCCACTACAAAGGCCAAGAAGCATCCGAACGGCGCTACCACAACTTCAAAGGCCCGATCGCAATCGCACCCATGTTCTTAAAAAACAATCGCCGCATCGAAGCCCTCATCAGCGTCATCTGCCTCGCCCTGCTCATCTTCAGCCTTACCGAACGAGCCGTGCGCCTAGCACTCAACCCCGAAATCAAGCTCGCCGGGCTATGGGCAGGCCAACCAGCCAAACCCACCGGCCAACTCATCTTCACCGCCCTCGCCCACCTACGACTAACACCAGCCACCAACACCAACCCGCCCGAGATCCCACGACCACCACCACTCCAAACCCGACTCCTCGAACTACTCGGCGTCGACCCACGCAGACCACGCTAAAGAACTACAGGCCACAAGCCCAAGACATCACCCTCCCACGTGCTGAAAGCCCGGCTAGCGCCGCTTCGATTCGAGGATGCGGTCTCGATCGCGACTTCGCGAGGCCACGACGGCCCGCAGACCGTGGGGGCCCTCGTAGCAGCGGGGGCAGGCCCGCTGGCCAGTCGTCCGCTAACCCTCAAGATGCTGCTCGACGATCCACCGCCAGCTTCTTCAGCCGCCGGAGTAGTTGAGTTGTACCAGCATGCCGTCCGCCGGCTTGTGACGGAACGCGATCGACTTCGAGACGCGCCAACATCGCTCACCAGTCCGGAGGAGGCCGTTCCCGCCGCTAGGCGCGTCGCTGCAGCGCTGCTGTTCGGCGGCAAGTCTGCGGTGACGTCGTCGCACGAGAATCCCGGGGCTGACGAACTCGCCGTAGACGATCTTGTCGTTGGTGATGAACCGTCTCGCATCGCTCGAACCGTGATCACTGCGGACCTGATCCGGTCGACACTGGACTCCGCACTGTTCACCAGCCGTGGCGCGGGACGTTTGGGTTTCGCGCACTTTAGTTATGCCGAACACCTTGCTGCTGAGTGGCTCGCTGAGAATGAGCTCGGGCATCACCAACTGAAACAGCTGCTTATGAGTAGGGACGGCGCCGTTTTGCCAGAACTCCGGAACGTGGCCGCATGGCTGATGGCTCGGAACGCCACCGTGTACGGATGGCTAGCTGCCGCCGACCCTGACGTTGTTCTCGCCGCCGCCGTTCCGATTGAGTCTGAGGAGGTCTGTGCACGCGCTACGGCTCAAGTGCTGTCCGAGGCGAAGACGCGTGCCTGGGATCACGGCGACTATCGAGGCCTGCGGCATCCCGGTCTTGCCGGCCAGCTCCGTGCGGCGCTTTCCTCGTCCGACTTGGAGGAACGACTCCTGGCCGCGGAGCTTGCCGGCGACTGTGAAGTTCGCGATGTCGAACCGGAACTTCTCGCCATCGTCCTCGACGCCAGGGAGCGGTCGACCATGCGTGTCCGGGCAGCAGCCGGCATCGCGGCTATACACCGAGAGTCTCCGACGGACGCTCTGGTCGCGATCGTTCGAGATCCGCTTCTCGCCGAGAGCGGCGAACTTCTTGGAGTTGCGCTCCACGCGTCCTGGCCGCACGCGCTGGACGTCCCGGCAGTGCTAGCGGCACTCGCTCCACCGGGGAGACCTCACGTTCTCGACGCGTTTCGGATGTTTGTGAACTACACGTTCGCTCCTGCCCTCACTGTCGAAGATCTCGGCGCTGCCCTGCCCTGGCTCGATGAACTCGAAGCGCAGGGTGCGAATCTGGACGCGTTCGACGGCCTCGTCGACCGGATCGTGACATTGGCATGCGAAGCGACTGACGGCGAGCACGACTCGGTACTCGCGCGCCTGATCTGGCGTCGAGTGCAAGCCCACGAGCCTCTAATCAGTTCGCATGGACGACAAGAGAGCTCGGACCCGCTCGCTGACGCGGGACGTCGCCGCGCCGTTCTTCTTCATGTGCTTGCAGAGGGCTTACGCTCCGGCGAGACAGATCTCGTCTACAGCTTGGCTTACGGGCCTGCCGCTGGTGTGTGTCGCCCCGAGGACTTTGGATGGCTGGCGACTATCGCCGGCACCCACTCGCCCGAACTGAGCGCCGCTTCGGCGCAGCTCGCAGTCCGACTGTTCACGCCTGACGTCGAGTCATGCCGAGAGGACCTGCTTGCGTTTCCGGAGAGCAATCCGGTCCGGGTACAACTTCAGTTCTGGCTCGGATCGCGCCGCGTAGACGATCCACGCCGACAAGTTTGGCGTTCACGGCGCCGCCAACTCGAGGCGGGTCCGACAAACGAGGAGGTGGAGAATTCGATCGCCCGGGAGCTCGTCCGAGTTGACGATGGGGAACTCGACGGTTTTTGGGCTGCTGATTTGCTGCTCGCCATACCTCTCGACGGCCGCAGCGCCTCGATTCCTGCCGATGTCGATTTCGAGCAGAGCGAGCGTTGGACCGCTCTAAGCGTCGCTACTCAAGAACACTTCGTCCAGGCAGCAGAACGCTACGTAAACGGCGCGGCGAGTCAGCCCGACGAATGGCTGGGCAAGCCCGTTTTGCATCATCCGTCACGTTCCGGGGTGCATGCGCTCATCCTCCTCCGGTCTCGCCGGAGGGCGGTGTACCGGGCACTGCCGGAAGCTGTTTGGGCTAAATGGGCACCGAGCGTCCTCGATGCGATCCGGTTCACAGGTGCCGGATCGATGGAAAGCTTATTCGTCGACGCGCGGACCTTCGCTGTCGACGAACTGCGTACGTCGGCTGTTCGCTTGATCGAATCTCA
>JANMZO010000173.1:0-9119 GCA_031383405.1 Acidimicrobiia bacterium | reverse complement strand
CTCGATCGGCGCGGCCTCGGGTTCGGGACCCACCAGGGCCGGATCACCGGCACCGTGGGCTTTGCCGAACGTGTGTCCACCGGCAACGAGTGCGACGGTCTCTTCGTCGTTCATCGCCATACGGGCAAACGTCTCGCGGATGTCGCGGGCCGATGCGAGCGGGTCGGGGTTGCCGTTGGGCCCCTCCGGGTTCACGTAGATCAGTCCCATTTGGACCGCGCCGAGCGGGTTCAGGAGTTCACGGTCGCCGCGGTAACGCTCGTCGCCCAGCCACGTGGTTTCCGGACCCCAGTAGATGTCCTCTTCGGGAGCCCACACGTCTTCGCGGCCGCCCGCGAAGCCGAACGTCGCAAATCCCATCGACTCCAGTGCCACGTTGCCGGCGAGGACCATCAGGTCGGCCCAGGAGAGCTTGCGGCCGTACTTCTGCTTGATGGGCAGGAGGAGGGCGTGGGCCTTGTCGAGATTGCCGTTGTCGGGCCAACTGTTGAGTGGCGCGAAACGTTGCGTACCGCTGCTCGCGCCACCCCGGCCATCGTGAATCCGGTAAGTGCCGGCGCTGTGCCAGGCCATGCGAATGAAGAACGGTCCGTAGTGGCCGTAGTCGGCCGGCCACCAGTCCTGCGACGACGTCATCAACCCGGTGAGATCCTGCTTCACGGAAGCGAGATCGAGGGTTTTGAATGCGGCTGCGTAGTCGAAATCATGGCCCATGGGACTCGCCATCGGTGAGTTCTGGTGAAGCATCCGGAGGCTCAGCTGATTCGGCCACCAGTGTTCATTGGCCGCTGTACCGACCGCCGTGTGGGCGGCGTGGGAACCGTGCATCACGGGGCACCCGCCCCCGGTGCTGTTGTTTTCGGTGCTGTTGATTTCGACGGCATGTTGCTCGCTCATTGTTACTCCTGGCATGTGCGTTTGGGGGTGGGTTGTGGGTACTACCGAGGGGAAAGGGGTCGCTAAACCGGACCGGCCGCCGTGCGACACGTCGCGCACCGGCCCCAGTAGATGACCTCGGCTTCGTCGATCTCGAAACCGTGGTCATCGTCGGCCGTGAGGCAGGGCCTCGCTCCGACCGCGCAGTTGATGTCGAAGGTCATGCCGCAAACCCGGCAGATCAGGTGGTGGTGATTGTCATCCACCCGGTCCTCGTAGCGGGCCGCGGACCCGGCCGGTTGGATCCGACGGACGACGTTCTTTTCGACCAGCACGCCCAACGTGTCGTAGACGGCTTGACGAGAAATCGACCCGATACTGGCTCGAACATCCTCGGCCAACGCGTCTGCGGTGACGTGAGGGCGGGCCGACACTCCCTTCAACACCGCAAGCCTCTGGGCGGTGATCTGCAAGCCGTGTTGGCGTAGAAGCTGCTCAGGCCGTTTCATGGAACCATACGAACACAAATAGTGGACTTCGTCAAGAATTTGATTTTATCAAGAATCAAACTGGCCGAGCGCGGAATCGATCACGTGGTCTATGAAAAGGCCGACCGCATTGGCGGGACGTGGCGGGAGAACACCTACCCGGGCCTGTCATGTGACGTACCTGCGCACTCCTATACCTACTCCTTCGCCCGCAACCCCGACTGGAGCCGGTGGTACGCCCCGGGCCCCGAGATTCAGGCGTCTGATGGAGCCGATGATCGAGGGCCGCTACCGGGACATTGATCCGAAACCGGAGGCGCTGGAAGCGTTTGAGCGGGAACGTCGCGAGGCGGCCACGAAAACCGTATGGATGACCGGCTGCCGCAGCTGGTATCTCGACAAGGACGGCATCCCGGCAGGATGGACACTCAGCTACGACCGCTTCCGGGACGAGATGGCCGATCCGCGCGTTGGCGATTTCATCACCACCTGAACCGGGGACCGAAAGAACGCTCGGAGCGGGCGGTCAGCGGGCAAGCGGATTGATCCGGGCCAGATCCGGAGGGAGATCGACCGTCGCCGATTGACGGTTCATCGTTTCCTGCAGGGCGCGGCCCACTTCCGCCGGCGGTCGATCGACAAGTTCGAAGTGCGTGCACTGAACCGTGAGGCAGTCGACCCCTCCGACAGCGATCGAGCCCCATCCGTTGAGCTCCGCCTCGAATCTCATGCCGGACCACTCCATCGTCGATGCCGCCCGGATCAGATGAATTCGTCCGCGATACTTCAAGGGGCAATACAACGCAGTGGCGCGTTCGTTGGCGGAGGAGACCCGGTCGATGAAGCCCTTCACGTCGGCCGAGACGCCGTCCGGGGCCACCGCAGCGTCAATTCCCACATAGAGCCGACTGGACCGGAAGGACGTTCCGCCCGGCTCACGATGACCGTCCCAACGGTCACGGGCCAGCCGGACCCTGTTTCGCCAACCGGCTACCGACCGAATGGTCTCCAGCTGATCCCGAAGCTTCCGCAGCCTCGATGTGGGACTCGGGTAACCGGGACCGAACGTGTCAATCATGGCCAGCATCGCGACTTCCTGTCCCTCGGAAATCAGACGTTGAGCGATCTCCAACGCGATGAGGCCACCCATCGAGGGACCGGCTACGAAGTACGGTCCTTCGGGTTGTTCTGCGCGCATATGTTCCACGTAGAGTTCGGCCATTGCTTCGACGGTGTCGAGAGGTTCAGACCGACCGTCGAGGCCGCGGGCCTGCAGTCCAAGGATCGTCTGCTCCGGACCCATCGAACGACGGATCCGCTCGGCGTAGATCACGTGCCCACCCACCGGATGCACCAGCCACAGGGGCTTAGGAGAAGTACCAGCTTGTACGCGCACGACGATGGGCGCCTCCATCACCGACGACGGATCGCCCAGCAGGTCAGCGAGGAACTCGATGGTCGGTCGGGCCACGAACGCACTGAGAGGAACACTGCGACCGTACCGACGCTCCGCCTCGGCCAGCATCGCCAGGCACCGAAGCGAGTCGCCGCCGAGCGCGAAGAACTCCTCAGTCACACCGAACGAAACGCCGTCTCCGAGATGGGCGGACCACATGCCGATCAGGGCGCGCTCGATCGGGGTGCGAGCGTCGACCACCTCAGAACTATCGGCCCGGGGAGGTCGGGGCAGAGCCCGACGGTCGACCTTCTGATTCGTCGTTTTCGGAAACTGCTCGAGGCGCACGAGCGTGCGGGGAACCATGTAGTCCGGAAGCTGCGCCGCCAACGATGCCAGGATCTCGGCGATCGACACCGCGTGATCGGCCACCACATAGCCAATCAGCTCGGGCGTTCCATAATCATCCCGGAGCACAACAGCTGCCTCGTCCACACCCCGATGGAGGCGCAGCGCCTGTTCGATCTCACCAAGCTCGACGCGAAAGCCGCGAACCTTCACCTGGAAATCGCGCCGACCCAGGAAGACGATCTCACCCGACCCGACGAACCGCGCCAGGTCCCCTGTGCGGTACAGCACCTCCTCGGTATCGAACGGAGAGGCGATGAACCGTTCCGCCGTCAGCACCGCGTTGTTCCGGTAGCCGCGGGCGAGGCCGACACCGCCGATGAGCAACTCCCCGCTGGCCCCGAGTGGGACCGGTTGCAGGTTGCGGTCAAGAATATGCGCGGTCATGTTCGGCAGAGGTCGCCCGATCGACAGCGGACGGTCCGGGTCGACGGCACCGCCGTCGTGGATCAGCATGGTGCAGGTGATCGTGGTCTCGGTCGGGCCGTAGCCCTGGAAGAACCTGACCCGCCCGGCGGTGCGTCGCTGCCACGCCTCCAGTGCGGTGCCGAGCGCCTTCTCGGTGCCGACACTCAGCGATCGAAGCGCCGGCATTACGCTGGCGTCGGTACGTTCGAGCTCACGAACCCATTCGTGCCAGAAGGCGGTCGGTAGCACCAGCGCGGTGATGTTCTCGTCTCCTACGAACGAGGAGAACCGCGCAAACGAATCGAACAGGTCTTCGGGCCGAACCACGATTTCCGCGCCGCTGAACAACGCCGGAAAAATCTGTTCGGCCGCCACGTCGAAGCTCATCGACGCGGAAAAGAGCAGTCGACCGCCGGGGCCGAGGCCGTAGTTGGCGGCGATCGCAAGACTGTGGTTCACCAGGCCCCGATGGCGGATCTCGACACCCTTCGGCGTGCCGGAAGACCCCGATGTGTAAATCACGTACGCCAGGTCCCCCGGCAGGGGTGGGTCCGCATTCACACGGGCGACGACAGCGGCAGTCGGAGTCGGGTCATCGAGTAGCGAGTCGATGTCGACGAGATCGCGACTGACCCCGGTGAATGCATTGCTGGACGCGACAGCCTCCGATGTGAGGAACCGGCGGACGTCGGCGTCGTGGAAGATGGCGCGCACCCGCTCCGCGGGATGCGTTGGATCTATCGGCAGGTACGCGGCGCCCGCCTTCATCACGCCGAGCATCGCGATGACTATCGCGGCCGACCGCTCGAAGCTGATAGCCACGACATCACCTCGCGACACTCCCGAACCAATGAGTCGACGCGCCAGAGCGTCACTCAACTCGTTGACCTCCCGGTAACTGTGCGAGCGCCCGGCGAAGCGGAGCGCTGGCGCGTCGGGCATCCGCGACGCGGTGTCTTCGAACATCGTATGGACACAGCGCTCCGGAATGGGTGCCTGAGTCCTGTTCCACGACGCGATCCGGGTGTGTACGGCAGGTTCGACCAGCGCGATCTGGGCGACCGCGCGGCCCGGGTGGAGCCATGCTTCGGCGGCGAATGTCGCGAGGCCCCGGTCGATCTGGCCGATCTGCCACGGGGTCAGTCGACCGGCATGGTCAACGGTCGCATCTCCGTCGATCGCGAGGTGGATGGTCAGGTCCGCGTCAACATTCAGATCGCAAGGACCCGCCCCATCATCGGAGATCGCGATGCTGTAGTGCGGTCGATGCTTCGCACGTAGGTCGGGATATCGGGGGAACGCGTCATACGCGTAGCTCCCTTGGCGACGCACACGGTCGCGTTCCTCCGTGAACATCCGGTGGAACTCTTCGAAAGAACACCCCGGAGCTGTAGGGATCCGCAACGGGACACACCTCGCGAACACTGCGGCCAGGTGATCCTGTGGAAGCGGGACGACCGAACCGAAGTCGACCCACTCATCGTTTTCGGGATCCACGTCGGCGAGGCGAAGGAAGAACGCCGCCACGCAAGCCGCCGCAAAAGAACGCGGCGTCGCGGACGATCCGGGTAGGGCCGACTTCGCCGATACGGCAACGGCATCGGCAAACGCCGGTAACGGCGATGGAACCGAGTCGCCCGGGTCGCGTTTCGGCGGGCACTCCTGCCCCTTGTCGCTGACCGGGCCGAGTTCGAACGGCGGCGCGGGAACCGCAGTGGAACGCAACCGTGAGACCCAGAAGGGCTCCGATACCGCGGTGTCGCGTGTGTAAGCGGAGAGGTCTTCGGCCACCTCGAGACTGAGTCCGGGGAGAAGGTCGCCGATCGCGAGACCCGCGTCGGACATCGCCGTGGAGAGTTGAACCGCCGAACCGTCGAGCGCCGTGAAACCGGTCAAGCGCACCGCACCGTCGGCGGTGCCGACGACGAGAGTGTCGTTGCCGAGTTCAATTATCGCGCCGGGACCCGTTGTCGAGTGGGTTTGCACCGACTCGACCCTCGCGACGGTCAGGAACGTCATGCTCCCGTGCGACCGTCCCACAAACAGTTTGGGGAGAACCAGAGGGTTGGGTGTCGGTCCAAAGCTAAGCGCGCGTACAAGCCGGATGGTCGCGATGGATGGTTTGGAGAAGTCGAGCACACCGGCGCGGGGTGGGCGATCGCGACGGCCGAAGTAGCTCCCGGTGGCCGACGACTGCCTCACCCGGGGAAACGTGGCAGGGTGCCCTGCGGACGCCAACAGGTCGTCGAAGGCGTTGAGCGCCGTCTCGAAGCAGCGGGCGTTGAGCGTGTACGCCGTGTCGGTCGCCTCGATCGGCACCGTCCGCTGCAACACGATGTCACCGGCGTCGACGACAGGCGTGACCATGTGAAAGGTGATCGCATGCGACTCTTCGCCGTGCAGGAGGGCCCAACTTGTCGCGTGGAGGCCGGCATAGTCGGGCAGCGGAGAGTCGTGGTAGTTAATGGTGACGAGACCGGGGAGCTCAAGGACCGACGCCGGAATGATCCAGGGGTTGTTGAGACTGAACAGAACCTCGACCGACTGTTCGACGAGGGCCGAGCGGACGTCTTCCGGAGTCGGCACATGAACGAGGTTCGGCCATCTGTCAGCCAGCGACCCGTCGGGAGAGTACAGCCCGGCAACCGACCATCCGGCGCTCACCAGCCGAGCGATACACGAACGGGCGAAACTTCCGGTGCCGACGACAAAACATCGGGTCATGACCGCGATGGTTCGATTCCCAACTGTCGCGAGCCGAGTCCGAGTTCGGCTCGATAGCGGTCGAAGGTTCGGGCGCCGGCGCGGAGCCGCATGAGCGCCCCTTCCGCCAGACACCAGGTGATGTCAGGATGGTCGGCCAACACGGACGTAAGAACATTCTTGCGCCAGCCGGCCCAATGCCGGATGTCGATGGAAGCGTGGAGTCTGAAATAGAAGCTGGCTTCGGAGTCGACCCCAAGTCGGTCGAATGCACGAACCACCCTCACGGCCCGGGTGGGGGCAGTCAGCTCGATCACTCCGAGCGCCCCGATCGAGTGAAAGGCGTACCGCCGATCGAACGCCATCGCCACCATGAGATTGGCCACGGCAAGAGCCTCCCAGACAATCTCTTCGGGCGGTGTGGCCTCCACTCCGAGGACCCGTGCGAGGCGGTCAAGCAGCGGACCGTGCATCGCCGCCGGTTTCCCCCGCCCCATTTCGTCCCAATAGTTGAGGGCCAGCTCAAGCTTCGCCCGTTGTGGCATCTTCAGCTGGGTCAGCGCCACCAGGTCCTCGAATCCGGCTTCTCCGGCCACCTCCTGGCGGATGAACCAGCGGAGTTCCTCGAACGTGGCTTCCTCGGCCAGATACTCAAAGAGCGGGTCGTTCTGACCGGGCCCGATTTCACGAAGCGATTCGAACCAGTCGATGAACAATCCAGGATCCGACGGCGCTGAAGCGACCATGGACTGCACACACGCGCGCTCCTGCGCGATGAAACGCGCCTCGGTTTCGAGGACCTCGCGTTGATCATCGAAGGCGATCCGACCGGGCTCGGGAGCCGTTGCGTCAAAACGCGATGGCAGGCCTGGCCGCAGGCGTAGGCGGTTGAGCGTTCCGAGGGCCAGATGGTCGATCTGGAGGTTCGGTCGAAGTCGGGACATGGTCGGGCCGGGGTTCGTCCCTCGTTCCGCAAGATCGTGATTGACCACTGCTACCTCCCCGACACTACCTACCGGCTACGACCGCCGGGTGAGTGAACATCCAGCCCTGAACACTGTGCTCAGTTCTCCGGAAAGGCAACTCTACCGGCCTTCGGACGCGCTTCCCAGGGTCGCTTTACCCATTTTCCGGCGAGAGGGGTGAACGACGCGGTATTCGGCGACCGAGATAGCCGGTCCGAACCGGGCCACGACGCGGACGCTCCGGGGCCGCATTCGAACCGCACGCGTAGACACGGGTTCCCGGGGCAGATTTCCGGGTTCCCCTATGATCGGGCCGATGGCCAGAGCGTCGCTTCCCAAGCAGAAGAAAACCGCCCCGAGCGAGGCCGCGGGCGTCAGTTCCGCGCAGTCGAGGAAACCGTCAGGGCGCACATCATCAGCGCGGCCCCGAACTCGACCACGGCCCACATCGGAGGGCGACAGTTCACCGGTGCTCACCGAAGAAGGGATCGAACGTCACGAAATCCAGCAATCGACCGATGGTGCCCGGGGTTCCATCGTGGCAGTGGTCCAGGATCTGCTCAAGGAAGCGAACAACGCCGACCGCGCGACCATCGCCGGCTGGCTCGCGGCAACGCTGCGCGGCCTTGGGATCGACGATTCGAAGTACGTGGGTTCTGCTGTCTTCGACACAGGAGAGGACCTGTTTGGAACTCCACCGCTCAGTCCCGACGACGAGCTGGTCGAGAGTCAAACCAATGGTACGTACCCGTATAAAAACCTCATGTCGAGAAAGAGCTACGAGCGTCAGAAGTACCAACTCCAGGTGGAACTGCTGAAGTTGCAGGCCTGGGTGAAGGACACGGGGCAGCGGGTGGTCATCGTGTTCGAAGGTCGCGATGCGGCGGGGAAGGGAGGCACGATCAAACGGTTCATGGAGCATCTCAATCCCCGCGGTGCCCGCGTCGTCGCCCTTGAGAAACCGACCGAACCGGAACGGGGTCAGTGGTACTTCCAACGGTACGTGCAGCATTTGCCGACCCGAGGGGAGATCGTGATGTTCGACCGGTCCTGGTACAACCGGGCTGGCGTTGAACGGGTAATGGGATTCTGTACGCAACACGAATATCTGGAGTTCCTCCGCCAGGCACCGGAGTTCGAACGCAACCTCATCCGCAGTGGCACCCACGTCATCAAACTCTGGTTCTCGGTCAGTCAGGCCGAGCAACGACGGCGTTTCGTCGAGCGCAAGACCCATCCGCTCAAGCAGTGGAAGCTTTCCCCTGTCGACCTCGCGTCGCTTGACAAGTGGGACGATTACACCGTTGCGAAAGAGGAGATGTTCTTTCACACGGACACTCCGGATGCTCCCTGGGTCGTTGTGAAGTCCGACTGCAAAAAGCGGGCGCGGCTCAACGCGCTTCGTTACACACTCCACGCCCTCCCCTACGCCGGCAAGGATGGCGAGCGCATCGGCCGACTCGATCCGCTGATTGTTCAGAAAACCAAAGCGCGTCTTTGGCTTCTCGAATTCAGACGAGAATGTCTTCAGCACCTTCGCCGCCGCGGAGACATCGCGTTGTCCGGTGACCACGGCGACCTGCCCCGCCAGCGAGTCACCGAGATCGGCGACTCCGGCTTCCTTCGCCGCGATGCGGAAAATGGTGTTCTTGACGACGTGAATTTCCGCGCCCGCCTTTTGCAGGCGTTTGCGCAGTTCCGTCATGGGGCCGACCTTCAACCCGGTGTAGTCCACCACGATGAAGAACGGAGAGGAATTCAGGCGGGCGACGTATTCGCTCGAAATGATTTGTTTCACGGCACGCATGGTTCGTTAAAGCGTTAAATGTTTAATTCGTTGAATCGTTCAGTGACCCGCCGCCGTCGCGAATTCGC
>JANMZO010000155.1:0-1786 GCA_031383405.1 Acidimicrobiia bacterium | reverse complement strand
GACGACTCGGCCAGACCGTCACCCTCGAACCAGCCGCCTAACCCCAAGCCCACCTACCACCACAAACCCGTCGAGGCTACGCCCCGACCCCGCTTCGCGCGCCCACACCTCGCGACCACTCAACCCATTTTCGTCTCAGAGCTTCGCACTCGCTTCTTCGCGGAGTTGCCGCTTGAGAATCTTTCCCGACGCCGTTCTCGGCAGCGCGGTCTCGGATGTGGCGATGTAGCGGGGTACCTCGAAGCGGGCCAGATGCTGCAGCAGGAACTCCCGCAATTCGTCGAGGTTGATCGAACGATCCGCGTAGATCGTCGCGCCGACCTCCTCGCCGAGTCGCTCGTCGGGGACGGCATAGACCGCCGCTTCGTGGACGTCAGGGTGCATCATCAGTGCCGCCTCCACCTGTCCACAGCCGATATTCTCGCCGCCCCGGATGATGAGGTCCTTGATCCGGTCGACTATGTACAAGAAGCCTTCGGCGTCGATGTAGGCGACGTCGCCCGTGCGGAACCAGCCGTTGAGAAACACTTCCTCGTTCACCTCGGGCCTGTTCCAATATCCAGGGAACAGGCACGTGCCCCGTACGAGAAGTTCGCCGCGCTGCCCGGTCGGAAGCTCGTTGCCCCGGTCGTCGATGACCTTCAGATCCATGATTGCCGAGCATTGACCGGCGCTCTCGGGTCGATCGACGTAATCCTGGCCGGCGATGCCTGTGCCGATTGCGTTGGTCTCGGTCATGCCCCAACCGGTGTTCGGTCTGGCCCTTTTGAATGAAGCGTCGATTTGTCGGACCTGCTCGGGGGCGCGAGCGGCTCCACCTCCGCCGACCATCCGCAGTGACGTGAGATCGCGATTGCTGGTCCTGGCTACGCGCACCAGATCACCCGTGATGGCTGACGGAGCGACAAACGAATTGATGCGCTCCCGCTCGATGAGCATGGCCGCAACCTCGGGATCCCACTTGTACATCGAAACCAGCTTGCGCTGGGCCCGGTACGACTGCAGGTACACGCCGTGGGAGCCAGTGGCATGAAACAGCGGAACAGCCAACAGGGTGGCGGCCTGTGGAGACGGCGTCGACGGTTCCGGGTCGCCGGCGGACTCGCCGGCGGACTTTGGCGGGGTCGGGGCGACGGGCGCAGCGGTGGCCGAACGGAAGTTCGCGACCCTGGCATCAAGTTCCCAAGAGAAAAGCGCGCTTACGATATTTCGGTGCGTCTGAAGCACGCCCTTCGGATGCCCGGTCGATCCCGAGGTGTAGAAGATCGTGGCGGGGTCGTCCGCGTCGATGTCGGCGTCGGGCATGGGCACCTCGCCCAAGCCAGCCAGACGATCGCGGAGAACCGTCAGCGCGGACGTGGGACCGGATGGTCGAACAGCGACCACCGCGATCTGAAGTTCGGGCGAGCAGTGCGCCAGGCGGTCGAGGCGTTCCTGATCGGCGAACAGGACCTTGGCCCCGCTGTCGGTCAAGCCATATTCCATCTCCTCGGGCTGCCAGAGCGAGTTCATGGCGACGGCGATCGCGCCTATCGAGGTGATCGCGCTGAAGGCCATGACCCATTCCGGGAAATTCCGCATCGAGATGGCGACCCGGTCGCCCTTGCGTACGCCAAAGTCGTCGATCAGGATCCGGGCGATCCTGGCGGCCTGCTGGTACGTCTGAGCGAAGGTGTACCGCTCGTCTTCGAAGACGACGAACGTCTTGTCGCTGATGTTCCCGCTATAGAGATCACGCAGCGTCAGCGGGGCGTTGGTGAACACTCTGATCGGGCCGTTTTGGTTG